>JBAPZR010001049.1:0-2103 GCA_049285335.1 Xanthobacteraceae bacterium | reverse complement strand
CCGCCGTATCGCGACTGCCATCGTGGAGGGCACGATCGATCTATTACACCGCTTGCGGCAACGAGACAGTGAGGCTCGCGTGCAGTTTCGGGCCACAGTTGCAAGTTTGGCCAACGAATTGATGACGTCGACCGAACTGCGCGACAAGGTGCAACACCTAAAAAACCTACTTTTAGATGATGTAGTGGTCAGGGCCTGGATCACCTCCCTTTGGGACCAGCTTGCGCATCGACTGGTAGAGGAATTGTCTGACCCACGGTCGAACGCACGTTCGACCGTCCATTCCGCAGTGTTGGCCCTAGCCCGTTCGATGCGAGAAGATCCATTCATACGTACGCGGATCGACGCCATCATCGAACGCCTCGTAATGGAGTTGCTTCAATGGCACAGCGAGATTGGATTGCTAATCGCTGAGGTCGTGCGGAACTGGGATGCGCGGACTGTATCCGACCGTCTTGAATTGGTCCTCGGCAGCGACCTTCAATACATCCGCATAAACGGTACAATCGTCGGCGCGCTTGTCGGTTGTGTTATTTATCTGTTGTCTAATGCCGTCGCTTAGTTCCATGAACCGAGCCTATCCGAGGGTGCGACATCGACGGTCAGTTGCCGTCGGCACATCAGCGAGGCGCACTATGGCGCCTTGCACGCGACCATGGCTTCCGGCCGCGTCCGGCTGGCAACGGAGGGCGGCGCGAAAATCGCCAGGTAGGCGTTGCTCCCCGTGAGTCGATCGAAGCTGTTCTCGCGATATCCAACGGTTGCGAGTTCACAGCGTAGGAGGTCCGGTGGGGTACCGTGCTCGGACGTTGGGCCGTAGGCGTCGACAACGCCGACGCGCGCGCCGACTTTGAGCGCAGGGACGAGATTGTAAAGAAGACCATAGGGCTGGGCGATCTCGTGATACATGTGTACTAGGATTGCCATATCGAGCGAATCAACTGGCAATCTTGGATCGTGCGGTTCGCCAAGGCCGATTACGACGTTCTGCAATCCGAGATCACGCACCCGACTGCGCAGGCTCCGTAAATATTTGGGTACGACATCTTCTGCGATGACGCTGCCGCGGGGACCGACGATAGGGGATAGCCGTACGACGTAATAGCCGCTGCCAGCTCCAATGTCCGCGACGGTCATTCCCGATTTGATATCGAGCAATTGCACGAGCTGGGTTGGCTCGCCGGCATCATCGCGCTCCTTTTCGTCGTGCCAGATTGGGCTGACGATGTCCGCGACCAGGCGATCGGGTTTTGGAAAGGCGACGGCCGGCAAGCCCGATCCCGCTAAGAATTCCTGCGCAGAGACTGATATCGTGACTGTGGTGGCAAAGACCGCGGCAATTGTAATTCGCGTCACATCGCTAGTGTGACGTCTCTGGGTCTTCGCCGTACCTGCCCAGTAGTGACCGACGAATCGCATTGGCATCATCGCCCTCCTGGATAATAGACAAAAAGTGGGCAATTAACCGCTTCAACACTCTTCGCGCTCGATAGCTGTCAGTGCTTGCTCACCGCTGAGACAGAAACGCCGCATTCTCTCCTGCGGCTTGCGACGATCCAAATTGTCAAGCGCATAAAGAATCTGTCCAGCTTGACGCCAAAGAGCAGCTTCATAGCGACTGAGGCGGTCGAGCGCATAATTGGGCAGATTGCAGAGCCGCAAGAAACAACGGGCGAGCTCAACGTCAGGAGTAATCTGGCCTTGGGCTGAAGTTAGTGAAACCGGGCTCGTCTCGGTTGCGTTCGCGAGACCGTGCGATGCGGCTTGCCGATCCGAGTTTGCATTGAAAAGCGCATAAACGATCTCACGCGAGGCGGGCGAGATCTGGTGCGTCTTTCTAAAGTCGCTGAGATGATCCGCCTGGATTTCGAAAAGACCCGTCTCGATTGTCGTTGCCCGACGTAGCCGCCACAACAGGCTCGCTAATCGGAGCACGAGCTCCCGCTCCACAGCCGATTGCGCATCGTAATCGGCCGTGATGGCTAGCTCGAAGGCTTTGTAATCTAGGGCATCCTCCAACGCGCCAATCACTGTCTCGGCCGTCAGCCCATGGCGGACGGCATTGCAACGAGAGGTCTGCTTTCCCGCTTCTGTCTTAGGACC
>JBAPZR010001048.1:0-2361 GCA_049285335.1 Xanthobacteraceae bacterium | reverse complement strand
ACCATTTCTTCACCATGGGCGCCAGCGCCGATGTGAACGCCTTCTTTGGTAGGGTGGCACCGCTCATCGCCGTGCCGACAGCCGTGACGATTTTCGACTGGCTATTCACGATGTATCGCGGCCGGATGCAATTTTCCGTGCCGATGCTGTTTACGCTCGGCTTTATCGTGACGTTTGTCATTGGCGGCATGACCGGCGTTTTGCTCGCGGTCGTGCCGGTCGGCTATCTCATGAACAATACAACCTTCCTGGTGGCGCATTTCCACAACATGATGATCCCCGGGGCGCTGTTCGGTTATTTCGCCGGCTACCAGTATTGGTTTCCCAAGGCGTTCGGCTTTCGGCTCGAGGAAAAATGGGGCAGGCGGGCCTTCTGGGCCTGGATCGTCGGCTTCTATCTGGCCTTCATGCCGCTTTACATTCTTGGCTTCATGGGCATGCCGGCCCGCCTGGAGCGCTACTATGTCGCGAGCTGGCAGCCGTATCTCGTCGTGGCCGAATTCGGTGCCCTCTTCATCCTGTGTGGCATCGCGTTCCTCGCTATTCAGCTCGCCGTCAGCATCCACGACCGCGCCGCGCTTGCAGTCTCGACCGGCGATCCGTGGAACGGCAGGACGCTGGAATGGGCGACCGCCGCGCCGCCGGCCGCCTACAATTTCGCCGTCGTGCCACAGGTCCACGGTATCGATGCATGGTGGGCCATGAAAAAGTCGGGGACGGCGGCCCACAGACCCGCCGGCTTCCACGACATCATCTTGCCCGACGACAGCAGCGCTGGCGTCGCGCTTGGAGCGACGTCGTTCGTTTTTGCCTTTGCGATGATCTGGCAAATCTGGTGGCTGGTCACCGTCGGCGGATTCGGCATGTTCGCTGCGGTGCTGTCGCAGACTTTTCGTGATCACGCCGAGTACCGCATCCCGGCGAGCGAAGTCGAAGCGATCGAGAGCCGCCGCACCGGCCTCGCACTCCCATCTGGGGCGCTGACGTGACCGATGCCGTCATCACCGCGGATCCTGGCGAAGAAACCGAAGCCGAACGAGCTATCGACGAAAGGGCGTACGGCTTCTGGATCTATCTGATAAGTGACGCGATCATCTTCGCACTGCTGTTAGCGACCTTTGTGGTGATGTCGCATAACACCGCTGACGGGCCGGGCGGGCACAAGTTATTCTGGCTCCCGCACACCTTTGCGAAAACCATGCTGCTGCTGGCGAGCAGCGTGACCTTCGGTTTCGGCAGCGTTGCGATCGCAGCCGGGCAACGCCGGCGCACACTGGCCTGGCTGAGCGTGACGTTCCTGCTCGGACTCGGCTTCGTCACCATGGAGATTTTCGAATTCTACGGGATGGCCGTCGCCGACGCCGGCCCGTGGCGCAGCGGTTTTCTTTCGGCCTTCTTCACGCTGGTCGGCACCCACGGCACTCACGTCAGCGTCGGACTGGTCTGGATCGTTCTCTTGGGATGCGAGGTCGCGTTGCGCGGGCTGAACCCATTTGTCGCCTCGCGACTCTGCCGGCTCGGCCTGTTCTGGCATTTCCTCGATATCGTCTGGATCACCATCTTCTCTGTCGTCTACCTGCCGGGAATTCTCTAGCATGCCGGCCCAACCGCAATTCTCTAAAGTGTCGGCCTCGCCGCACGGGGGGCCAGCCGCGATTAGGCCCTACTTGGTCGGTTTCGTTCTCGCGTTGGTGCTGACTGCGATTCCATTCGGCCTCGTCGCCGCTCGCACGTTGCGGCCGATACAGATCTTTGTCGTCGTCGGCGTTGCGGCGATCACTCAGGTCGTCGTCCACCTGCGGTATTTTCTGCACCTAGATTTGAAACCGTCGTCGCAGAACAAACGGATCGCGCTGTGCTTCGCGGCCGTCGTGCTCCTCATTCTGGTCGGCGGCACCCTATGGATGATGTTCGACCTCAATTACCCCACGATGTAGGCGGCGGGGAGGTGCCGCAACTGTGACGCGTCAAGAACTCGTTCTCTGATACGCTCACAGCCCACGCATCAAAGGGGCTAAAAGCCACGGTGCTTTCAATGCAGCTACCATATTCCTCTACGCAATACGCGCCTTCTATGAGGTGACATACACCTCTGGGCTGCCTGCTGTTAGGCTGAGAGAACCGAGTATGTGAGCAGGCTGGCGTCGGAGGCGGGCTATCTCCTGACAGCGCCGTCTCCCAATTTGACTCCCGCAGCGGCTAGCGCAATCTTGATTGAAACGGAGGGATCAAGGGGTTACCTCGACGACGGATTACAACCGAGTTGAGATTGTCAGTATCTGAAGCTGTGATGCCTACGCTCGCGCAGCGTCCCTGCATTCCTTGCCGAGGCGGCGTCGAACCGCTCACGCGGGAGCAGTG
>JBAPZR010001047.1:0-63199 GCA_049285335.1 Xanthobacteraceae bacterium | reverse complement strand
CGTGTAGATGAACTGGATCTCCAACGTCGTACGGCCAAAGATTCGCAGCATCCTGTCGAAGCGCGAAGCGCCGGAGAATTTATGGATCAAGTGTCCGGAATCCGGCCAGCTGGTCTTCTACAAAGATGTCGAGGCGAACCAGTTCGTCATTCCCGGCTCGAACTATCACATGCGCATGACCGCGACGGCGCGGCTGAAGTCGATGTTCGACAATGCCACCTGGTTCGACATCGCCGTGCCTGACGTCCCGGTCGATCCGCTGAAATTCCGCGACGAGCGCCGTTACATCGATCGGCTGAAGGATGCGCGCACCAAGACCGGAATGAACGACGCCGTGAAGCTTGGTTACGGCAAGCTTGACGGCTTTGCCGCGGTAATCGGCGTGCAGGACTTCGATTTCATGGGCGGCTCGCTCGGCATGGCCGCAGGTGAAGCGGTGATCAAGGGGCTCGATACGGCGGTCGAAAAAGGCTGCCCGTTCGTGCTGTTCGCCGCATCGGGCGGCGCGCGCATGCAGGAAGGTATTTTGTCGCTGATGCAATTGCCGCGAACCACCATTGCCGTGCAACGGATCCGCGAGGCGCGCAAACCTTACATCGTTGTCTTGACTAATCCGACGACCGGCGGCGTCACCGCGTCTTACGCGATGCTTGGCGACGTGCACATCGCGGAGCCCGGCGCGCTGATCGGTTTCGCCGGTCCGCGCGTGATCGAGCAGACCATTCGCGAGAAGCTGCCGGAAGGCTTTCAGAAATCCGAATATCTGCGCGATCACGGCATGGTCGACATGGTCGTGCACCGTCACGACTTGCGTACGATCATTGCGCGGCTGTGCCGGCTCTTGATCAAGGCGCCTCCGGCGCCCCCGCAATCGCGCGCGTTGGCGCCGCCGGTTCTGACCGCGGAGCCCGCTACCGCGTGAGTGCCCGCGACGCCATGGCCAGGCCGATCGATGCCGTACTGGCACGATTGTTGGCCCTGCATCCGAAACGGATCGACCTTTCCCTCGGTCGCATCGAGCGGCTCCTTGCGGCGCTCGGTCACCCGGAGCGGCGCCTGCCGCCGGTCATCCATGTGGCGGGCACCAACGGCAAGGGCTCGACGATCGCCTTCATGCGGGCGGCGTTGGAAGCTGCCGGCAAAAGCGTCCACGCCTACACTTCGCCCAATCTGGTCCGCCTCAACGAACGCTTCCGGATAGGACAAAAAGACGGCGGCATGCTGGTCGGCGACGACGAACTCGGCGACGCGCTCGCCGAATGCGAGATTAAGAACGGCGGCGCGCCGATCACGGTGTTCGAGATGGAGACCGCCGCGGCGTTTCTTTTGTTCTCTCGCTATCCGGCCGATATGGCGTTGCTGGAAGTGGGACTCGGCGGACGGCTCGATGCCACCAATGTCGTCGAGCGCCCATTGGCAACCGTCATCACGCGCGTGTCGGTCGATCATCGCGAATTTCTCGGCGACACGGTTGAATCGATTGCCGCCGAGAAGGCCGGAATTATTAAAGCGCGCGTGCCGGCTATCATCACCGGTCAAATGCGCGAAGCGCTCGCTGTTATCGCGCGGCAGGCGGCGCGGCTCAAGGCCCCGCTCAAGATCGCCGGCGAAGATTGGACTTCGACCGAAGAGCGCGGCCGGCTGGTCTATCAGGACGACGACGGCTTGCTCGATCTGCCGGCGCCCCGGCTCTACGGCCGGCACCAATACGAAAATGCCGGCGCGGCGGTTGCGGCTTTGCGCAGCGCCGGCATGAAGCTCGCTCCCGCCTCGTTCGAGGCCGCCATGATCCGGGTCGAATGGCCGGCGCGCATGCAGCGGCTGTCACATGGCCGGCTGGCCGAGCTCGCGCCACCAGATAGCGAGCTCTGGCTCGACGGCGGGCACAATCCCGACGGCGGTCAGGCGATCGCCGCCGCCCTTGCCGATCTCGAGGAGCGGGTCTCGCGGCCGGTCGTGCTGATCGTCGGCATGTTGTCGACCAAGGACTGCGCCGGATTCTTGAAGAATTTTTCCGGTCTTGCGCGCCGGGTGATCACCGTCCCGATCCATCAGGACAAGACCGTGCCGGCGCCCGAACTCGCCAATATTGCCGGAAGCGTCGGCATTCCGGCCTTGGCTCGCGACGATATCGAAAGCGCGATCGACGTCGCCGGGAAGCTCGATCTGCATCCGGCACCGCGCATTCTCATCACCGGCTCGCTTTATCTTGCCGGCGAAGTATTGGCCGCCAACGGCACGCCGCCGCAATGAGGCGCGGGCATGATCTTCCGCATCATGCCTAAAGCTTGATCTCGCCGAGGCTGACGCTGGCTCCCAGTTCGACGTCCACGACCTTGGAGCGGCCGCGGGAGAAAATCTGAATACTGTAGCGGCCCGAATTCTCATCGAGCTTGTCGAATTTGAAGTCGCCGTAATTGTCGGTCGTGGTCACGGCGACCGAGGCGCCGTTCTTGACGAGCTGGACGCTTGCGCCTTCGACGCAATCCACTAAGCCTTGCTTTTCCTCGGCCACCGATCCGCCGATGAAGCATTTCGAATAGCGCCAGAGATTGCGGTAATAGACCCGCGGCTTGGTGCCGATTTCGGGCTTGATGACTTCGAGATTTTCGTCCCGCGCAATGCGCGCCATCTCCTCGTCAGTAACCTTCAGCGCGCGCATCGCGCCGGTCGGACACGATTGCTGTCCCCTGGTTTGCGTCCAGCCCCGGTCGAGCAAATGCGCGTCGAAAGTCCAGGTTTGCGGCAGCTGCAAGTCGTCGTTCCACCAGATATGCCCATACGGGCAGGCATCGACGAGTTGCTTCTGGCCTTTTGCCTTTTCCGGATCGATGATGACAATGCCATCACGGCGCTTCTTGATCGCGCCTTTCGGCGCCGCCTTGATGCATGGCGCGTCGTCGCAGTGATTGCACATGGTCGGAACGTAGGCGATGTCGATCATCGGCGTCTGCCCACGTTCCTTCTGCAAGATGTTGATCCACCTGTGGCCGTGCTTGGGCATCGGCGCCGAATAATCAGGCCACTCGTTGCCGACATATTCGTCCATGACCGCGAGCGTGCACAGATTGCAATTGGTGCATTCGGCCACGTCGATGATCATGTTCCATTTTTTCATCGGCCGCTCTTTGTCATTCGCTTCGAAAGATCGATTTCATTTTGCCGGCACCAGCCGGGCTTCCTTCAGTCTGCGCCTGACCTGCCGGTCTTTGTCCGCGGCGGCGAAAGCGGCCGCCACGAATTCAGTGCGGCCATCCCATAGCTCGATCTGAACCAGCGAATTGGCGCCGGCCAGCGAATGGGTGCTCTTGGTCTGCGTGCGTTCCGGCGTCAGCAGATTGAGGCAGCCGCCACGATCGACCGATTTGCCGGGCTCACCCATCGGGTCGTAGACCGCCGACGACTCGTAGCCATGCGCCACGCCGCGCGGCAGCCGCTGCGTCGGCAATGCCGCACAGATCACCGCGCCGCGATCGTTATAAACCTTTACCAGATCGTGCTTGCCGATGCCGCGCGCCTTAGCGTCCTCCGCATTCATGCGCACGATCCAGTAATAATAGCCGTCGACCTTGACGCGATGGTCCTCGATATTGAGCAGGAACGAGTCCTTGCCGTCACCCTGGGTATGAAACGAATATTTCGAGTGCGGGGTGAGCAATTGCAGCGGATAGCGCGTGAATAATTCGCGCGAATGCGCGCCTTCCCAAGACGGCTCGTATTTGACGATCGGCGGCCGTTCCGGATCTTTGAAGCGCTTGAGCGAATTGCACTCGAACTCGAGCTTGCCGGACTGGGTTTGCAGCCCACGCAAGAATTCTTCGGTGTAATCGGACGGCAGCGGCTGCGCTTCGGGCACGTCCTTTTTGCGGCCCTCGTAGAACCAGCGGAAGGAGACCGGCGCGCGGAGCTTTTCTTTCTCCGCCGGCACGACGAAATAGCCGCGCTTTAGGAACTTCTTCCAGCCGATATGCTTGGGCAGGTCGGACGCGAGGAAAATGCGCTTCACCCAGTCGATCTCATTGACCCCTTCCGAGAAATAATTGGCAAGGCCGAGCGGCTTGCACAGCTCGTTGAAGATCCAGAAATCCGACTTCGATTCACCCAAAGGCGCGATCGCCGGCGCCTGAAAGACGATGACGCGGTGATTGAGCTGCTGCTGGCCGTGATGGCCATAGCCGCCGAGCCCCGCCCATTCGCTGATGTCGGTGCGTTCGAAATTAGTGCAGGCGGGCAGAATGATATCCGCGAACTTCGCTTCGCCTTCGAACCAGATCGACTGGTTGACGACGAATTCCAGGTTCGGCGACTGATACATCCGCACCCAGCGATTGGTGTTGTTCATGGTCGAGAGAATCGAGCCGCCGTATTTGTAAAGCATGTGCACCGGCGCATGGCCCGGCGCCGGATAGGCAAAGCGCGCGAACTGGTGCTCAATCGATTTGCCGACCCACGGATAGCCTTCCGCCTTGCCGTCGATGATCGCCTCCGGCACGAAAATGCGCGGGATGCGCTGGCCGTTGGAATTCATGGTCGGTAGTTGCGGCATGCGCTGATAAAGCTCGACCGGCATCGCCGTGTTTTCAAGATCGCCCGACATGCCGCCGTCGGCATAACCCGGAAAATAGAAATTGAAATCGAGCGGGCAGCCCCATTGCAAATTGCCCATGTTCACGCCGGGCTTGCCGAGCCCTTGCATGGCGATGAGGCAAACCATGACGCGCGCCCAAGGAATGCCGGTCTGATTACGGCAGGCGCCGCCATGACCATTGCCCCAGCCGCCGGGCGCGAGATAGACGCGTTTCTTGCCCCATTCGCGCGCCAGCGCGCGGACGTCTTTGGCGGGAACGCCGGTTTCCTTTTCCTGCCACTCCGGCGTTTTCGCGATGCCGTCCTCTTCACCCAGCAGATAGGCCTTCCACGCGTCGAAGCCGACGGTATGCGTCGCGACATATTCCTCGTCGTAGAGGTTTTCGTTGATCCAGACATAGGCTATCGCCATCGCCATCGCGACCGAAGTGGTCGGTTTCGGCGCAAACCATTTGCCGGGAAGAAATTGCGCGCTGGCGTTGAAGTAAGGATCGACGTGGACGACCTTGATGCCGAGCTTGGCATTCTTCAGCCATTGGCGGCGGGTGGTGCCTTCCTGCGCGCCGTAGGAGCCCGACGTCGATTCCGGGTCGGCCGCCCAAAACACGATCATGTCGCAGTTCTGCAGGCAGTCCTCGACCGTGCCGTAAGTCTCCGACTGGCCGACACGCAGTGTGTAGCCCCAATGATGGACGGCGCCCCAGTACCAGCCCTCCCATGAATCCGGATTGTGATGGATGCGCGTCATGCCCACGGCATTGGCGAAGCGGAACAGCGCAGAGAGGTAATAGCCGACATTGCCCCAGGTGTGATGCGAGCCGTGCGAGAAGGTGATCGCGCCGGGACCATATTCGCGCTTCTGCCGCTTGATCTCGTCGGTGACGATCTTGATCGCCTCGTCCCAGGAGATGCGCTCATAGCCGGACTTGCCGCGGTTCTGCGGATTGCGCTCGCCTTTAGGATCGAAGTCGACCCGCTTCATCGGATAGAGCAGGCGGTCCGGCGAATAGACGATGGATTTCGCATTCTGCCCGTGCGGCGCCAGTGTCGTCTTGCGGGGCGGCGTGAGCTTTTCGCCTTTCGCCTCGATCGTCCATGACGCACCGTCGCGGTCGGTGAGGTCGATCGGCGTCATGCGCAGGATCTTGCCGTCCTTGACGTCGACGAAAACCGGTCCGCCGTTCGTCATGTTGCAATATCGCGTGATGCCGCGGCGCAGTTTCGTGCCGTATTTAAGGCCGGCCGATTGGCTCATCATCAACGTTTGCGCGAACCAATTGGTGAGACGCTCGGGGCCGTCGACGGTGAGAACGAAATCCTTCTGCGCGTTGATCTGATCGAGCCAGTCGATCGGCGGCATCAACAGCGAGGCGCCGATCTTGGCGTTCTTGAACATCAGCTTGATGTCCGCAGACGCATGCAATCCGGCGCGCGAAGTGATCTCGCCGTTCTTGAATTCGATCCAGCGCCCGACTTCCTCATCGCGCGTCATGATCTGCGCGACGAAATCGTGCTCCTTCAGCCGCGCCTTGAATTGCGGATGCCGCCTCGCCGCGCGTTTGAGGAGTTGCGCCGCGCCGAGCAGGATGACCGGCAATTTCAGCGTCGCGAACGCCATGCTTTCCTCCTGCGCGCGATGCATGCGCCAATGTGTGCATGCGCCGATGCGCGAGTTTTCTTTCTAAACCCAACGCGGCTCACCCGAGTCGGGCGATTTTGCAATAATTTCTGTGGCTTGGACAGTCAACCCAGGGCTGTGTTGTAGGTCGGAAAAGGGCGATTTTCGACTTAAGTCATGCGGTAACGTCCAAATATCTCGCCACGTTGTCGGCAGCGATCGCTTTGCGCACCGATTCGGCAAGAGGAACCTCATCCATGAACGCGCCAGCCTCCTGCGCGGACTCGAATGGGTAGTCGGCGGCAAACATGACCCGCTCGTGACCGAGCGCGGCAAGGGTGCAGTTGAGCGGCTCGGCCGAACACATCCCGGACGTCGTCACCACGAAATTGTCCTTGAAATATTGCGACGGCGGCTTGCCTAGCTTGATCGCATAGAAATTCGGTCCGGCGCGGCTGTCGAAACGCCAAAGCAGGAACGGAATCGTCTCGCCGAGATGCCCGAGACCAAGGCGCGCGCGTGGGAAGCGGTCGAACAGGCCGCCGAAGATCAGCCGCAAAGCGTGTGATCCGGTTTCGAACGTCCATTCCCATGTGGCGCGCCGCAGTCCCTTGTGGCCTTCTAAAACCGGCGCCGGCGTCAGCGGATCGGCGGGATGCAGATAGATCAGCGCATTCAACGCCTCGGCGCGCTCCCAAAACGGATAGAGCGCCGGATGGTCGAGATATTGTCCGTTGGTATGGCCGTTGATCATGGCGCCGCAGAATTTGAGCTCGCGCATGCAGCGTTCAAGTTCGTCCGCCGCGGCGCGCGCATCCTGCATGGCCAAATGCGCGAAGCCGCAATAGCGATCGGGCCGTTCCGCGATTTCCCGCGCGAGGAAATCGTTGGCGGATCGCGCGCGGCGCACCGCGGTCGCGGTATCGCGTTCGGCTTGCACGCCCGGTCCCGCGAGGCCGAGAACCGCGCGGGCAATGCCGGCTTCATCCATCGCGTTAAGCCGCATTTCGCCGAAATCGGTCAGGCGCGACAGCGCTTTTTCGCGGCGTTCCGGCGGCAAGTCGACCGCGGTCCGATTCCAATATTCGATAAAATCGGGACAGAGAAAATGCTCTTCGAGCGCGATTTTTTTGACCATGCGGCTCCTCGACAATGTCGCTCAAGCCTCTCCCTGTACCTCATATTCGATATTCGGTACAAACAGCGCGAGCGAACGCGCCGGAGAAGCGGCACAGGCATAGAGTAAAGAGAGCAGCGCGGAGGAATCTCGGTGACCAAAGCAATTCGTGGCGTAACCTTCGAAGAAAACGAAAATAATTCAATGGGACTTGAATTCTATAACCTGTCGCATCGTTTCGGATACCAGTCGCCCAATTGGCCCTATTTCGAAGACGTCAAGATCGAACGCATCCATTACATGGCGAAATCCGGCGTGCTGTCGCAGCGCATCACGACGTCGATGCACAACACCACGCATATCGATGCGCCCGCGCATGTGGTGCAGGGAACGCCATTCATCGACGAAGTGCCGCTGCCGCACTTTTTCGGCTCCGGCATCGTGATCTCGCTGCCGAAGCAGAAGTGGGAATCGATCACCTATGACGATCTGGAAAAAGCGGCCGGCAAAGTCGTTCGGCCGCGCGATGTCGTCATCGTCAATACCGGCTGGCACAAGAAGTACGACGATAGCGAAGATTATTTCTGCTATTCGCCCGGCTTCGTGCCTTCGGCGGGAAAATGGTTCGTCGAGAAGCAGGTCAAGGTAGTCGGCCACGACACGCAGGCCAACGATCATCCGCTCGCCACGGCGATCGGTCCGCAGCGTAACGGACCGCTGCATCCGCATCTGGCGGCCGAATATAAGGAATGGTCCGGCGGCCGCGATTGGAAGCAAGACTTCCCCGACTGGGAGCCGGTCCACCGCATTCTCTTTAAGAACGGCATTCTCGGCATCGAGAATGTCGGCGGCGATATCGACAAGGTCACCGGCCGGCGCTGCACCTTCGCCTTCTTCCCATGGAACTGGGACCGCGGCGACGGCTGTATCATTCGGCTTGTGGCGATCGTCGACCCGAATGGCGCCTACCGGATCGAGAAAGGGGAGAAGTTTGCATGATCGTGCGCAAGCTTTCCGAAGCGAAGCCCTACGAAGCGCCGAACCATCGCGATTATAAATCGCTGCGCGTCTTCGGCGCCGAAATGGGTGGCTCGCAAACGCTGATTTTCGGCATCTCGCATTTTCTTCCCGGCGGCGGAGCCGGTCCCGACGCCTCGCCGCCGGAGAAGATCTATTACGTGCTGGCCGGCGAACTCACCGTCATTGCCGGAGGCAAGGAGACAGTCGTGACCGCGGGCGACAGCTGCTACATCGGCCCCAATGAATCCCGCGAGATCGTCAATCGCGGCAACGATGTCTGCACCATCGCGGTTGCCGTCGCCCCGGTCAAATGACGCCGGGAAGCCGTGACGGGGTGGTCAGGCACGAAGCGAAATTCGTAGCGTGAGAAAAATCCATGCCGGAAGATTTACTCAAAAATCCACTGTCGCTGTTCGACATTCGCGGCAAGACCGCGATCGTCACGGGCGCGACCGGCGCGTTCGGCGCGCTCGCCGCGCAAGTCTTGGCTGGCGCTGGCTGCAATGTCGTGATCGCCGCGGGTGGCGCCGCGGCGCTTAAGAACGTCGTGCGCGAATGCGAAGAGCTTGGCGCCAAGGTCGAGAGCGTTAATTTGCGCCCGACCACGGCCGCGCAATGCGACAAGATCGTTGCCGCCGCGGTGCAGCGCTTCGGCGGGGTCGACATTCTGGTGCTCGCCTCCGGCATCAACAAAGTCGCCAAAATCGTCGATCAACACCCCGAAGCGTTTAGCGAAGTGATGGATGTCAACGTCACGCAAAGCTGGCTGATGGCGCGCGCGGCCGGAAAGCAGATGCTGGCGCAGGGCCGCGGCGGCAAGGTGATATTCGTGTCGTCGGCGCGCGGGTTACTGGGTCATCCGGCGGGCTACACGGCCTATTGCGCATCGAAATCCGCGATCGACGGCATCACCAAGGCGCTCGGCTGCGAGTGGGGTTCGACCGGCATCACGGTGAACGCCATCGGGCCCACGGTTTTTCGTTCGCCGCTGACCGCCTGGATGTACGAGGACAACGACAACGCCGCCGTCGTGCGCAAGAGTTTCATCGCGCGCGTGCCGAAGGGCCGGCTCGGCGAACCGTCCGATTTGGCTGGGCCCTTGCTGTTCCTCGCCTCCAAAGCATCGGACTTTTACACCGGACATATTCTTTATGCCGACGGCGGCTACACGGCGGGATAGCCGTCGCAATCGCCGGTCACTGCTTCCGGCTGCGCATGCGAGAGTGGAGTTTCATGAGCAAAGCAAAGATCGCCGTGGTTGGGGCCGGACTGATGGGGCACGGCATCGCGCAAGTCTTCGCGCTCGCCGGACACGAGGTGACCATTACCGACACGGTGATGAAAAATCTCGACAGCGTCCAGTCGCGCATCGCCGCGAACCTGCGCGATCTCGGCGATGACGAACGGGCGGCGTCTCGCGTGCGGCCGTCCTTCGATCTCGGCGAAACGGTGGGCGACGCCGATTATGTCGTTGAGGCGGTGTTCGAAAATCTGGCGTTGAAGAAGAAATTGTTCGCCGAAATCGAACGACACGTCCGGCCCGATACGATTCTCGCCAGCAACACGTCGGTCATTCCGATCACGTCGATCATGAAAGGCTTGAAACACCGCGAGCGCGCACTCGGCACCCATTGGTGGAATCCGCCGTTCCTCGTTCCACTCGTCGAGGTCATCGAGACGAAATGGACATCGCCGCAGACGGTGACCTGGACGGTGGATTTGCATCGGGCCGCCGGCAAACAGCCGGCGCATGTCAAAAAGGACGTGCCGGGCTTTATCGGCAATCGACTACAGCATGCGCTGTGGCGCGAAGCCATTGCGCTTGTGGAGCACGGCATTTGCGATGCCGAGACCGTCGATGCCGTGATCAAGGCTTCGTTCGGACGCCGACTGGCGGTGCTCGGCCCGCTCGAAAACGCCGATCTCGTCGGCACCGACCTGACGCTCGCGGTCCATAAGACGGTGTTGCCGGCGATCGACGACCGGGCCCGTCCGTCACCCTACCTGCGAGGCCTTGTGGCGAAAGGCAAGCTCGGCTTCAAATCGGGCGAGGGTTTCCGCAAGTGGAGCCCCCAGGATCAGGCCGCGCTCCGCGCCAAGGTGGTCGCGCATCTCAAAGGTTCGCGCGGCGAGGGAAATCCGAAATGACAAATGAAATCAAGGCGACGCCACGATCTGTTGCGATCAATCGCCGGGTCTTGGTCGCGGGCGGCCTTGGCCTTGTCGCCGCGCCTGCCGTGCTGCACACGATCCCCGTCAATGCCCAATCCAAAAGCATCAAGATCGGTCACGTCAGTCCGCGCACCGGGCCGCTTGCCGGTTTCGGCGAGGCCGACGGCTTCATCCTCGATCAGGTCCGCGGCATAGCGGGCCGGGGCCTGACCAGCGCCGGCAAGATCTATCCCGTCGAGATTATCAGCAAGGACAGCCAATCGAGCGGCACGCGCGCGTCGGAAGTCGCTTCCGAACTAATCCTGCACGACAAGGTCGATCTTATGGTCGCGTCGGCCACGCCCGATACCACCAACCCGGTTGCCGATCAGGCTGAGGTCAACGAGGTGCCGTGCATCACCACCAATTGCCCGTGGCAGTCCTATTTCTTCGGCCGCAACGGCGATCCGATCAAAGGCTTCACCTGGACCTATCACTTCTTTTGGGGTCTCGAGGCCGTCATCGCGGCATACCTGGCTCTGTGGGAGGATCAGCCAACCAACAAAGTGATCGGCGGGCTATTTCCCAACGATGCCGACGGCAACGCCTGGGGCGATCCGCAGCGCGGCCTGCCACCAGCGCTCGCGCAAGCCGGCTATATGCTCGTCGATCCCGGCCGCTATCAGGTGATGAACAACGATTTCACTTCGCAGATCACGCGATTCAAAGAGGCCGGTGTAACGATCGTTACCGGCAATATGATCCCGCCGGACTTCGCCACTTTCTGGTCGCAAGCGGCGCAGCAGAATTTCCATCCCAAGATCGTGACGATCGGCAAAGCGCTGTTGTTTCCATCGGTGGTGAATTCGCTCGGGCCGCGTGGCAACGGATTGTCCAGCGAGATCTGGTGGACGCCGAATTTTCCCTTCAAGTCGGGCTTGACCGGTCAAAGCGCGCAGCAACTGACCGACGAGTACTCCAACGCCACCAAACGGCCATGGTCGCAACCGATCGGCTACCAGCACGCGCTGTTCGAAGTTGCAATCGATGTGATCAAGCGGGCGAAAAGCATCGATGCCAAATCGATTCTCGACGCCATCGTCGCGACCAATTACGCCTCGATTGTCGGTCCGGTGTCTTGGACCGGCAAGCCGGTCAAAAACGTCAGCACGACGCCGCTTGTCGCCGGCCAATGGCAGCGCAGCAACGGGGCGTTCGAACTGGTCATCACGGCGAATAAAGCAGCGCCGGAAATCCCGGTCGGCGGCAAACTCGAATTGCTGTCGTAGCGTTTGCCGCTCGGTCTCAGGCGCGCCGATCCAGGCGCAAAAGACCGATCATGGCGCGGCTGTCGGTGAGTTCCTCGAGCCGCGTCACCGCATCGATCAACGCGTTCTGCCGTTCCAGCGTCATTACCCCGCGTGTCAGTTTGCGAAATTTGCCGATGATCTCTTCGCTATCCGCAAAAGATTGCTCGCTGCCGCGCGCCGCCTCGCGCGTCTCGCGTTCAACCGAACCGTCGCGAAACCGGACTTCGAGGCGGACCTTGTGACGATGAGCCGCGCCAAGCGCGGTAATGGCGGGATCGTGGAGGACCTGAACCTTGCGCGACAGAGCGATGCGCGCGGGATCGGTAACGCAGTTCGCGGGAAATTCATCGACAAAGGCGTCACCGGCGATGATCAGCGTCGCGGCGCAGAATGGCAGATTGAGCTGTGCCGCGGTTAGGCCCTCCGGCCGATACGGCCAGCCGGCATGATCGAGGGTGACCTGCGAGGCATAAACAACGATGCTTTCGATGTCGTCGGCGGTGAAGGGACGGCGCTTGCGGATGTCGGCCAGCGCATCGAGTGTCGTGTGATTGCTACCGACGCAGGAATAGAATTTGAGCGAGACCCGCATGGTTTCAAAGCGATCGCCGAGCCCGGCGCTCAGCGCAGTGAGATTGAAGCGGTCCTGGGAGCGCGAAAACGTCGTGCAAAAACCACCATAGGGCGCTTCGAACACGTCGAGGATGCCGGTGAATCCTTCGCTTGCAAGCAGCGCCGCATAGAGCCCGCTCTGCGCCGCGCGCCCGGCATGCATGCGTTTGACCATGGCGCCGTATTGCGCGGCCATCAGGCCGCAGGATTGCGTGCCGGCGATGCCGAGCGCGTGCATCGTCGCTCCGGCATCGAGGCGGAGCGCGCGCGCCGCGGTCGCGGCCGCGGCAAACACGCCGACGGTTGCGCCCGAATGCCAGCCTTGGCCGATATGGTCCGGGCCCATGCAGAGCCCGACGCGCGGCCCGATTTCATAGCCGGCCAGCGCGGCCGCGAGAAACTCCCGCCCCGAGAGCGCCGCATGACTCTCGGCCGCCGCGATCAGCGCCGGCAGCGTCACAGCGCCGACATGCAGCACGCCCTCGCGGTGCACGTCATCGAGTTCGAAGCCTTGCACCTGCGTGCCGTTGACGAGCGCCGCATGCGGCGACGATAGCCGGCGATCGGTGCCCCAAATCGACGTAGTTTTTGTTTGATCGACCCGTTCGAGGGTCTGCCGCAGCATGCGGCACCATTGCAGATCTGCGCCGTAAATCGCGCAACCGAGCGAATCGAGAATGAGAAGCTTCAGCCGTTCGCGGACCTCGCGTGGAATTTGTTCGTAGCTCAGCTGCGAGACGAATTCCGCAATCCGCCGCGTGTGGCTATCCGTGCCGCCGCGTGACGAACTTTGAATGTCCTCCGCGGTCATAACGGATAGCGTTCCGGCTTTTCTTGACGGGCCGGTTTTTTGGCGGCGCCGGCGTCGTGCGGGGAGAGTGTCATTGAGCGCCGGTGCGCGACTTGACGTGATCCCACCACGGACAGACGCCGGACATGCGTTCGTAGTTGCCGTCGAGAACCTGAACCGGCCGGCGATAGCCGTTGGCGGCGTTGGCGAGGCGAAGCGCGACGGCCTTGGCATTGTCGTTCGGCGAGAGCCAGGAGCGATCGTGGCCCCACATGCTCGGGCCTTCTTTTCGCTCGTAGGCGCGCCACGTCGCGACATCGATCGAGCGCGCGCCCCAGCCGTATTCGACCATGAAGCCCGACGGCGTGAAGGTATAAAAAGACGTGATGAAGTCGCTCGTGTGCCGGCCAAGCGTGACCGCAACGCGGCCCTCTTCGCCGAGCGCCAGGTCGTAGCCCTGGCCGACATCGTCGAAGCTGAAAAGGTCCATCATCAGGTGATGGACGGCATTCTTGCCGGTCTGGATGAAGGCAAGGCTGTGGTGGCGCGGATTGATGTGCAGAAAGCGGGCGACGAACGGCTCGGAATAATAATCGGTGAGCCGGAAACCGAGTAGATCGCGATAAAAGGTCATCAGCCGATCGATGGTTTCCGACTTGTCGACATTGAGGACGATATGACCGAGGCCCAACGGACCGGTGCGGAAACCGGAAATAGAACGCCCCGGCTTGAACGGCTCGGTCGTCGTTTCCCCGCCGTGAAAAATTTCAAGCCGGTTGCCCACCGGATCGCGTAACACAATCAGATCCTTGACGCGCCGCTCGTCGGCGAGCGCGCGCGTGCCGCGCGCCACGGCGATCGCCTTGTCCTCAAGCCGCGCCGCGAGCGCATCCAGCGTGTCGGCATCGGCAATCTCCCAACCGAAAAAGCCGATGCCCTCTCCGCCGTCGGCGTCGACGATCAGGCGTTGCTTGCGGTCGTCCATGCGGAACGCGAGCGTGGAGCGCGATCGATCGATGCGCTGCAAGCCGAGAAGGCCCGCGCCATAGCTCGCCCAGTCGCCCACATCCTTGGCGCGGATGCCGACATAACCCAGAGCTTGCGGAGCCGACGCCTGCGTCGTCATGAGCAGCCTCGCTGCCGTCCTTTTACACGGGCGGCTGCGGCGGCGCTACGTGAGCGTTCGGAGGTTCGTTTTAGGAGCTTCTCGACAAAAGCGGGCGCGGATCGCGCTCGATATCGAGATCGTCTTCAGCCTCGAGTGCCGCTTCGCTCAGAAGCCGTTCCAGGCTCTGCAACATCAGCTTTTGCTCGCGGCTGTGAGCGGCGCTCGCCCAGCGGCGGCATCGGTCCGCCCACTCGCTTATCTCTGCAGCCGCGGACTTTGACATGGCGCGTGCGTCTCACGTCGTCAGGGACAAAGTGAACGCCGGACCGAGCAAATGTCTGCCGCGCACCAGCGTCGCCCGCGCGGCGCGCGCATCAAGCGCGGTCTGAAACAGCGCCGGCAATTCGCGCGGCCGCTTGAGCACCGAGCGCAGCATGGCCGCGATATTGGTGGTGCCATTCGGCCGCATTGCCGCGACCGCCGAGACCGGCAAGGAGCGCTTGGCGGGATCGGTGATCACGCGGATCGCGGCAACCGGAACGTCGTGGTCGCGGCCTACGGCGGCGACGATGTGCGATTCCATGTCGACCGCAATCGCTCCGGTTTTCAGATAGAGCGCGCGCTTTTCGTCGGGATGGGCGATCGGCGCCGGGACGCCGAGCAGCATGCCCGAGACCGAATCCGGAATCGTCCGCAGCAATTTCTGCGACCATTGCCGGCTGATCGGCATCCGCGTCGCACGGGAAATAACGGCCGAAGCGACGACGCAGGTCCCCGGACGCAGGTGTGGGGCCAGTCCGCCGGCGACGCCGAAGCTGATGATTCCGGGGCAGCCATTGACCATGGTCCGCGCTTCGGCGATCGCGGCCGTGAGCTTGGCTGCCAAATTGCGGCCATCGCCGCTGCAAATGACGTGTACGCCGGGGCCAGCGGCAATACGGGCTTCAAAAGCCAGCCCAACAACGATGATCAAGGGTTCCCCACCACGTCAACGGCAAATCAAAACACGAGGGCAACCGAATGGCTGCCAACGCGCGTCGTCGGACCTGAAAGTCGCGGCCGTCGGTAACGGCCGCGCTCAGGTGTGTGTAGGTAGGGTTTAGCCCTTGGTCACGACTGGTGGCGGAGCCTTGCCTTTGCCAACTTGCGCGCAAGCCGCGAGGCTCAGAATTGCCAGCACCACTGCCGTTCCGACTCCGATCTTCTTCATAAGTCGCCCCATCCCGTTAGAATGAAGGCCCCAAAATAAAAAGGATGACGCGGCTTCACTAGTGCAGAAAAGCCACAGTTGACAGTCGAATTAATCTGGCTACCCCCAAGTGGTCGGGGGTCCTCATCTGGTCGATAAATGCGCAGTTTTGCCCTTTTCGCCACAATCGTCGGCGTCGCGTTGCTAACCGCTTTGATCGCCTATTACGGCTTTGGCCCGGTCATGGGGGCCATCGCCGCCTCGCGATGGGCCACTGCTCTCGTCACTGCGGCACGGGTGATCGTGCTCGTCGGCGCCGGGCTCGGCTGGTGGCTTCTCCTGCCGAAAAAGCCGCGTGGACCCTCGGTTTTCGTGTTGCTGCGGTTTGTCCGCGAAGCCATCAATTCGTTCTTTCCGCTCGCTGTCATTGGCGGCGATGTCATCGGCGCGAGGCTCCTTGCCCAATTCAGCATCGCGACGAATTTGGCGGTGGCGAGCGTCTTGGTCGATATCTTCGTTCAGGTCGTTTGCCTCCTCGTCTTCGTGCTGGCCGGCGTCGGTATCGTTGCGGGTCTCGTCGGCGATCACGCAGTCACCGCGACGGCGCTGGTGCTCCTGGCTATCGCCGTTCCGGCCGTTTCGGGATTTTTTCTCGCCTTGAATTTCGGGGCGTTCGAACCGGTGGTGCGTTGGCTGATTGCGTTCGGTGAAAAGCGCCAATGGTCGGCGTTCGGTCACGTGGCCGATCTCGGCGGCTGGTTGCAACAGATTTGGCGCAACTATCGCGGTCTGTCTGAATCTTTTGTGGTTCATCTGGCCACGGTCTTTTTTGGGGCGATTGAAGTCTGGATCGCGCTAAAATTCATGAATCACCCCGTCGGCGTCATGGAAGCCATCGCCATCGAAAGCCTGGGCCAGGGCAGCCGCTCGGCCGCCTTCGTTCTGCCGGGCGGATTGGGCGTGCAGGATGGCGCGATGGTCGCCGTCTGTGCCCTGTTCGGCGTTCCGGCCGAGGTCGCATTGGCGATGGCGCTGATCAAGCGGGTTCCAGACCTCGTCCTCGGCGCGCCCTCGCTGCTCGGCTGGCAAGCGCTTGAGGGAAGGCGTTATTTGGTCGCAAGCAAATAGCCCGCCGCTTGACCAAAGGGCCCTTGAACCAGGCCCGACTTTCGCCGTTTCTTTGTTGTGCATAGGGATGTGCCGGGCGAGAGTGTGATCCTGCCCGGCGGGGTCCGGCGGAGCCAAGCTTTGGGCGAATTCTTTACCAATCTCGCCAACGACGCGTCAGCGCTTTTCTATCTCGCAGCGCTGCTCGGGTGCATCTACGCGCTGTTTGCGTTCTGGGCCGTTCGCAGTTTCGCCCGGTCGAAGCCCGCGGCGCCGCTTGCGAGCTTCCCCCCGGTCACGATCCTAAAACCGCTCTATGGCGCGGAGCCGGACCTGTATGCGCACCTGGCGAGTTTCTGCCGCCAGGATTATCCGGCTCCGGTGCAAATCCTATTTGGCGTCGCCGACGCTGCCGACCCCGCCGTTGCGGTCGTGCGCGATCTCATCGCCGAGTTTCCCGACCGCAATCTCGCCTTGGTGATTAGTTCGCGCCGGCACGGCGCCAATGCGAAGGTTTCGAACCTCGTCAACATGCACAGCGAGGCGCGGCACGAAATTCTGGTCATTTCCGACAGCGACATTGTCGTGCCCCGCGATCATCTGAAGGTCGTCGTGGCCGCTCTCGGCGAGCCCGGCGTCGGGCTCGTGACGTGCCTTTATCGCGGCGCCGCTGCCCGAGGGGTGTGGTCGCGATTGGCGGCCGCGGCCATCGACTATCATTTTTTGCCGAACGTGCTCGTCGGCCTCAAGCTTGGTCTTGCGACGCCGTGCTTCGGCTCGACGATTGCGGTTACGAAAACAACGCTAGCCAGGCTTGGCGGGTTGCAATCGGTCGCCGATCAATTGGCGGATGACCATGCCTTGGGCAGTTCGGTGCGGCAGGCCGGCCTCAAGGTTGTTATTCCGCCGCTGATCGTTACGCATGTCTGTGCGGAACGCTCGCTGCGCGATCTGTTACTTCATGAAATTCGCTGGGCGCGCACGATCCGTTCCGTGAATTCCTTTGGCTTTACCGGACTCATCATCACGCATGCTTTGCCGCTGGCGTTGCTCGGCATGGCGCTGGGCGGCCTCACGCCGGCCGCGTTGCTCGTGCCGGCGACACTCGTGTGCCGTTACGCACTTGCGGCCGAACTGCGCCGCCACTTTTCGCTGAGAGATTATTTCTTCTGGCTCGGACCTATTCGCGACCTGTTCTCGTTTGTGGTATTCGTCGCGAGCTTTTTCGGTCGCCGCCTCGAATGGCGCGGTCATCGCTACGGGCTGGCGGCCGACAAAACGCTCGCTTACTACGGTGAAGGGGAGACGTGATGCGGACATTGTTCCTTCAAGCGCCTTCGTTTGACGGGTTCGATGGCGGCGCCGGCTCGCGCTATCAGGCGCGGCGCGAGGTGCGCTCGTTCTGGTATCCGACATGGCTCGCCCAGCCGGCCGCCCTCGTCGAGGACAGCAAGCTCATCGATGCGCCGTCACACCGGATCAAGTTTCCGCAAGTCGCCGAGGCGGTGCGCGACTACGATCTGGTCGTGCTGCACACGTCGGCGCCGTCGTTTTCATCCGATGTCGGAACCATCAAGGCGCTCAAGGAGGTCAAGCCATCGCTCAAGATCGGCATGGTGGGCGCGAAGGTCGCGGTCGACCCCGAAGGCAGTCTGCGCGCGTCGCCGCTGATCGATTTTGTCGGCCGCAATGAGTTCGACTTCACGATCAAGGAGGTTGCTGACGGCAAACCGTTCAGCGACATCCTCGGATTGTCGTACCGGAACGCATCGGGGGCGATCGTCCATAATGAGGAGCGGCCGATCCTGGAAAACATGGATCTGCTGCCGTTCGTTTCGCCGGTCTACCGGCGGGATCTCGACATCAGCAAATATTTCAACGGCTATCTGCGGCATCCATATCTTTCGCTCTATACCGGGCGCGGCTGCAAATCGCGCTGCACATTCTGTCTGTGGCCGCAAACGGTCGGCGGCCACCGCTATCGCAAGCGTTCGGTCGGCCACGTGGTCGAAGAGATCGCCTGGGCGCAAAAGGCGTTTCCCGAGGTGAAGGAGTTCTTCTTCGACGACGACACTTTCACCGACGACTGCCCACGGGCCGAAGCGATTGCCAAGGAGCTTAATAAGCTTGGCGTCATCTGGTCCTGCAACGCCAAGCCGAACGTGCCGCGCAAGACGCTCGAAGTGCTGCGCGACAACGGGCTGCGTTTGCTCCTGGTCGGCTACGAGTCCGGCAATCAGAAAATTCTGCACAACATCAAGAAGGGAATCCTGATCGACGTCGCCCGGCGGTTCACCAAGGATTGCCATGAGCTCGGCGTCAAGATTCACGGCACCTTCATCATGGGGCTGCCCGGCGAAACCAAGGAAACCATCCAGGAGACCATCTCCTACGCGACCGAGATCAATCCCCACACCATCCAGGTCTCGCTTGCCGCGCCCTATCCCGGAACATTCCTCCATGACCAGGCGATGAAAAACAGCTGGCTCGATGAATCGAACGCCGAACTCGTCAATGACGAAGGCGTGCAGATCGCGCCGCTGCATTATCCGCACCTGTCGCACACGGAGATATTCGATTCGGTCGAGGAATTTTACCGGCGCTTCTATTTCCGCTCCGGCAAGATCGCGGCCATCGTCGGCGAGATGGTTCGCAGCCCGCAGATGATGAAGCGGCGGCTACGCGAAGGCGTCGAGTTCTTTCATTTCCTGCGCGAGCGCCACGCCGCACACAGAGCTATTTGAGGAGCCCATTCTGCCGGAACCAGGCGATGGCTTCGGCGAGGGCTTCACCGAAAGGGCGCGCCCGATAGCCGAGTTCGCGTTCGGCCTTCGCCGAAGTGAAAAACATGCGGTCCTTGGCGAGCCGCAATCCGGTCGTCGTTACGAACGGCTCACGGCCGGTGAAGCGCGCGACGGCCTGCGCGCCGTACGCGATCGGAAATATCGCCAGCCGTGGTAAGCGCAGCCTTGGCGGCGAACGGCCGACGAGCCGCGCGATGTCGCGCAGCATGTCGCCGAGCAGCACGTCTTGTCCGCCGAGAATATAGCGCTCCCCGATACGGCCTTTCTCCAAGGCCGCCTCGTGTCCGGCGGCCACATCGTCGACATGCACAAGGTTCAGGCCGGTATCGACATAGCCCGGCATGTGGCCCGCCGCCGCTTCGATGATGATCCGTCCCGTCGGCGTCGGGCGCGCATCGCGGGGGCCGATCGGAGTCGATGGATTGACGATGATCGCCGGCAGTCCTCGCTCGGCGACCAAGGTTTCGACCACGCGCTCGGCGACAACCTTGCTGTATTTGTACGCGCCGACCGCGGATCTTGCGTCGAGCGGAAGCGTTTCGTCGCTCGGCCTGCCGTCGGGCCGCGCCTTGAGCGTGGCGACGCTGCTGGTATAGACGATCCGCTCGACGCCGGCGTGCAGCGCCGCATTCATGACCGCTCTCGTGCCCTCGACGTTGGTCCGTACGATGTCCTGCGGATCGCGCGCCCACAGCCGGTAATCGGCGGCGACATGAAACAGAAAGCGGATGCCGGTCATGGCGCGCGCAACCGACTCCGCGTCGCGAAGGTCACCCTCGACGATCTCGATCGGCAAATCCGCGACATTGACGCGCGCGCTGATCGGGCGAAGGAGCGCGCGAACCCGATGACCGGCGCGCACCAGACGCCGCGCGACCGCCGAACCGACAAAGCCGCTCGCGCCGGTGACGAGAATCATTTGCGGCCCTTTGCTTTCAAATTTCCGACCTCGCCGCTTTTGCCAGAAGTCGGTTTAAAAGTCGAAATTCGTCGTCATCGTGCCGCAGGCGACGCGAGGCGATGCAGATTGCCGGGTCAATGCCAAGCCGATAAGCTTGCCGCGCGGAATTCAAGCTCAGCTTGAAAAAAATGCAGCGGCGTTGGCGCCCGATGACGGGCCAGCCGCGCCGCAAGGGAGCGACAGCAGGGAAGGGCAAGATGGCAATCTACAAGATCGCAATCATTGGAATGCTCGCCGCAGGGGCGGTGTTGGCGGCGGCGCCGGCTTCGGCGCGTTCGCTCAAAGTGAGCGTCGATTCGTTTAAGAACGGCGGCATGATGGACAATAAATTCGCGTTTTGCGCTCCCGCCGCGCAAGGCCATACCATCGGTGGGGCCAATCTGAGCCCGAGCATATCTTGGTCGAAGGGGCCGCGCGGCACCAAGTCCTACGCCATTATTCTCCACGACACCGACTCGCCCGCCGAGCAGCGCGAGAAAATGAACAAGGAAGGGATAACGATGACCGCGGATATTCCGCGGCGAAATTTCTATCACTGGGTCCTGGTCGACATTCCCGCGAACGTCACCTCCCTGAAAGAGGGCGCCGATTCAAACGCGCGCGTCGTTCACGGCAAACCGGCGACGCCGGCGGCCGCCGGCGGCGTCCGCGGCCTTAACGACTACACCAAAGTCACGGCCGCGAACGATGCGATGAAAGGTCAATATTACGGCTATGACGGTCCCTGTCCGCCGTGGAACGACGACCTCGTCCACCACTACCATTTCACCGTCTACGCCTTGAGCGTGCCGTCGCTTGGTCTGCCGAAGGACTTCGACGGCCCGGCGGCCATGGATGCGATGAAAGGCAAGATCCTCGCACAAGGCGAAGAGCTCGGGCTCTTCACGCAGAACCCGGCGAAAGGCGCGAAGGTTTTGCCCTAAGCGCCGCAATCGTTTCAAACCGAATCGACTGCACCTCTAGATATTTGATAAGGCATGATCATTTCGGAAAGCCGGTTTCCACCCCGGATTAAGTCCGGGGCAGGCTTTTTCGGGATCATGCCGTAACGCGAATCGGTGAAGAGCGATGAAACTGCCCGGCCGCATGATTGATCTGTCGTCGCCGCTCGAAAACGAAACGGTGTACGACCCGCCTTTCATGCGGCCGAAAATCGAATACCGCAGCAATGCCGAGACTGCGCCGCTCCTGCTTGAGCTTTTCCCCGGCCTGCGGCGCGAAGACCTGCCGGACGGCGAGGGCTGGGCGATCGAAGAAATAAAGCTGACGACGCACAATGGCACGCATATGGATGCGCCGATCCATTTCCAATCGAAATCGATCGACGGCAAGCCGATGATGACCATCGATCAAGTGCCGCTCGATTGGTTCTTCCGTCCGGGCGTCAAGCTCGATTTTCGCAAATTGCCCGACGGCCATGTGGTCACGGCCGCCGAAGTCGAAGCCGAGCTTCGCCGCATCGGCCATGAGCTCAAGCCGTTCGACATTGTTCTCGTCAATACGCGCGCGGCGAGCTTAGTCGGCACCGACGAATATCTCACCGCCGGCTGCGGCATGGGGCGCGAGGCGACGCCTTATTTGACCTCGCGTGGCGTGCGCGTCACCGGCATCGACGCCTGGGGTTGGGACGCGCCCTTCGTGCATATGCGGCGACGCTGGCTTGAAACGCGCGATCCAGCGATCATCTGGGAAGGCCACAAAGCCGGTCGCGAAATTCCGTATTGCCATATGGAGAAGCTGTGCAACCTTGAGCAGCTTCCGGACCACGGCTTCGTCGTGGCTTGTTTCCCGCACAAAGTGAAAAACGGCTCGGCCGGCTGGACGCGCGCGGTGGCGCTGTTTGATTAGTGTCAAAAATCGTAAAAGAAGGGTGGCTGGGGAAAAGCCGTCACGAATCGACGGCGCAAAGCGATCACCATGGTTGTAAGTCTTGACCCTAGCCGCCTCGCACCACAGCGATCGTCGGCTCGCAGCCTTCGATTGTAAGCTCCTTTGCATTTTCTATCGCCGGTTCGCCGCCGCCTATTGCGGTGGCGCGCTGCCGATTTACATAAGGGGCATGTCGCCGATTGCTCTTGTGCTCAACCTGTTATGGATCGTCTTCGGCGGTCTTTGGATGGCCGTCGGCTGGGTGATCGCGGCCGTGATTATGGCAATCACGATTATCGGAATTCCCTGGGCGCGCGCCGCCTTCAACATCGCCTCCTACACGCTGTTGCCGTTCGGCCGCAAAGCTGTGTCGCGCGCCGAATATTCCGGGCACGACGTCGGCACCGGCCCGTTCGGCTTGATCGGCAACGTCATCTGGCTGGTGCTCGCCGGGTGGTGGCTGGCGCTCGGACACCTGATCACGGCGGTGATGCTTGCCGTGACGATTGTCGGCATCCCGTTCGCGTGGGCGCATCTGAAGCTTGCCGCGGTCGCGCTCTGGCCGATCGGCAAAGAAATCGTGGCTGCCGAGGCAGTGCCGCTGCGCTATACGCGCCCTCAAGTGTGAGGGGCGGCTTTTCTCAGCCAAACCTTATTGTCGTGGAAAGCGGCGCCGCCAAACGGTGCGATCGAATCCGCTCCCGTCAATGAATTGATGCCGCAACCGTCCGCATAGGCGGAATTGGGCCACAGCGATTCCGCGATTAACACGCCGCGGCCCACGCCCTCGAACAGTTTCGCGCGCAGCCGCACTTGCCCCCGCACATTGCCGAGCACGACCTCGTCGTCGTCGAAGACGCCATAAGCGGCGGCATCTTCGGGGTGGATCATTACCTCCGGCCGGTTTTCGGCGGCGAGCGAGGTTGGCGTTTCGGTGAAGGTCGAATTGAGAAAGCCGCGCGCCGGCGAGGTCGCGAGCCGGAACGGATGTTCGCTGTCGGCCTCCTCGATGACGTCCCAATGGTCGGGCAACACCGGCATCGGCCTTGAAATTTCGCTCCGGTGCCAGCGCGAGAAGGGCACGGTGGGCCAATCCGGCTTGAAGCGGAATTTGCCGTCCGGATAGGCGAAGCCATTGAGATAATGGGCGCTGGCGAAATCCGGCTGGCAATCGATCCAGCGGTTCGCTTCAAGCTCGGCGAGCGTGCCCCAGCCGGATTTTTGCAACGAAGCATCGATCAGTTCGCGCGCCGACATGTCGAAACCGGGGTGTTTCGCGCCGAGCCGTTTGCCCAGCGCGCAGATCACCTCATGATTGCTGCGGCATTCCCCGGGCGGTTCGACGAGCTTAGGACCTAGGAGAATGTATTGGCTGCCGCCCGCCGTATAGAAATCGTCGTGTTCGACGAACATCGTGGCGGGAAGCACGATATCGGCGACCTTTGCGGTATCGGTCATGAACTGCTCATGCACGCACACGAACAGGTCGTCGCGGGCAAAGCCGCGCTTCACCGTGTTCTGATCGGGCGCCACCGCCATCGGATTGGTGTTCTGAATAAGCATTGCGGTGACCGGCGGCCCGCCGAGGAGCGCATCCTTATCGCCGGTCAGGATCGGGCCGATGCGCGACTGATCGAGCATGCGGATTGACGGATCGCGCAAATCGCTGCCTTCGATGAGGCTGTTGTTGAGGTGGAAGACGCCGCCGTTGTTGTGAAAGGCGCCGCCGCCCTCAAGCTGCCAGGCGCCGGTGACCGCGGCGATGCAGCTTGCCGCGTGCATGTTCGCGGCCCCATTGCGCGAGCGGGAAAAGCCGTAGCCCAGGCGGAAGAAGGTGCGCTTTCGCTCGCCGATCAGGCGCGCGAACGCTTCGATCGTCTCCACCGCGCAGCCGGTGATGCGCGCGGCCCAGGCGGGATCGCGCGAGCGCAGATGCTCGGCAAGCTCACGCGGCGCGTCGGTGTGCCGCTCCAGGTAATCCCAGTCAGCGTTGCCGTCGCGGAACAGGCAGTGCATCACAGCGCAAGCGAGCGCGCCGTCGGTGCCGGGCCTGATCAGAACCGGCAGGTCCGCCTGCTTCATCGTGGAATTCATATAGACATCGACGACCGCGATCTTGGCACCGCGCTCTTTGCGTGCCCGCGTCGCGTGCGTCATTACGTTGACCTGGGTGTTCGCTGCGTTAGTGCCCCAGATGACGACCAGATCGGATTTCGCCATTTCACGCGGATCGGCTCCGGCGAGCTTTCCCGTGCCGGCGATAAAACCGGTAAAGGCCGGATTGACGCAGATCGTGGAAAAGAACCCGGAATATTTCTTGGCGTGGCGTAGGCGATGGATGCCGTCGCGCATGACGTAGCCCATCGTGCCGGCATAGAGATAAGGCCAGACGGCTTGCGAACCGTGCTTTTCCTCCGCACGCGAAAATCGCTCCGCGACAATATCGAGCGCATCATCCCAGGAGATCGGCGCAAACACGCCGTCGCCTTTCGCCCCGACCCGGCGCAGCGGCTGTTTCAAGCGATCGGGATGATGCGCCCGCTCGGCATAGCGGGCGACCTTGGCGCAGATGACGCCGGCGGTATAGGCATTGTCGGAGGCGCCGCGCACCCGGCCGATCGTGCGGGCGTCGATAACTTCGACTTCGAGCGCGCAGGTTGACGGGCAGTCATGCGGGCACGCCGAAGCGGCAATCTTTTTCGGGCGGACAAGTTGGTTCATCAGAAGCGCTGGTTCTGTGTTAACTCATTCGAAATCGCCGTGGCGGTTAAAGATACCACAGACAACATGGGTACGATTTGACGAAATTGTCTCTCCCCGGAAAGGGGAGGGATGGCGCGCGAAGCGCGCCGGAGGGGGGCAAACTGACTTACCAATCTCTCCTCGTTCTCGACCCCCACGGCTTTCAGCCGCCGACCATCCCCTTTCAGGGGGAGGGAAAATCAGTGAGAAGTGCGACCGGAGGATTTCATTATGCAAGCTGCCGTTGTAGGTGAAAAAGGCGTCGAAATTCGAGACCTGCCGAAGCCTAGTCCAAAACCGAACGAGGTTTTGATCCGCGTGAGGGCGTCAAGCCTCAACCGGGCGGACCTGCTCGTGGCCTCGGGCCATCAGCACGGCAGCGTGGGCGGGGTCGGCGCCCGGCTCGGCCTCGAATGCTCGGGCGAAGTCGAAGCGGTCGGCGGCGCCGTGCAAAACATTAAGCCGGGCGATCGGGTGATGGCTTCGACGCCCGGCGGCTTCGCCGAATATGTCGTCACCGATTCCGGCCGGGTCCACCGCATTCCCGGCAACAATATGAGCTACGAGCAGGCGGCGTGTTTTCCGGTTGCGCTACAGACCATGCACAATGCCGTGGTCACCGCCGGCCGATTGAAAAGCGGCGAGACCTTGTTGATACAGGGCGCGAGCGCGGGCGTCGGTCTCATGGGCATGCAGATCGGCAAGCTGATGAGCGCTTCGCTCGTGATTGGAACTTCGACCAATGCCGACCGCCGGGCGCGGCTGTCGGAGTTCGGTTGCGATTTGGCGCTCGATTCGTCCGATCCAGCTTGGCCGGAGCGGGTAAAGCAGGCGACCCAAAGCAAGGGCGTCGATCTGATCGTCGACATGATTTCCGGCCCCGTCGCCAATCAGAATCTCGAAGCCGCGAGCATTTTAGGCCGAATCGTCAATGTCGGCCGGCTCGGCGGCATGCGGGGCGAGTTCGATTTCGATAAACACGCGCTCAAGCGCATCGACTATATCGGCGTGACCTTTCGCACCCGCAGCGTCGAGGAAGTGCGCGAAATCAATCGCCTGATGCGGGCCGATCTGTGGCCTGCGATCGAGGCCGGCAAGTTGTCGCTGCCGATTTACAAAACCTACAGGCTCGCGGCCATAGCCGAGGCGTTGTCAGTTATGCGCGCCAATGAGCATTTCGGAAAGATCGTCATCAACGTGTCGTAAATCCGCAGCCTAGTGTTTCACCACTCCTCGCGGCGCGCTCTTCGTGAACTTCGGGATCGGGGCACTGGCATGTTTATAATTTAGTGTGGTTTTTGGATTTCAAGCTCCTATACGAGTGCGCCGCAGAACTGTAGGAACTTCAAATCCACCACGGTAGTGGTGAGGAAGAGAAGTGCATCGCCGGGATTCCGGCTTGCCCTTCGGTCGTCATCCAGCATAGGTTTTGACATGACTGATTCGGCGAAGGGCCACCCGCCGATTCTGGCCGCCGGGGGCATTGTCCTACGCGGAAAGCTACGACCGCGCATCGCCGTCGTGCGATTGCGAAGGGAAAAGGCTTGGGTCCTGCCCAAAGGCAAGCTCATGCCGCGCGAGCACGCCCGCGACGCCGCCAAACGCGAGGTGCTCGAAGAAACCGGATACAACGTATCGGTGCACGAATTTCTCGGCTCGATGTCTTACGCGGCCGAAGGCAAGATCAAAATCGTGCAATTTTGGCTGATGCGCGCACTGGGCTCGCCGGCGCGCGAGCTGATGGACGACGTCAAGGCGGTGAAATGGCTGCCGTTGCGGCAAGCCATCGCCACATTAAGCCGGCCTCATGAGAAAGTGTTCCTCACGCATGCCGGGCCGATCGCGCTCAGTCACGCCAAGAGATTCGCGCGCGGCCGATCGCGCACCCAACGCAACGGCGCCAAGCGCGCCGTAACGAATTCCAAGCGCTTCGTCGAACACGTGATTGCGCTCGACTACCAGAAAACCCAGCCGAGTGCGTTTGCCAAGGCCTTGGCCAACTGGACGAGCCGCGCTGCCGCGTATTTCCCCGCGCGCAAAGCCGGCTAAAGTCGGTCGCCTGAATCGCGGCGCGCTCCTCGACCGGTTTTTCGGATCAGACGCCAAAGCGAAATGATTTTAGGTTGATTCGGTATTTCGCTTTAGTTTGGCGTTTGAGCACGATCTTTTCCGAAAACCGGTACCAGCCCCGGATCACGTCCGCGGCAGGCTTTTTCGGGATCATGCTCTATTCGGGCGTGACCTCATGGAAGACGCCGTAATCGAGCGTCAGCCTGCCCTCCTTTGAGACGCTCGTAATGTCAACGTAGCGGTGGTTCCAGCGGATCTCGTCGTGCGTATAGAACCTGCGCGCAAAGAGCTGCTGCGCCGAACTGTTGTCGAACCCTCCGACACTGAGCGTCAGCGAGCCGTCGACCGCGGCGAGGTCGGCTGGCGTCATGCGGTATAAGGGACTCGTTTCGTCGATGGTGTGGAAGACCGACCAGCTCAGCGTGAACGTCGGATGTTCGTGGCGGTCGAGCAGGAGCTCATGGTAACGGCGTAACTCATAACCTTCGAGCGTGGTCTCCACGCGAAACAGCCACAGCCGTGCGGTCGCCTGCGAAATCGTGTTGTTGCGTGCGTTGGCCATCCGGATGATCAGCGTCGGCTGGCCCTGATGCATGGTGACGACGGGATGGTCGGCAAACAGGAAGCGGGCGCGGGGCCGCGAGAAGCGGGCGAAGATCAGGCCGGTCAACACCGCGAGGAAGCACATGCCGGTGAAGATTTCGACGGTGGCGATCGCGTGCCCGTAATTGGTCTGCGGATGCATGTCGCCGTAACCGACTGTCGCTAATGTCTCGATCGAAAAGTAAAACAGCCCCAACGGCTCGTCGCCGGTAACATTGGCGATCGGGTTTTTGCCGAGCCAATAGAGAAATGCAAAGACGGCGTTAAGCACGACAAAGATAGCCGCCGCGCTACCGAAGAAGACCGGCCAGTAGACCGTCATCGAGCGGTAGTACAGATCAGTCCAAAAGCTGTTCGAGAGTCCGCGCGTTTCGATCTCGCGCGGACCGATATGAACGATTTGCGGTCTGCTCGCGCGCTTCGAGACGATCGTCTTCGGAGCCTTCGCCAAAACGGATGAACTCCTATGCCGTCGCCGCCACCTTTGTCTTGAGGCGGCTGAACACCTTGCGGGCGTTGCCCTCAAAGATTTTTTGCCGGCCGGTTTCGTCGAGCGCTGGCGCCTTGTCGATGTAGCGCTTGGTGTCATCGAAATAATGGCCCGATTTGGGATCGATGCCTTTGACCGCGCCGACCATTTCCGACGCGAACAGGATGTTGTCCGCCGGCACCACTTCGGCGAGGAGGTTGATGCCGGGCTGGTGATAGACGCAGGTGTCGAAGAAAACATTGTTCTTGATAACCTCGACGAGCTCCGGCCGACCGTTGTTGAGCGCGATGCCGCGGAAGCGGCCCCAATGGAACGGCACCGCTCCGCCGCCGTGAGGGATGATCAGCTTGAGCGTCGGGAAGTCCTTGAACAGATCGGACAAGATCAGTTGCGTGAACGCCATCGTGTCGGCGTTCAGATAATAGGAGCCGGTCGTATGCATGGCCGGGTTGCAGCAGCCCGAGACGTGAATCATGGCCGGCACATCGAGCTCGACCATTTTTTCATAAAATGGATACCACCACTTGTCGGTCAAAGGCGGCGCGTTGAAATAGCCGCCCGACGGATCGGGATTGAGGTTGCAACCGACGAAGCCCATCTTGACGCAGCGGTCGAGTTCGCCGATCGCGTTCTTCGGCGGCACGCCGGGCGATTGCGGCAGCTGACACACGCCGATGAAATTTTGCGGAAACAGCGAGACGACACGTGCGATCAGATCGTTGCAGGTCTGCGACCATTCAAGGCTCACGCTCTCGTCGCCGATGTGATGGCCCATCCCCGAGGCGCGTGGCGAGAAGATCGTCAGGTCGGTGCCGCGTTCGCGTTGCAATTTGAGCTGGTTTTGCTCGATGCTTTCGCGGATTTCATCGTCCGACATTTTCAGCGCGGCGCGCGAAGGCATCACCATTTTCCCGCCCGATGTCGCGGCCGCGGTCTGTTCCTTGCGGAAACGATGAAGATCCTTGGGCTCGGTGGTGTAGTGGCCGTGACAATCGATAATCATGAGAAAGCGCCATTCCGGAGTTGGGGAAACGGCGATGCTACGGCGCTCGGCGCGATTGTCAAACAGGCCATTTTGCGCGCGCGCGCGCAATGACGCGAGCGGTGCGAGAGCGCAATCGTTTCAAAACGAATAGATTGCGGCTCTGGACCTTTGATGAGGCATGATCCATTTCGGAAACCGGTTTCCACTTTTCTGGATCATGCCTTAGGATGCCGGCGCAATTGAAGGAGAGGGGAATGCCTGAACTTCCGCGGCTCAATGGCGTGATCGGCGCGCTGGAAAAGGGCCACCATGCTTTGACGACTTTCACGCCGGCCGATGTCGAGTCGGCGATTGCGCTCGCCACCTCGAAATACGACGCCGTGGTCTACGAGATGGAACATAACGCCTACGACATCCGCGCCTTCCGCGATTGCCTGCAATACATGCTCAATCGCCGGCAGATCGCACAATCGGGCTCGGTCGCGCCGGCGGTGGCGCCGTTCGCTCGCATTCCGCCGAACGGCGGCGAGAAGGCGCAATTTCATGCCAAGCAGGTGCTCGATCTCGGCGCCTACGGAATCATCTGGCCGCATATCAGCAATGTCGAACAGGCTTACAATGCGGTTGCCGCGTGCCGCTATCCGCGGCTCAAGAACAAACCGCTCTACGAGCCGGCCGGCATTCGCGGCGACGGACCGACGCAAGCGGTGCGCTATTGGGGCATCACGCAGCAGGAATATTACGAACGCGCCGACGTCTGGCCGCTCAATCCCAAGGGCGAGATTTTCGTGATCTTGATGATCGAGGATACTGAAGGCATCAACAATCTAAAAGACATTCTGAAAAATGTGCCCGGCATCGGCACCATCCTGATCGGGGAGGGCGATCTGTCCCAGGAGCTCGGTTATCCGCGGCAATACGAACACAAGGTCGTGCTCGACGCGATGGCGCAGATCGTCAATACCTGCAAGGAAGCCAATGTCGCGGTCGGCCATCCACATGTCGAAACGCACAATGTCGAGCGGATCGTCAAGCAAGGCTACCGGTTCTTGATGTGCGCGCCGGTGCGCAGCTACGGCAATCTCGACAAGGCGCGCGAGCTGACTGGGCGGGCGTGATTGAACGGAATGCTAGTGCGTCATGGCCGGACTTGTTGCGTGTTTGGAAACACGATGGCAGCCGCGATCGGCGGCTTGCCCTGATCGTGTCTGATGACGATGGACGGCCTTGGTTATTTTATGAGTTTGACCCCTAAGCAAGTCTCCCGGCCGTCAAATCAGCCGCCAAGTTCTCGAAGCTCGTGTCCTTAAGATACTGATCAAGCCCCCAGCGCTTGACCTGCGCCATCACTTCATCGAACTCGGAACGCGGCATCGTCTGATAGACAAAGCGCTCGCCGCGGTCGAAGCGCGTGAAATCCCAAGGGTGAGTATTTTCGAATTCGGCCGGGACTGCAAGCTTCCACAGCGGCAGGTATTTTTCGAGATCGGCATCCAGCGCCTTCTCGGCGCGATCGAGCGCGCGCAGATAACCCGTTACGACCTCGGCGGGCGAACCCTCTGGCACCCACCATAATGTGTGAAAGGTATCGGCGATGATCTTGCGCAAACCCAGCTGCTCGGCCATCGCGATCTGCGGCGGCAACAGACTCGCCGCCTCGACCTCGCCGTCGAGCAAGGCCCGCAAGCGCGCGCCGAAACCGCCGGTATTGACGGTCTTGATATTGTCCAGCGGCAGATATTTTTCGAGCCGATAGGGCACATTGAAGTGACTGCCGGCGCGCATGCCGACCGAGATCGGAACGTCCTTGAGATCTGCCGGCGCGCGGATGGGCGAATCCGGCCGCACGAAAATCGCCCATGGCGATACGCCATAGGCTTCGGCGACGAAGCGTCCCATGCCGGCGCTGGCATTGCAGATGCTGCCCCACACGCACGCGCCCTGGATGACGTCGGCTTGGTCCGCCGTGTAGGGGCGGTCCTGCGGACGTTGCAGATATTCGAGGCCCTTCCAGCTCGATTGCGTGCCGCGGAACGTCTTCCAATCGAATTCCACGTCGAGGCCCTCGGTGACGAAATAGCCCTCCTGCATGGCGACGAAATCGTTAAGGCCCATGCCCTTGGGCGCAATTTTCACGGGGTATGATTGTCTTGCCAAGCTGGTTCCTCCGTTGGAAATGTTCGTTCTCTTGCTTTCAGCGAAAAACTAACGCATCGACCCGCCGCCTCGCAATGCCGCCTCGAAGGCGCTCGCGATCGCCTGTTTGCTCTTGCCGGCGTGCGCGGCGTCACCGATCGCGGTGACGGTCTGGCCGGGTCGCGCTAAATAAGCGAAACGCGCTGCCGTGCCGCGGCGCGCGTTATAGTAAAACCATTCGCGGAGCGCCGGCGAAGCAAATAGCCGCGCCACTCCCGGCGCGCGCGCCATTCCGGTATCGAGCGTCCAGGTGACGAATGTCCTCAGTCCAAAGCGGTATTCGGCGCCGGTTGCGATGACGAGACAGTCGAACGGCCCGAGCACTTCCGGCTTTGCGGAAACGTCGGCGCCAAAGCGGAACGCGACGCCTTTGAATTGGCAGGCGGCCACGAGATCGGCGATGTAGCGCGTGAAGCTCTGGGCGTCTGCGTCGACTTCCTGAAACCGCGGCGCCTTCGCCGCGTAGCTGAACGCGCCGCCGGGGTTTGCGGTCTTCTCGAACACGGTGACGCTGTTGCCCTCGGCGACGAGAGAGGCATAGGTCAGTCCCGCGGGGCCGGCGCCGATTACGGCGATGCGCTTGCCGTGCGGAATTGCGGCATCGGCAAATAACGCTTCCCTCCCGGCCGCTCCATTGACCACGCAGCCGATGCGCGCGCCGCCGCGCATGTCATTGATGCAGGTATTGCAGGCAAGACAGCGCCGGATCGGCTCGCCGCGGCGCACCTTGTCGACCCATTGCGGATCGGCGATGAGCGTGCGGCCGATCGCGATGAAATCCGTCTTGCCTTGCGTCACCGCCGCTTCGCCAGTCGCCGGGTCGCCGAGCCGGCCGACGGCGATGATTGGAACGGTGACATGTTTTTTCACATCGGCCGCATAATCGAGAAAGGTCGCGTCGGGAAAGCTCATCGGCGGCAGCACGATCTGCGCGGAAGGCAGCGAGCGATAATGACCGGCGGTGACATGCAGCGCATCGGCGCCGGCCGCTGCGGCCCACATCGCGATCTGCCGGCCTTCGCTATAGGGCAGGCCGCCGGGGAAGAAATCCTCGACCGAAAGTCGATAGACCACCGCCATGTCAGGCAGCGCCGCCTTGACCGCGCGCAACACTTCGAGGCCGAAGCGCGCGCGGTTTTCCAGGCTGCCGCCATAGGCATCGGCGCGGCGGTTTTCGAACGGGGCATGGAATTGCGAGATCAAATAGCCGTGCGCGGCGTGAATTTCGACGCAATCGAAGCCGGCCTCCTGCGCGCGCCGCGCGGCGGCGACATGCGCCGCAATCGTTTCGCCAATGCGCTCCGCCGTCATTTCCTGCGGCACGATGGTCTCGAAGGTGGTTTCATAGACCGGGTGTGGAATGGCCGACGGTGCGATCGGCGTCTCGCCGCAAATATCCGCACGCGTATGGCCGCCGGCGTGGCCGAGCTGGATCGAAGCCTTGGCGCCGCCATCATGGATCGCGCCGACAAGCCGCGTCAGGCCGGGGACGAAGCGGTCGTCGTAGATGCCGACCTCGCGGCGGCGGTGCCGTCCCACTTTTTCGGGTGACGCCATCTCGACCGTGATGAGGCCGGTGCCGCCGCGCACCCGCGCCATGTAGTAGGCAATCGAGTCCTCGGTAATGAAACCCTCGTTGTCCGCGGTGCGGGTCGTCATCGGCGGCATGACGATCCGGTTCTTGACTTCGACCGGTCCGATGCGCGCGGGCGTGAGGAGGATGTTCATTGGTCAGAGGTGTTGCGTAAGCGGCGCAGTCATTTTGAGCCAACCTCTCCCTTGAGGGGGAGGCTAAAGCCAGAGCAATGCATCGCGCTCAAAGCACCGGTATCTCGCCGCCGTCGAGATCGATCGTGGCGCCGTGCAACCAGCTGGCGCGCGAGGATACGACGAAAGCGACGAGATTACCGACATCCTCGACCGTGCCGAAGCGGATGGTGTCGTTGAACTCGCGCAGGAACTGCGCGCGTACGTGATCCTCCGGCGCGCCGGTGCGCTCCATTTCAGCTTTGATGCGCCGGCGCGTCCGGTCGGTCTCGACGACGCTAGGATGGATGCAGTTTACGTGCACGCCGTCGCGCTTGCCGCGGTCCGCAAGGCATTTGGTGAAGGCGGCGACCGCGGCATTGACCGAGCTGCCGATCGTGAATTCGGCGGTGGGTTTGCGTCCGCCGGTGCCGCCGATCGAGACGAGCGACCCGCGCCGCGCTTGCAACAGCGGCCAGGCGGCGCGGGCGAGCCGCATATGGGCGAAGAATTTCAGCGCGTAACCGTCCTCCCAATCGGCGTCGGTGAGGATGAGAAAATCGCCGCGCCTGGTGGCGCCGGCATTGTTGACGAGAATGTCGAGCGCGCCGAAGTCGCGCTTGACCTGCTCGATGAGCTTGCCGGGCGCGTCTTTCTCGCGCAAGTCGATGAGCGCACAGCCGGCGCGGCGGCCCCATTTGACCACCGCGGCGGCGGTTTCCTCAAGCGCGGCCTTATCGCGGCCGGTCAGCATCACGTCGCAACCTTCGGCGGCGAGCGCGAGCGCGATGCCACGGCCGATGCCGCGGCTCGATCCGGTCACCAGCGCGATTTTGTCGGTCAGTCCCAGTTGCATAACGAACGCCTCCCTCGTCATTCCGGGGCGCCGTAGAGCGGCGAACCAGGAATCCATATTCACGATCAGCCCGCGTTACGGCCGGACTATTTTCATCAGCGAGAAATTTCCGCGATTGTGAATAGTGTCATTCACTCGAGCTTTAATCCAAGCTTCTGGACCAGCGCCGCCCACTTGCCCTCTTCGCGTTTGATGTTGTCGCCGTATTGTTCGGGCGTGCTGGGCGCGGGGTCGCTGCCGTCGGCGATGAGACGCTTTTTCATTTCGTCAGAGGTCAGGATGGCGCGCAGCTCCTTGTTGATCCTATCGACGATCGGCCGCGGCGTTCCGGCCGGCGCGGCGAGCCCGTAATACTGGACCGCTTCGAAGCCGGGCAGGCCAGATTCCGCGGCGGTTGGAACGTCCGGCAGCGCCGCCGAGCGTACCGGCGCGGCGACGGCGATGCCGCGTAGCTGGCCGGCCGCGATATTGCTGACCGACGCCGGAATGGTGTTGAAACCGAGCGAAACGTGATTGCCAAGAAGATCGTTGGTCAAGGGTCCGGTGCCTTTATAGGTGACGACCGTGATGTCGGTGCCGGCCATCAGGTTGAACAACTCGGCGGCAAAATAATTGAGAGTCGGCGCCGGCGGCGTGCCGGCGGCGAGCTTGCCCGGCGCTTTCTTGGCCAATGCGATGATGTCGCCCAGCGACTTCGCCGGCAGCGCCGGATTTGTGTCGACGATGATCGGGGTTGAAGCGACAATTCCGATCGGCGCAAAGTCCTTGTTGACGTCATAGCCGGGATCGGCGCCGAGACTGATGCCGGTCAACAGCATCACGATCGTATAGCCGTCCGGCGCCGCCCTGGCTGCGTCACGCGTACCGATCATGCCGCCCGCGCCGCCGCGGTTCTCGATCACCACTTGTTGGCCGAGCGCGACGGAAAGCTTTTGTCCGATCAGCCGTCCCATCACATCGACGCCGCCGCCGGCGGGATAAGGCACGATCATCGTGATCGGACGCGTCGGATAGTCCTGCGCCGCCGCCGGAAGAGTCGTTGCGGCGGCCCACAGCAACATGCTCGCCCGCAGCGTGGCCATCGCCATTTGGTTCATCTGATGTCCTCCCCGCGTTACTATAGCTCCCGGCGCAGACCATGCGCTACATTACCGCCGCAGGATTAGGAAACCGACACATGCGTTTCGGACTTTTCGGCAGCGCCACCGCCCGCCACGGCGGCCCGGACGTGGATTCCGGCCAGGGCTATCGCCAGTTCGTCGAGTACAATATCGAGGCCGAAGCGCTCGGCTATCATTCGACATTTCTCGTCGAGCATCATTTCACCGGCTTCGGCCAGGTGTCGGCGAGTCTTTCGCTGTTGACCTGGGTGGCGGCGAAAACCAAGACGCTGCGGCTCGGCACGGCGGTTTTGGTGCTGCCCTGGCACAATCCGGTGCTGCTCGCCGAGCAGGCGGCGACCATCGATCTTCTTTCTGGCGGCCGTCTCGATTTCGGCGTCGGCAAGGGCTACCGCCATAACGAGTTCGCCGGTTTCTGTGTGCCGATCGAGGAAGCCGATGCGCGCTTTAACGAGGCGCTCGACGTCATCATGAAATCCTGGACGTCCAAGCAGCGCTTTTCGCATCATGGCAAGTATTGGCGCTTTGCCGATATCATCGTCGAGCCGCCGACCGCGCAAAAACCGCACCCACCGATGTGGATGGCCGCCGGCAATCCGGATTCGATCCGTCAGGTCGCCGCGCGCGGCTATAATTTGCTGCTGGATCAATTTGCTTCATTCGAGGCCGTCGCCGAGCGCATCAACATTTTTAAGACTGCGGTCGTAGCCCACGGCCGCGCCTACGATCCGATGGATGTCGGCGTAGCGCGCGCCTTCTACGTGGCCAAAGACCAGGCCGACAAGGACGCGGCGCTGGAACGGCGGCTTGAAGCGCAACGCCGCCTCGCGACTGTCTCGAATGCGCCCGATGGCACCAAGAGCAAATCAAGCATCATGGCGTTTTCCGATACGCGGGAAGCGAGCGAGGAAAGTGCGCTCTACGGCACGCCCGATGAAATCGCGCGGAAACTCGAACGCCTGCAGCAGCTCGGCGTCGGCTATGTGCTGCTCAATGGCGGCGGTCCGGCGCAGGACAGTTTGCGCCGCTTCGCCCGAGAAGTGATGCCGGGATTTGCGCAAGCGCCGCGCGCACGGGTGGTGGGGTGAATTTTTTCGTCGCTCATTCCTGCGAAAACGAGAATAAAGCGGTAAATCCAGTTCTCCGAAAATCGCTCTGGGTTCCCGCTTTCGCGGGGAAGAGCGGACGGCGTAGCGCGTTCCAATGATCAACAAGATCGTGCCATCAATGGTCGAAGCCATGGCCGGCATCTGTGACGGCGCGGTCGTGCTCCTTGGCGGATTCGGCAGCATCGGGCAGCCCAACGCGCTGATCGACGGCCTCATCGAGCACGGCGCAAAAGAATTGACCGTTGTCTCCAACAATGCCGGCGTCGGGCGCATCGGACTGGCGCGGCTTCTCGAGCTCGGCCGCGTGCGCAAGATTATCTGTTCGTTTCCGCGCACCGCCGATCCTGTCGTGTTCGAAAAACTCTATCGCGCCGGCAAGCTCGAGCTTGAGATCGTGCCACAGGGCACGCTCGCCGAACGACTGCGCGCGGCCGGCGCGGGCATCCCGGCGTTCTTCACCGCGACCGCGGCCGGCACCAAGCTCGCCGCCGGCAAGGAGCAGCGCGAGATCGACGGGCGCACCTATCTTCTGGAGGAAGCTCTCCCTGGCGATGTGGCGCTCATCGAAGCCTGGGAGGCGGACCGCTGGGGCAACCTGACCTATCGGTCTTCGGCGCGCAATTTCAATCCGGTCATGGCGACGGCGGCGAAGTTGACGGTCGTCCAGGCGCAGCACATTGTTGATCTCGGCGCGCTCGATCCGGAAAAAATCGCGACGCCGGGCATCTACGTTAATCGCGTGTTGCATGTGCCTTACGGCGAGCCCACCGTCACGTAACGGGCGATGTTTAGGGTCAAGACTCATAACCCGTGGTGATCGCTTTCGCGCCGTCGATGGCAACGGCTACTTTCGCTTCCGAGCAAATCAGGTTGTCAAGAGCAAAGCCGCTGCGCGGCGCCGAGGGCGCCCTTGACATCCTGATTTGTTCGGAAAATAGGGTAGCCATTGCGACCGACGGCTTTTTTCGGATGCCATTATGAGTTTTGACGCTAATTCACTCCCTTGGCGATGCCCAATGACCTGATGAGGATGAATTGAACGTTCTCGCCGCCTGCAAGCCGCTCACACGCAACGAAATGGCCGCGCGTCTCGCCCGCGACATTCCCGAGGGCTGGTTTGTCAATCTCGGCATCGGCGCGCCGTTGCACGTTGCCGATCACGTGCCGGTGGAGCGTGAAGTCATTTTTCATTCCGAGAACGGCGTCCTCGGCATGGGTCCGGCCCCGGCGCCGGATCGGATCAATCGCTGGCTCATCAATGCCGGCAAGCGATATGTGACGCTTCGCACCGGCGGATCCTATATGCATCACGCCGACAGTTTCGCGCTTATTCGCGGCGGCCATCTCGATCTCTGCGTGCTTGGCGCCTTCCAAGTCGCGGAGAACGGCGACATTGCCAACTGGTCGACATCCGACAACGACAGCGCGCCCGCGGTCGGCGGCGCCATGGACCTGGCCGCCGGAGCGCGGCAGGTTTGGGTCTTGATGGAGCATCAAACCAAATCAGGCGAGAGCAGGCTCGTTCGCCGCTGCACCTATCCGCTCACCGCGCTCGGCGCGGTCAAGCGGATCTACACCAACCTCGCCGTGCTCGACGTGACCGAACAGGGCTTTGCCATGCGCGAAATGGCGCCGGGCCTGACCTTTGAGGCCCTGCAAAAAATCACCGACGCACCGTTACACTCCGCAACGAGCAAAGGAGCACCCAAATGAAGATTGCGATCATTGGCGCGGGTTCCGTTGGCGGCACGCTGGGGCGGCGTTGGGCGGAGCTCGGTCATTCCGTTTGCTTTGGCGTGCGCGATGTCGCGAATGCGGACACCAGGGCGCTGGTCGGCAGGATCAAGGGCGACGCGCGGCTCGCAGGCGTGAGTGACGCCGCCAAGGATGCCGACGTGGTCGTGCTGGCGACGCCGTACCAGGCGAATTCCGCCGCCATAGCCGAGGCCGGCGATCTGTCCGGCAAGATTCTGATCGACGTTACCAATCCCATCGGGCCGGGCTTTACGCTCGCCGTCGGTTTCAGCACGTCGGACGCCGAACAAGTCGCACAGCTCGCGCCACGCGCACGGGTCTACAAGGCGATGAATCAGGTCGGGTTCGAGGTCATGGCCAATCCGGCCTTTGCCGCGGGCAAGCCCGTGATGTTTGTCGCTGGCGACGAAGCCGCCGGCAAGAAGGTCGTGCTCGACCTCGTTTCCGCTCTGGGCTTCGAGGCGATCGACGCGGGCGAACTCACCGTCGCGCGTTTGCTTGAGCCTTTCGCCATGCTTTGGATTCATCTCATGGCGCGCCGCAATCTTGGTCGCGACTTCGCGTTCTCTTTGCTGCGACATTAGACGCGGCGGACCACACGCGCGCCGCGGCGGCGGCGTGCATTCGATCGACGGCCGTTTCCCGCAGCAAGGAGAAATCCATGAAGGAAGCCGAAGTCCGCAAGCGCGCATTCGCCATGCCGCTGACGAGCCCCGCTTATCCGCGCGGGCCTTATCGATTCTTTCATCGCGAATATCTCATCATCGCCTACCGGACCGATCCGGACGTCTTGCGCGCCTTGGTGCCGGAGCCGCTCGAAGTCGACGCGCCAATCGTCAAATACGAATTCATCCGCATGCCTGATTCGACCGGCTTCGGCGATTACACGGAGACCGGCCAGGTGATCCCGGTTTCGTTCCGCGGCCGCAAGGGCGGCTACACGCATTGCATGTTCTTAAACGACGATCCGCCGATTGCCGGCGGGCGCGAGCTTTGGGGATTCCCAAAGAAGCTGGCTCAACCCAGCCTGCGCGCCGAGATCGACACGATGGTCGGCACGCTCGAATACGGCCCGGTGCGGGTCGCCACCGGCACCATGGGCTACAAGCACACCGCCGCCGATCACGCCGCAATCAAGGCGGCGCTCGAGGCGCCTAATTTCCTTCTCAAGATCATCCCGCATGTCGACGGCAGCCCGCGGATCTGCGAGCTCGTTGAATATTATCTTGAGGACATCGAACTCAAAGGCGCGTGGACCGGGCCGGGCGCGCTCGATCTGCATGCCCATGCGCTGGCGCCGGTCGCGGAATTGCCGGTGCTCGAGGTGCTCTCTGCGACGCACATCATCGCGGATTTGACGCTAGGCCTCGGCAAGGTCATCTATGACTATCTTAAATGAGGTAAGGGACGCGCGCGTGGAACAGATCCGCGTTTCGACATTCGCCGGGCCCGGCGCGCGGCCGGTCATTCATTCCGTTCCCCGGCCGCGCATTCCCGACAAGGCGGCGCTGATCAAAATCGGCGCCTGCGGCGTGTGCGGCACCGATCTGCACATCCTCAAGGGTCATTGGCCCAAGAGGCTGCCTTGGCCGTTCACGCTCGGCCATGAGCTCGGCGGCGTGATCGTCGAGGCCGGCAGCGCGTTCAAAGAAGATTTCATGGATAAGCCGTTGCAGGTCGGCTCGAAGGTGATGATCCCGCCACTGATGCCCTGCGGCCGCTGTTACTACTGCATCCACTATCCCGAAAATGCGAACAAATGTCTGACGCCGGTTTATTACGGGCGCTATCTCGGCTTCGAGAAGCCGCCGCACCTGTGGGGCGGCTGGGCGGAATACGTTTATGTCGATCTCGACATGCTTCCCGGTACCAAGATCTACAAATTGCCGGATGACATGTCGCTCCGCCTCGGGGCTTTGTCGGAACCGCTGACATCCTGCATCCGCGCGTTCAATCGCGCGACGCGCGCTGGCGGATTCACCTGGGGCGATAGCGTTGTCATTCAGGGCTCGGGTCCTATCGGGATTCTCGCAGTTGCGGCCGCGCAAGAGATGGGTGCGGGGCGGGTCATCTGTGTCGGTGCGCCGGAACGGCCGCGACTACAGCTCGCCCGTAAATTCGGCGCTCAAGCGACGGTCGATATCGAGGAATGCAAGACAGCCGACGCGCGGATCGCGCGCGTGCGTGACATCGTCGACGGCTTCGGCGCCGACCTGGTGATGGACTGCTCCGGTCATCCGAGCGCCGGTCCCGAGGGGATCGAATTTCTTCGGGACGGCGGCACCTATGTTGAAATGGGTCAGTTCACCGATGCCGGGTCGATCATGACGTCATGGCATCGCATCTGCGCCAAGGACATCAATGTCCTCGGCTCGTGGGGATTCACCGGCAACGACCTGCCGCTCGGCGTCGACATGCTTTATCGCACACGCGCAAAATATCCTTGGCTCGACATGCAGACGCTTTATCCTTTCTCCGAGGATGGCATCGCGCAGGCTGTTGCCGATGCGATCGCCATGAAAACCGTTAAATCGACCATCGTGCCGTGGCCCGAACTGATCTAGTGTGGTGGATTTGAAGTTCCTATGGTTTATGCGGCACACTCGTCTAGCAACTTCAAATCCAAAAACCACGCTAGAATAATGAACTCTCCAGTGTCCTTTTCGATTCCGAAGTTCGCTAACAGCGTGCCGCAAGGTGTGTGGCGAACTTCGGAATCGGGACACGAGTGACGGCGCTGTTCCCTCGTTTGCCGGCGTGACGGATGCCAATGCTGCGGGTGCTGACTTCGATCACATTTGTCTATGTGCCGCGGGAAGATCGCATTACCGTTGCCATCAATGCCGGCCGTGCCGATGCCTGGTCCTGCTGGCTGACGCGGCGGCTGGCGCTCGCCGTGGTCCAGCGTGCGACCGAATATTTGGTCAGCACGTCGGATCTCGCGCAACGCGCTCCCGCGGAATTTCGCGGCGAGGCGGTGGCCTTCGAGCGCGACGCCGCCATCGCCAAGACCGCGCCGGCAATGTCGAACACACCGCCTGCCGTCCTCAAAGCCAGCACCGACGCGGCCGAACTCGCCGAGCGGCTGACGATTTCGCGCGAAGGCGACGCCTTTCGTCTCGAGCTGCGCGGCCAAAGCGAACAGGGAGCCGCCGGCAGCGTCAATCGCGCCGAGCTCCAGCGCATTCTGCAAATGCTCTACACCGCCGTCATGCACGCAAACTGGCTCGCCACGCCGGCAACCGGTCAGGCTTCTCCGCCGAATCCCGCCGAGACCAAACCGGCTCGGCACTAAAGCGAAATAATTTTAGAATAGACTCGGCATTTCGCTTTAGCTTGTTGCTTGAGCATGATCCCCGCATCACGTCCGGGGCATGCTTTTCCGAAAACCGGTGTCCACCCCGGATCAAGTCCGGCGCAGGCTTTTTTCGGGATCATGCTCAAGCCCGCGGTCTTCGGCGGTTGTGCCGGTCCGACTGTTCCGCCAAAATAACGGCTGCATAAGCCGACAAAGGGAGAACGCGCCGTGGCACACTACACCTGGGATCATATTCATCTGCGCACCGCCGATCCGGAGGCGATGGCGCAATGGTTCGAGACGATGCTCGGCGCCGAAGTCGTTCGTTCGATGCAGCAGGGCAAGCCACGCATCGACCTAAAACTCGGTGGCGCCAATATCTTCATCGCGCCGGTCGAGACCGGCGACGGCGTCAACGCGCCGCCCGTCACGCCCTATCGCGGGCTCGATCATTTCGGTTTGTCGGTGAGCGGCATCGATGCGATCGCGGCCGATCTGAAGAAGAAGGGCGTCGAGTTCACCCGCGCGCCGACCACGGTCCGGCCGGGCGTGCGTATCTGCTTCCTGCGCGGGCCGGAAGGCGTGTCGATCGAGCTCCTCGATCGCGACGCCAAATATTCCGGCTGAGGCGTTCAGGCCAGGTCACAGCTCATAACGATGGGCCATTCCTGAACGCTTTTATGAGTTGACCCTAACCTTTGATCTGCCGTCCGGCGCGCGCATCGGCGATCAGCGCCGCAAACGCGTCGCGCGCGGCTTCGGCGGTATTGGCGTAGGTTTCGGTCTTCGCATCGAGCCATTTTTCGCCGTAGCCTATTGCGGTATGCGCAAGCCGTACGCGGCCGTCGAGCCATGGGCCGCCGCCGAAACCGCCGATCACCGGAATCTTGACCGCGTCGACGACCGCGGCGCCGCCGATCGGGCCGGAATTGGTGAAATCGAGAAGGCAAGCGCCCGATTGTTCGAGAAGCTTGGCCTCGTCGACGAGTCTGGCCACCGCCGAGGCGCTTGCCTGCGCGGCGGGCGAATTCTGCGCGCTGTAGGGGACGCCGTATTTGCTCGCGGTCTGCGGCGTCAGTCCGAATTGCGCGAACACCGCAATGCCGGCGGCGACGAGCGCGCGCACCGTATCCGGATAGTCCGCCGCGGCGTCAATCTTGACCATGTCGGCGCCGCCTTCTTCCATCAGTCGCGATGCGGCGGCGAGCGCGCTGTCGGTTCCGTGTTGGACCGGACCGTAGGGCATGTCGCAGCTGACCAGCGCGCGCTCGACTCCGCGGCGCACCGCTTTGCAGCAGATCAGCATCTCGTCCAACGTGACGTCGAGCACGTCGGAACGGCCCCATAGATTGACGCCGACCGAATCCCCGACCGAGATGAAATCGAATCCGGCGCGATCGGCGATCCGCGCGATCTGATAATCCCAGGCGACGAGACCGACGCTTTTCTTTCCCTCCCGCTTCATTTCTTGGAGGAGCGAAATCGTGACTTTGCCGTGCATGCGCGCCCCGTCTTCCGAAAGACGCCGTTGTGTGGTCCGGATTTATAACCATGGTGATCGCTTCGAGCCGTCGAATGCAACGGCTACTGCTCGGAAAATAGGGTAGCAGTGCAATCGACGGCTTTTTCCCAAACGCCTTTTGACCCTAGCACGGGTGATCGCGCGAGGAGCGCTCGCGGCCGGTCTCGGCGTAAACGAGAATGGCGATTACTGCTGAGACGCGGCCGGCTTCGGATGCGGCTTGACCGGCTTCTTTGGCGCAGAAGCGGTCGCGGCGGCCGTACTCGCTTTGCCGTCGCCGACGCCTGTCTCACCGGCTTTGCTCGATAGCACTTTGTGCGGCGCCGGTTTTGCTGCGGCCTTGCTCGCCTCGGCCGGCTTGGCCGCGACCTTGCCGTCCTCTGTCTGCTTTGCCACAGCGAGCTTGTGTTTGGACTTCTTCTTGACCGCCTCGGCGGCCTCAGGCAGCGCAGCGAGAGCGGCGATCTGATCGGGGGTCCGCGTCGGACCGGTATAAACGACGACCGGCGTCACCGGGCCGATATCATTGAGCAGGTTCTTCGACGACGGCGCGCGCAAAGCCGCCAACATGGCGGAGAATTGCGGATTGTTTTCCGCGCCCGAACTGTCTGTCTCATCACTGGCGTCGGCGTCGTCGCTTTCCTCGTTTTGGTGACGCTTACGATGCGGTCCGCATATTTGGTCGGATAGATCGGGCGGCGACACGTCGATCGGCGTGAGCGAGTTGACGTTGGTGAGAGACGATAACAGCCATGTCAGCGGATTTTGCGTAAAGCCGGTCTCGAGCAGTTCCGCCGCCTTGATCGCGCGGGCCGCTCCCGATGGCGCGCCGAGCACCACCACGATGAGCTGTTTGTTGTCGCGTGATGCGGTCGCCACGAGGTTATAGCCCGATGCGCAGATGAAGCCGGTCTTCATGCCGTCGGTGCCGGGATAACGGCCGAGCAGCGGGTTGTAATTGCGGACCACGCGTCGGCCGAATTTGATCGCCGGTATGTGCCAATAAGAACTGTATTCGGGAAAGTCGTGAATAAGCGCGCGCGCAAGAATGGCGAGATCGCGCGCCGACATGATCTGGCCGCCATCGGGCAGCCCGTTGGGATTTACGAAGTTCGATTCCGTCATTCCGAGCCGATGCGCGGTCGCGGTCATCTCTTGCGCGAATTGATCGATCGAACCGCCAATGCCCTCGGCGAGCAGGACCGCCATGTCGTTCGCCGACTTCACCATCATCATCTTGATGGCATTGTCGACGGTCACCTGCGTGCCGATCGGGAAACCCATTTTAGTCGGCGACTGCGCGTTGGCATTCGCCGAGACTGTGAACAACGTGTCGGGATTGATGCGATGATCGCGGATGGCGGTCAGCGTCATGTAGAGCGTCATCAACTTTGTGGTGGACGCCGGATACCACGGAGAGGTTGCATTCTCGGCGTGCAGCACTTTGCCGCTATCGGCGTCGATCAGCAGGACGGACATTGCCTGTGCGGGTGTCGCGACGACGGCGGCCGCGAGCACGGTTCCAACCCAGCCTGCGGCGAGCGCCAGCAAGCCAAGACGAAGACCGAGCGGTTGCGCCCGGAAAAATTTCGTACACTGCACGTGCCGCGGTCCGTTCGGTTAGTCGGGCCCAAGGCCGCGATCGGTTCACGTATGGTTCACGAAGTTCGGGCGCATCATTATGTAACGCAGGTCGGCTCGATGGCAAAGGCGCCGAATGGCGATATCCTTAAAAGCCGTCCCGAACCGTAGCACCGGACGACTCTTTGTAAGCCAAGGAAAAGCGACGAAAATTCGGCAACGGAGCAAACATGTCAGCCTGCATTGTGGGATGGGCGCATACCTCTTTCGGTAAGCTTGCCGGCGAAACCGTCGAAAGCCTGATCGTGCGGGTCGCCGGCGAAGCGCTCGCCGACGCGCGAATCGACGCCAAGGACGTTGACGAGATCGTGCTCGGCCATTTCAACGCGGGCTTTTCGCCGCAGGATTTTACCGCTTCGCTGGTGCTGCAGGCGTCGCCGGATCTGCGCTTTAAGCGCGCCACGCGCGTCGAAAATGCCTGCGCCACCGGTTCCGCGGCGGTGCATCAAGGGCTTAAGACCATTGCCGCCGGCTCAGCCCGCATCGTGCTCGTGGTCGGCGTCGAGCAAATGACGACGACGCCGGCGCCGGAGGTCGGCCGCAATCTCCTCAAGGCCTCTTACGTGCGCGAAGAGGCCGATATCGACGGCGGCTTCGCCGGGATTTTCGGAAAGATCGCGTCGCTTTATTTCCAGCGCTGGGGCGATCAATCGGACGCGCTCGCGCGCATCGCCGCCAAGAACCACAAAAATGGCGTCCACAACCCATACGCGCAAATCAGAAAAGATCTCGGTTACGAATTCTGCCGCGCCGAGAGCGAGAAAAATCCCCGCGTCGCCGGTCCCCTGAAACGGACCGACTGTTCGCTCGTGTCCGACGGCGCGGCTGCGCTGGTGCTGGTCGATGTGGAAACGGCGCTCAAATTCGACAAGGCCGTCGTGTTCCGCGCCGCGCAGCACGTGCAGGATTTCCTGCCAATGTCGCGCCGCGAGATCCTCAAATTCGAAGGCTGTGCCGTGGCCTGGCAACGCGCGCTGGCGCAGGGCGGTGTGACGCTGAAGGATCTTTCCTTCGCCGAAGTACACGACTGTTTCACGATCGCCGAATTGATCGAATACGAGGCCATGGGTCTCGCGCGCGAAGGCGAGGGCGCCCGCGTCATCGCCGAAGGCACGGTTGCCAAGGATGGCGCGCTGCCGATCAACCCGTCCGGAGGATTGAAAGCCAAAGGCCATCCGATCGGCGCAACCGGCGTGTCGATGCACGCGCTCGCGGCGATGCAGCTCACCGGCAAAGCCGGCGACATGCAGGTCGGGGGCGCCAAGCTCGGCGGCATTTTCAATATGGGGGGCGCCGCGGTTGCCAACTACGTCAGCATCTTGGAGCGGCTGCGATAGCGGCGTTATCTCCGGCTATTCCCGCTCGAGCGCGGTGACGGCAGCGGCGATCGCGAATTGGGCGCGCACCAATTCCGCGAAATAACCGCCGTGGCGCTGCAATTCGTCGAACGTGCCGGTTTCGACGATACGGCCATTGCGAAAGACCAGAATCCGGGTGGCGTCGCGGATCGTGGCGAGCCGATGCGCGATAACGAATGTGGTGCGCCCCTTCATCACTTCATCAAGCGCCGCGCCGACGCGAGCCTCGGTGATTGGGTCGAGCGCGCTCGTCGCTTCGTCGAGGATCAAAATGGGCGGGTCCTTCAGCAGCGCCCGCGCGATGGCGAGCCGCTGCCGCTCGCCGCCTGAGAGCAGCCGTCCGCGCTCGCCGATGCGCGCCCGCAGGCCCTCCGCACTGCGATCGATGAAATCCAGCGCCTGCGCGCGGGTCGCCGCCTCGCGTAATTCTTCTTCGCCGGCGTCGGGCTTGCCGACGCGCAAGTTGTCTGCGATCGAGCGGTTGAAGAGCAGCGTCTCCTGGAAGACGACGCCGATATTGCGGCGCAGTCCAGTGAGCGTAAAATCGCGGATGTCCGTGCCGTCAATGAAAATTGCGCCCGATTGCGGATCGAATGCCCGATGCAAGAGTGCGAGCGCGGTGGATTTGCCGCTGCCGGTCGGGCCGACCAGAGCGACGCGATCGCCGGGCGCTGCAGCGAAGCTCAAATCGGCAACGGCCGAGCGCTTGCCGTCATAGGAAAACGAGACGTCCTTGAATTCGACCATTCCGCGCACGCGGCCGGGATCGATTGCGTCGGGTCGGTCGCGCACCGCGGGTACGGTGTCGAGCACATCGAAGAAATCGGCGAGCTTCGGTGCGTCGAGAAACAGGCGGTTGGCGAAGCTCACCGCCTGTTCGAGCCGGGCAATGAGCAACGAAGCGATGCTCATGAAGCTGACGATCTGGCCCACCGAAGCGAGGCCGACGAGCTTTAAGTAAGTTCCGACCAGCAAGATCACGAGCAGCGTGAGCGTGGTGCCGGCGCGGGTGAGCACGGCGGCAATCGCCCACCACGACAGCACCGGCATTTGCGCGCGCAAGAGCGCGTTGACCAGGCTCTTTAGCCCCGAGACCTCGAGTTCGACCCGCGCATAGCTCTGCACCAGCGCGACATTGCCGAGCGCGTCGGCGGCGGTTTCGGCGAGATCCGAATAGTGCTGCTCCACCGCGCTTTGCATGGCGAACGCCCTTCGCATCACCGTCATGGTCAGCGCCGTGAACCCGAGGCACAGCGCGATCAAGGGCAAAGCAAGCCGCCAATTGAGGACGAGCGAAGTCGGCAGCAGCAGAATAATAAAAACGAACGCAGCAAAATGCTCGCGAAAGAAGGAGACCCACAGCCACCACAATGTGTCGGTGCCGGTGAGCATGACTTTCATCTGTCGGCCTGAATGCGCGCCGGAATGGTAGGCGAGCGGCAATTGCAACACGTGCTCGAAATAATCGGCCAGCACCATGTTGCGGCGCTTATGCGCGAGACGGTCGGCGAACCAGGCCACGAGCGTGCCGGCAAGAATGATGAAAAGGCCGAACGCGACCCAGGTGCCGATCAGCGGCGCGAGCGCGCGCGCCGCTGCTGCGAGTCCGGGCGGCAACGCGCCGGAAAGCGCATCAACGATCCGGCCCAACAGGACCGGCTCGACGAATTGCGCGGCCGCGAGCGCGATATTGGCAAGCGCCAGCATGATCGCGAGTTTGGCGTCGGGCTGCAAAAGGCCGAGCACGCGAAGATAAATGCGGATGAAGGACATGCGGAATTTTAAGGCATGATCCAGAAAAAGCACGCCCCGGACTTTGAACCCAGGGCTGGAAACGCATGCGCACCTTGACGAAGGGGCGGCTCTGCTGTATTTAACCGATTAGTTATTTAACCGGATGGTAAAATTGTCGCTCGACCACACCTTCGCTGCTCTCTCCGATCCCACCCGCCGCGCGATCCTGGCGCGGCTCGCATTGGGCGAGACCTCGGTGAGCGAGCTCGCCAAGCCTTTCGCTATGAGCCTGCCGGCGGTCTCCAGGCATCTGAAAGTGCTGGAACGCGCCGGCCTGATCGCGCGCGGGCGCGAGGCGCAATGGCGCCCGTGCCGGATCGAGCCGCGGGCGTTGAAGGATATCGACGATTGGCTCGAACATTACCGTCGGTTTTTCGACGAGAGCTTCGATCGGCTCGACGCCTATCTGAAAAAGCTGCAGGCCAAAGAAGGTAAGCAATCCGCGAGCAAAGAGTCAGGAGTGAAGAATGGGAAGCACAGCCGCAAAAAGCAGCCTCGATCTTGAGCGGGACCCGCGGTCGATCATCGGAACGCGCGAGTTCGATGCGCCGCGCGAGCTTGTCTTTTCCGTGTGGACGGATCCAAAACACCTCGCGCAATGGTGGGGCCCGAATGGTTTCACAACGACGACCTACAGCTTCGATTTTCGTCCAGGAGGTGTGTGGCGCTTCGTGATGCATGGTCCCGACGGCCGTGACTATCAGAACCGAGTTACCTTCGAAGAGATCGTGCCGCCGGCGCGCATCGTCTACCGGCACGGCGGCGGCGATGACGTCGAGCCGGTGCAGTTCCGGCAAGCCGTCATCTTCGAAGACCTGGGCGGCCGCACGCGCATAACCTGGCGCGGCGATTTCCCGTCTGCGGCGGAACGTGATCGCGTCATCAAGGATTACGGCGCGGACAAGGGGCTTATCGAGACGCTTGCCCGGCTCAGCGACTATGTGGCAGCGATGGCGTCGGACCAAAACCGCAAAGGAGTGGCGTGATGAACCTGCAACCGTATCTGTTTTTCGACGGCAAATGTGACGAAGCGCTCGACTTCTACAAAAAGGCGGTCGGCGCAGAACCCAAAATGCTGATGCGTTTTAGTCAGGCGCCCGATCAATCGATGATCAGTCCCGGTTCCGAGAACAAGGTGATGCACGCGCAGGTTCAAATTGGCGATACCACCGTGCTGATGTCGGACGGCCGTTGCACCGGCAACACCAATTTCCAGGGCTTCGCCTTGACGCTGACGGCGAAGTCGGAAAACGAAGCCGACAAAACCTTCAGCGCGCTGGCCGATGGCGGCAATGTGACGATGCCGATGGCGAAGACGTTCTTCTCGCCGCGATTCGGCATGCTCACCGACAAATTCGGCGTCGGCTGGATGGTTCTGGTTGCGCAGTAGCTCACAAGGGGAGGTTACGATGGCGGTCGCGGAAAAAACAAAACCGAGTGCGGAGCGCGAAATTACGCTCACGCGGGTGTTCGATGCGCCGCGTGCGCGGGTATTCGCGGCGTGGACGGATGCCAAACAGGTCGCGCAATGGTGGGGCCCGAAAGGCTTCACCAATCCGGTTTGCGAAATCGAGGCGCGCGTCGGCGGCGCGATCCGCATCCACATGCGCAGCCCGGACGGCAGCATCTTTCCGATGAAAGGCGAGTTCCGCGAAATCGTGCCGCCTGAACGGCTCGTTTTCACCAATATCGCGGTCGATGCCGAAGGCAATCACATCATCGAGGGTCTCACCACCGTGACTTTCGCCGAAGCGGGCGGCAAGACAACGATGACCTTGCACACGCGCGGCCGCGCCATGGTCGATTATGCCGCCGCCTATCTGCAGGGCATGGAGGCTGGGTGGACCGGCAGCATCGACAAGCTGCAAGCATGGCTCGCTGGAAATAGGGCCGCTTAAGCACGCGGCCCGCGCTCCGCCGCGGCGGTTAATCCTCTCCCGTTTGGGCGGGAGAGGATAAGATGCCGCCATGAACGGAATTTCGGCCGCGTTGCCGCCGTTCCGGGCGCCCTATGCTCCGCCCGACGAGGATTTGGCGGCGAAGTTTCTGGCGGACGCCGCGCGCGAAGGCGCCGCGGAACAGCGCGTCGATGCGCGGGCGCGGCGGCTCATCGAGGCCATCCGCGCCAAAACCGGCGGCCTGGGCGGCGTCGACGACTTTCTGCACGCTTACACGCTCTCCACCAAGGAGGGCCTGGCGCTGATGGTGCTGGCCGAAGCGCTCTTGCGCGTGCCCGACGCGGCGACCGCGGATCAGCTTATCGAGGACAAGCTCGCCGCGGGCCGGTTCGACGGCGACGTCAAATCGACCGCGCTTTTGGTCTCGGCCTCGGCGTGGACGCTCGGCATTGCCGCGCGCATCATTCATCCGGCCGAAACGCCGGAAACGATCCTCGACAATATCGTGCGCCGCGTCGGGCTGCCGACCATGCGCGCGGCGACGCGCCAGGCGATGCGGCTTCTCGGTTCGCATTTCGTGATCGGCCCGACGATCGCGGCGGCGCTGGCACGGGCTCGCGCGCACACCGAATTGCGCTATTCGTTCGATATGCTCGGCGAGGGCGCGCGCACGGGCGCGGATGCGGAAAGCTATTTCGAAGCCTACGCCGGAGCCATTGCCGCGATTGGGGCCGACAGCACGAGCAGAAACCGGCCCGGCCAGTCCGGAATCTCGGTCAAGCTCTCCGCGTTGCATCCGCGTTACGAGGCGATCTCGCGCGAACGGGTGCTGCACGAACTCACGCCGCGTCTCGTCGCGCTCGCCCGCTTGGCCAAGGCGAACGACCTGCAGTTAACCGTCGATGCCGAGGAGGCGGACCGCCTCGAATTGTCGCTCGACGTCATTGCAGGCGCGCTGCGTGATCGCGCGCTCGACGATTGGGATGGATTTGGCTTGGCGGTCCAAGCCTATCAGAAGCGCGCCTTGGCGGTGATCGATTGGATCGGGGATGTGGCCGCGGCCTTGAATCGCAAATTGACGGTCCGCCTGGTCAAGGGCGCCTATTGGGATACCGAGATCAAACGCGCTCAAGAGCGCGGCTTGGCCGACTATCCGGTATTCACCCGCAAGGCCATGACCGACCTCTGTTACATGGCTTGCGTCAAACGGCTGCTCGCGTCTCGCCGGCGGCTATTTCCCCAATTCGCAACCCACAACGCTCTGACCGTCGCCGGTGTGATCGAGGACGCCGGCGGCATCGAGGGATTCGAATTTCAGCGTCTCTACGGCATGGGGGAAGCGATTTATCAGGCGCTTACCGCCGAGTTTCCGGATGTCGCTTGCCGGGTCTACGCCCCGGTCGGCGGCCATCGCGATCTTCTCGCTTATCTGGTGCGGCGGCTCCTGGAGAACGGCGCGAATTCGTCATTCGTTTCGGTCGCCGCCGACCGCGGCGTGCCGGTGGAGGAAATCCTGCGGCGCCCGCAAAGTTGGATCGCCGACGCGGCGGCGGCGCGCAACCGGAAAATTCCGCTGCCGCGCGCTCTTTTTGCGCCAGAACGGCGCGCGGCGGCCGGCGTCGAATTCGGCGATCGCGCAGGCCTCGAAGCGCTTGTCGACGAAGTTCGCGAGGGCACGCGAGCGGGCGCGGAAGCCAGGCCGCTGGTCAATGGCGTAGCGCTTCCCGGCATCGCGCGCGCTCTTCATTCGCCGATCGACGGCAGCACGACCGGCACTGTGCACGAAGCCGACGACGCGATCGTGCACGCCGCAATGGGTGCGGGTTCGGATGGCTTTGCCGCCTGGGCCGCGCGGCCGCTCGAGGAGCGGGCCGCGACCGTCGAACGCGTCGCCGACCGGTTTGAGGTCAACCGCGGCCGGTTGCTCGCCTTGTTGCAGACCGAGGCGGGAAAGACATTGGACGATGCGCTCGCAGAGCTGCGCGAGGCTGTCGATTATTGCCGCTATTATGCAGCGCAGGCGCGGGTCGCGCTGACTGGGACGGCAATGCCGGGACCGACCGGCGAAAGCAACGAACTGCGTTACCGGGGCCGCGGCGTATTCGTTTGCATATCGCCGTGGAATTTTCCGCTCGCGATCTTCACCGGCCAGATCGTCGCCGCACTGGTTGCGGGCAACGCGGTCGTGGCCAAACCGGCCGAGCAGACCCCGCTCATCGCCGGGCTCGCCGTCACACTTCTTCACGAGGCGGGCGTGCCGAAAAGCGCGCTGCATCTCGTTCCCGGAGATGGCAAAGTCGGCGCTCGCCTGGTCGCGGATCGGCGGGTTGCCGGCGTGGTCTTTACCGGCTCGACCGAAACCGGCCGTGCAATCAATCGCGCGCTTGCCGAAAAGAGCGGGCCGATCGTGCCACTGATCGCCGAGACCGGCGGTATCAACGCCATGATCGTCGATGCTACCGCTCTGCCCGAACAGGTCGCCGACGACGTCCTAGCCTCATCGTTCCGCTCCGCCGGGCAACGCTGCTCGGCGCTTCGCCTGCTCTGCCTGCAGGATGACATCGCCGACCGCATGCTCGTCATGGTGGCGGGCGCGGCGCGCGAACTAAAGCTCGGCGATCCGCGCCTGGCATCCACCCATGTCGGCCCGGTGATCGATGGCGAGGCGAAGTCGCAGCTCGATGCCTGGATCGCCGACAACGAGGGTGCCGGCCGGGTGCGCTTTCGGTGGGACCGGCACGATTGCCTGCCGGCGGAAGGTGCCTATGTCGCTCCCGTCATGATCGAACTCGACCGCGCCGGCGATCTCGATCGGGAGGTGTTCGGGCCAGTGCTCCACGTCGTACGCTGGCGTCCCGAGAAGCTTGACGCGCTCCTCGACGACATCGCCGGAAACGACACCGCGCTGACGCTTGGCATTCAGTCGCGCATCGATTTTCGCATCGCGCGCATCGCCGGCCGGCTTCCTCACGGCAATATCTATGTCAATCGTAATATGATCGGTGCCGTTGTCGGCGTTCAGCCCTTCGGTGGTACCCGGCTATCGGGAACCGGACCGAAAGCGGGCGGACCGAGCTATTTGCGCCGGTTTTCCACGGAGCAGGTCGTCACGGTTAACACGGCGGCGTCCGGGGGCAATGCCGGGCTCCTGGCCCAGGAAGACTAACCTCAGGAATAACCAGAGAGGACTAAAACGGGAGGACTCGAAACCGGAACGATTGAAGCGAGGTCTATTCACCAAGGCTATAAAAAGCCGCGTTCGGCCGAGGCTGGGCTATTAAACCATTGTCATCCAACGGCATTAACACAATCGCGACAAGATCAGCCTATCTTGATGGGCCATGACTGATTCGATTTCGCGCCTATACGAGGCTGCCTATGCCTGCCGCGCCGACGATCCGTCCACCTCGCGGACGGCGCGGCTGTTGCGCGCGGGCCGCAGCAAGATGGCCAAAAAGCTCGCCGAAGAGGCGGTCGAGGTGGTGATCGACGCCATGCACGGCGATCGGGAAGCCGTGGTCAAGGAAAGCGCGGATCTCATCTACAATCTCGTGGTGCTGTGGATCGCGTCCGGGATCAAGCCGGAAGACGTCTGGAAAGAAATGGACCGGCGCGAGCGGCTGTTCGGCATTGCCGAGAAAGTGCCGAAAAAGCTGCCGGAAGAGTTTCCGCGCCGCAAAATCGTCGTGCTCGAAGGCCGCCGCATACGCAAGCGGCGCTGATCCTCATTCCTCGCAACCTCTCGCGACGATGCTTGACCAGGTGATTTCGGCACTCGCGGCCTGGATCGTCGGGGTCATTTCGGCCGCTGGCTATTTTGGCGTGCTCGTCCTCATGGCGATCGAGTCGGCCTGCATTCCGCTGCCTTCGGAAATCATCATGCCGTTCGCCGGCTATCTCGTCTCGATCGGGCAATTGAGCCTGCTCGGTGTCGCGACGGCGGGTGCGCTCGGCTGCAATCTCGGATCTACGGTCGCTTATCTCATCGCTGCCAAGGGCGGACGCAAAGCCTTCGAGCGCTGGGGCTCGTACGTTCTTGTCAGCTCTGCCGAGCTTGAGCGCGCCGAACGTTTCTTTGCCAGGTATGGCGCGATTACGGTTTTCATCGGTCGGCTGCTTCCAGTGGTACGGACGTTCATCGCTTTTCCGGCGGGATTGGCGCGCATGCCGATGATGAAATTTCAGATCTATACGTTTCTCGGTTCATGGCCCTGGTGTTTCGCGCTTGCCTATATCGGGTTCTTGCTCGGTGCACGCTGGAACAGCGATCCGACCTTCCGCAGGCTGTTCCACGAATTCGACACCGCCGTTGTAGTGCTTTTGATCGCTCTGTTTGCTTGGTTCGTCTGGGCAAGATGGCGGGAGCGAAGCCGGCCCGGGGCTTAGGAATTTTGACCCTGAAGGTGCGGCAATTTTTGACCTTGTTGGCGCCCAATTTGGCGGCCAAATTGACCCTGCGACCGGTTTCTCGAGGGGCGGGACGGCCGGTGGGCGACGAAGTCTCGAATTCAGCGTAAATTGGCCATGACGACGGGGTGGCCATGGGTTCAAGCCAAGACATCACGGCGAATACGCGGTCGGCGGCCCAATCGTGGATCGCCCAAATTTTCATTGCGGCGTCGGCCATGGCCGTGACGACGGGCTTGACGCTTGCTCAAACCAATCAAAGCACGCCCGCTGCCGGCGCGGCTCCGGTAACCGCCCAGACCGCGGCGCAACAGCCACAACCACAGCAACCTGAAACGCAAACGCCGCCACCGGCGTCACCCGGTTTGACATTGCCGCCGCAGCCGCCGCCCCCGAGCGCGGCTCCGCCATCGGCATCCACCGATCAGCAACACGGCTTTTTCGACAATCTCGGACGCTGGTGGCACGACTCCGTCGCCGATTTCAACGCCAAGCTCAAAGAACAACAGTCGAAGCTCGATGACTTCAATAAGAAGTCGGCAGAAGCGATGTCGAATGCGGCCAGTGCAGTGGTGAAACTGCAGACATCGAAGGTGATCGAGATCCACGAGCCTTGCGCGATCGCCGGCAATGGCGCGGCGGACTGCGCCACTGCGGCGGTCAATGCCTGCAAGGGCAAAGGTTTCAAGGACGGTCAACCGCTCGACGTTCGCACGGCCGAAAAGTGCAACGCTTCGCTGTGGGTGTCGGGCCAGCCATCGACGCCCGCGGATTGTCCGGTCGAAACTGTCGTTCTGCGCGCCGCCTGCCAGTAACAAGACGGCGTGAAACTCCAATGAATCCGTCGCAGCGTATTGATCGACTGATCGCAGACCTCACGGATTGGCGTGGCAAAACCTTCGCCGCCGTGCGCAAGAGCATCCTTGAGGCCGACCGGGAGATCGTCGAGGAATGGAAGTGGATGGGAAGCCCAGTATGGTCTCGCGACGGAATCATCGCGGTCGCCAACGCCCACAAAGACAAGGTGAAGCTGACCTTCGCCTACGGGGCGAGCCTCCCGGATCCCGACAGGATTTTCAACGCCGGCCTCGAAGGCAACGCGAGACGAGCGATCGATTTTTTCGAGGGCGATAAGATCAACGAGCGCGCTCTCAAAAATCTGGTCCGGGCCGCTATCGGTTACAATCAGACCAAATCGAAAAAGAAAGCATCTGGGGGAGCGCGGGCGAAAGCACAAAAAAGCAAAAATACGCGCGCCTAACCGCTCGACGATTGGCGCCGTGGGCAGCAGCGTATCTAAGGCGCGCGCTATGCTAGACGTGGATGACCGGACAAATCCGGTCATTAGGGGCAAGATGGGTCACGTTTTTGGGGGGAGCTGAATTACGATGATGCCTGACACCGATCGCAGGAAAGCTGCCGATATTCTTCTCGCTGCCGCGAAGGATCGCAAGCAGGCCGTGCAATTATCCAAGACCTGGCCCGGCATCACGATCGAGGACGCCTACGCAATTTCGACCGAGGTGGCGAACCGCAAGATCGCGGCCGGCGCCAAGCTCATCGGGCACAAAGTCGGCCTCACGTCGAAGGCGATGCAACGGTCCTCGCAGATCGACGAGCCGGATTTCGGATATCTCCTCGGCGACATGATGATCGCCGACGGGGCGCGGATTCCCCACGAGAATTATTGTCTGCCGCGCGTTGAAATCGAGCTTGCCTTCATCCTCGGCAAGTCGCTGCGTGGCCCCGGTGTCGGTCTGCCCGACGTGCTGCGCGCCACCGAATACGTCGTGCCGGCGATCGAGATCGTCGATGCGCGTTTGCAGGACCCGCGCAAAATCTTCGACACCGTTTCCGACAACGGGGCCGCGGCGGGAAACGTGATCGGCGGCCGCCCGATCGGCCCGCTCGACGTCGACCTGCGCTGGGTCGGCGGCATCATGTATCGCAATTCCGAGATCGAGGAGACCGGCGTTGCCGCCGGGGTGCTCGGCCACCCGGCGCTGGGCGTGGCGTGGCTCGCCAACAAGCTCGGCCAGCATGGCGTGGCGCTCGAAGCCGGTCATCTCGTGCTTGCCGGCTCGTTCACGCGGGTGGTGTTCGCCCGCAAGGGCGACACGCTGCACGCCGACTTCGGCAATCTCGGCGGCATCGCCGTTCAATTCGTCTGAGCGGTCGCCCGGTTTGTCTTGATTATTGCCATCGCCCGGCGCGATCATGAGCAGACTCATTTCCGGCTCGGTGGCGGAATTGTTCGGACACGGTTACTTGCACGGTTACTCGCACCGTTACTCGCACTGGCTCTTGATCGCCATTGCGGTTGTGCTGCCCGCGGCTGTGTTGCACGCCGCGTTGCCGAACGAACCCGATGTGTCCGGCCGCACCTCGTTTGCCGGTCAGCTTCTGATCGCATCGCCGGACATGCGCGATCCCTTCGACCACGCCGTCATTTTGATGGCGCAACACAATCGCGACGGCGCGCTGGGCATCGTCATCAATCATCCCTTGGGGCAGCGCCCGATCGCGAGCGTGCTTGAAGCGCTCGGCGTCGACGGCAGCGGCGTGACCGACAACGTGCAAGTCTTTTTGGGGGGCCCGGTCGGGCATGATGTCGCCTTCGTGCTGCACAGTACGGATTATCATCGCCAGGATACGTTGGACATCGACGACCGCGTCGCGCTCAGCAACGCTGCCGAGGTGCTGCGCGACATCGGCCTCGGTCGCGGCCCGAAGCGGAGCCTTTTGGCTTTCGGCTATTCCGGCTGGGCGCCGTCGCAGCTCGATGACGAGATCGCGCGCGGCGCGTGGATGACGGCGCCGGAGGATCCGGCGCTGGTCTTCGACGAGGATCGCAGCAAGGTGTGGGCCGACGCGCTGGCGCTTTACAAGGGCGACCGGTAGAAGTCGGTATCGGAAGCGGCGCCTCGCCGCGCCATCACCGGGAAATCATTTCATGACCGGCTCGCCAACCGATTTTCACGGCGTCTTTCCCTATTTGGTGTCGCCGGTCGATGCCGCCGGCCGCGTCAAGACGAAAGCTCTCGGCCGTCTCGTCAAAGAGCTTGTCGCCGCCGGTGTGCACGGGCTCACACCGCTCGGTTCGACCGGCGAATTCGCCTATCTCGACAATGCGCAACGGACCGAAGTGGTGCGCGCCACGATCGAAGCGGCATCGGGCCGCGTGCCGGTTATCGCCGGCGTCGCTGCGACCGCGACCGCGGACGCGGTGGCGCAAGCCAAAGCCTATGAGGCATCGGGCGCCGACGGCGTTCTCGCCATTCTGGAATCCTACTTCCCGCTGACGGGGGCGCAGGTCGAGAACTACTTCCGCGCCATTGCCGACGCAGTCGGCCTGCCGGTCGTGCTTTATACAAATCCGCAATTCCAGCGCACCGACCTGTCTCTTGACGTCATCGCGCGGCTCAGCGCGCATCCGCGCATCCGCTACATCAAGGACGCCTCGACCAATACCGGAAGGCTGTTGTCGATCATCAACCGCTGTGACGGGCTCAAAGTGTTCTCGGCGTCCGCGCATATCCCGGCCGCTGTCATGCTGATCGGCGGCATCGGCTGGATGGCAGGGCCGGCTTGCATCATCCCGCGCCAAAGCGTGCGGCTCTACGAGCTCTGCCGCGCGGACCGCTGGACCGAGGCGATGCAATTGCAGCGCGGCCTGTGGCGGATCAACGAAATATTCGCGCATTTCAATCTCGCGGCTTGCATTAAGGCGGCGCTGCAAATTCAAGGGCATGACGTCGGCGATCCGCTGCCGCCGCAAGAGCCGCTCTCGACCGCGGATCGCGAAACGGTCGCCGCCGCCCTGGCCGATGTCGCTACGCTCGCTTAACCGGAAACGAGACAAAATGAGTGAACCGATAAAAATCCGCATGGGCGGCTACGGGCCGCCGACCACGTCATTTTCCCGCGCCCTCAAATTGATGGGCGATACTTTGTCTGCCGCCTTTGGCGACCGCATCAGCGTCAACTATGTCTGGAACATCATGGATTTCGGCTATCGCGCCGAAGAGATTTTGACTCTGGTCGAAGATGGAATCCTCACGCTCGGGTATCAGTCCTCGAGCTACCTGACCGACCGGGTGAGCGAGCTCGGTTTCGTCGATTTGCCGTTTTTGTTCGAACGCAAGGAAGAGGCGCGTGCCGCCATTGACGGCGAGCTCGGCCGCTTTCTCGCCGCCAGCATCGAGAAGCGGGTGAACTATCGCATTCTCGGTTATTTCGAAAACGGCTTTCGCCACATCTCGAACCGGCTGCGGACGATTCGCACGCCCGCCGATCTTGCCGGCATGCGCATCCGCGTGCTGCCGAGCGAAGTGCAGGCCAGAACATTCGAGCTTCTCGGCGCCGTGCCGCTGCGCTGCGATTTGACCGAAGCGATCGCCAGCATCAAAGCCGGCGCGATCGATGCGCAGGAAAATCCCTTCGCCAATACCGTGACCTACGGCGTGCACAAGTTTCATCGTTTCCACACCGTCACCAACCACTTTTATATTTCACGGCCGATCTTCCTCAATCGCACGCAATTCGACGCTTGGCCGGCGGACCTGCAGCGCGCCATGCGCGATGCCGTGACGCGCGCCATCGCCTATCAGCGCGATCTCGCCATCGAGGAAGATCGCGAGGCGCGCGCGGCCATCGAGGCGGCGGGTTGCGAGATCACGGCCTTGACCGCGGCCGAGCACGCGCAATTCCGCAATGCCGTCGATCCGCTTCTGGCCGATGCGCGCCGAATGTACGGACCGGGCATGTTCGAAATGGTCGCGGCGGCAAAGGCGGCCCCCGCGGTCGAGGCGTAGGTTGCCAACGCAAAAGAGGAGGATCGACGGCCCGAATCGATTGCCATGGGTATAGCTCTCACCCTGAACGAGGCCGCCATCACCGCAGCTTCGGCATCACCTCGCCGGCGAACAGCTCCATATTACGGACGGCAAGTTGGTCCGGCATGACGCCGAACTGCAACATCGTGATTAGGTTCTCGACGCCGGTTTGATCGCGCACGCGTTCGATTTTTTCGAGCACGGTCTTCGGACTCCCGACCACCGCGGTGCCATTGGCAATGAGTTCGTCGATCGTCTGGTTGCGCGCTCGCGAGCCGAGCGAGGTGCGGATTTTCATGGTCGCCTTCAGCGAGGCGTTTGACGTGTAGCCCGGCGGCAGCAGCATTTCCCACGGCATCGGCAGAAAATTATTGAATAGCGTTTCGATGCCGGCTTTGGCTTCCTCGCGAGCGCGGTCATCGGTGTCGGCAACGTAGAGCGGGACCGCCCAGCCGAGCTGACCGCCCGACGCGTCATAACCGTGCGCCCGCGCCGTCTCGCGGTACATGTTCAGGTAGCGCACGACCGCGGCTTCCGAGCTGAAGGTCACCAGGAAGGGATATTTGCGCTCCGGCGCCGAAGCCCATTCGATCGTCTCGCGCGAGCCCATCGATGGAATCCACACCGGCGGATGCGGTGTCTGGTAGGGGCGCGGCCACAAATTGACGTAGCGATAACGGAAGTGATTGCCCTCGAATTCGAACGGGCCGGTCGCCGTCCAGGCCTTGACGATGAGATCGTGCGCCTCGTGGAAGCGCTCGTGCGAAAAGGCCGGGTTGACGCCGGTCGCATGATATTCGGCGCCGATGCCCCGCACGAAGCCGGCGATGATGCGGCCTTTCGACAGCACGTCGAGCATCGCGAACTCTTCGGCGATATTGATCGGATTGCCGACGATCGGCAAAGCGCGTCCGAGGATGGCGATCTTGATGGATTTGGTGCGCTGGATTAGCGCGCTCGCGATTAGGTTCGGCGCCGGCATCATCCCATAGGCGGTCTGATGGTGCTCGTTGACCCCGATGACATCGAAGCCGAGCTTCTCGGCGTAGGTGAGCTGGTCGAGATAGGAATCGTATTCCGCCGCGCCCTTTTTCGGGTCGTAGAAGCTGTTGGGCAATACCACCCATGCCGAGCGGTAGTCGCTCGCGGCTTTCAGATCGAGCGGCCGGTAGGGCATCAAGTGAAAGCAAGTGAATTTCATGCGCGGACTCGATCGAGGAAGCTGAAAGTCTTTTCGGTGACGAGATCGCATTGCTCGGAATGAGGACTATGGCCGCAAGCCGCGACCATCGAAATTTGCGCACCGGCAACCCGCTCGCCCCACAGCGCCGCATAGGCGCAGGGCAGGAGTTTGTCGTCCGCTCCCCACACCACATGCGTGGGCACCGCGATACGGTGCAGCCACTTCTCCAGCGCCGGATTGAACCAGCGCGGCTCCCAGCCGAACTTGACGGCCGCCACTTTGTTCTGAAGGTCGATGTCGAGTTGCGTATCGTTCGGCGGCGGCGCCTGGAGAAACACCTCCGCGAGACGCTGATCGTAAAAGCGGTTGTGGATCGCTTCCTCGGGCGACCAGATAAAATTGTCGCCGGGCGGAACGCCTTTGACGCGAATGCCGGCGGGCGCGAGCAGCGTCAGGCTCGCAATGCGGCGGGTGTTGCGGATCGCCGCTTCGGCCGCAACCCAGCCGCCGAGCGAATGGCCGATGAGATGCACGGGCGACGAATAAGCGCCGTCGAGCATGTCGAGCGTGTACATCGCCAGATCTGGAACATCGCGAATAAATTGCGGATCGTCCGAGCCGCCGAAGCCCGGATGCTCGGGGACCGTCAGCGCATAGCGTTGCGACAGTCGCTCGAAGAATGGCAGCCATGCCGGCCAACCCCCGGCGCCATGAAGGAACAGGACCGGCATTCCCGATCCGGCGCGCCGCATGCGGACGCAAACGTCGCGCGTGGTCAACTTTTCAATTTCGGGAGGCATGTTTAGGAGTCATGTTTAGGAGTCATGTTTAGGAGTCTTGGCGAAGGACAATGTCCGTACCTTTGCGCGTTTCCATGTTTAACCGTGCTCCTTGCCTTCGATCACGGAAAATTTGCGACCTGCGGTCTCGGGCAGGAACAAAGCAAACAGCAAGCTGAACACGGCGCCGACCACGCCGAACATCATGGCGTTGAATAAATCGTTCAGCAGCGCGGCAATCACCGGCACGAGATAAGGCATCGCGCTGCCAATGAGGCGCCCGGTGGTGAACGTCACCGAGGTGCCGGTCGAGCGCAGTTCGACCGGGAATAATTCCGAATACCAAGGACCGAACACGCCGATCGAGCCTTGCCCTAAGCCCCATAGCGCGTAGCCCCAGAACAGCGGCCAGCTCAACACCGCGCCCGGATAATCCACCCGGCCATAGAAATAAATGGCGGCGAAACCGAGAATGCAGATGCAGGTCGAGGCGACAACAGCAAGCTTGCGGCCGATCCGGTCGCTGGCCAGTCCCGCGAGCAGAAGGCCCGTGGCCGAAAACGCCGACCATATCAGCGTGACATTGCGAACCGCGCCGGGATTGGCGTGCAAATCGCGGATCATTAATGTCGGCATGAAAATCGAAATTGCCTGATAGGAAATGATATAGGCGCCGCACATCAACGTGCCGACGATGAAATATTTAAGCGACGCGCCGCGCAGAATTTCGAGGATCGAAGCGCGTTCCCTTGCCTTCTCCGGGGGCAGCGTGCCGCTCTTGCGCAGCCGTTCGTATTCGCTCCACAGCCGCGATTCCGGCATTTTGGCGCGGATGAAAATCATAAGCAGGATCGGCAATCCGCCGAACAAAAGCGCCGCGCGCCACGACTCGTTCTCGCCGAGATGGGTCAGCGCGAAGGTCGCGACGAGAACGGCGATGGCGGTGCCCGCCGCCGACATCGCCTGCACCACGCAGGAGCCGAAGCCGCGCTGCTCGCTGCGCCAGACTTCGTTGAGTAAGACCATGCCGGCGCCCCATTCGCCGCCCACTCCCACGCCGGTGATGAAGCGAAACGCCAGGAGCGAATAGAAATCCCAGGCGAAGGCCGAAAGAACCGATCCGGCGGCGAGCAAAGCCAGACTCGCCAGCAATGCGTTCTTGCGGCCGATCGCGTCGCCGAGCCAGCCGATGCCGACGCCGCCGATCACCGAACCCGTCAGCGTCATCGAAACGATCAGCCCGGTCTGCGGCAGCGTCATGCCGAGCGATTTCTGAATCTGCGTCAGCAGAAACGCCATGATGATGAGATTGTAGAAATCGAAGGCGTAGCCGAGGATCGCCGACCAGGTCACGAAGCTGCGCTCCCGGGCGGTATAGGTCAGTTCGATGGCGGACAAACGTACCTCCTAACCTTACTGAAATAACTACATAATCAGATCATCTTTCGATTTGGCCCCCGGCTAAACACCCGGCTGTAATTCGCACACCAAACCAAACGGGTCTGCCGCCGACAATGACCATCCCCAAATCGCCTAAATTCAAGCTGCAACGTCAGCGATCGAAATTGCCGATCGAAAGCCAATCGGTTCCGGTCGTGTCAACTTTGAACTTCAGCTTGCTCTGAAGCCGCTGAGCTAGTTCTTTGCGGCTTGCTGGAGAATTGCTCAGGTGGACTAAGTGCTTGCCGGCAATATCGCTGATTTCGCGGGTATCACCAACCTGCACCAGTAACGTCTTTTGCGAGTGCGCGCCCAAGGCTAAGCCCGCCTCAAAGATCACGTTGGGGCGGGCTTGGCTGTCTAGTTTGTTAATACCGCGCTTTTTGTCTTGCGCAGTCGCGAGTTTGGTTTTCAGGCGCGCTTCTTCGTCAGGCGAAAACATGACCAAAACGCCCTGAACCCTTTCCATCGCATTGTAGATCACATCATCGATGTGCGGATTGTTGCCTTTGGCAGCCTTGATGGCCTGGCTCCATTCCAGCGGATTGAGACCAATGGCGCGAAGGAAGGCGAAAATATCGGCGTTGACCTGGGTATCGCGGCCGTGCACGACAAAGATTGAGTTGTTTTGGATAGTTACAATGGGCTTTTTACGATTCTTCGCACTCGCGGACTGCCGCCGCGCGGGGGCTTCGACGGCGACGACATGCGCCGGGGCGCCGCGTAGGGCTGCCATCTGCTCTGGCGTCGCGAAACGCTCGTAGCTTATTCCTTGTTCGCCTGCCAAAAGCAGGGCGCCTAGGTCTCGGGAAACCCGGTTCGCTGCGGCGGTTTTCTGAATCGTCAGATAGACCGTGCGCTCCGCGGCGGCCATCCGTTTTTTAAGCAGCTCGATGAGCTTCGGCGGAATCCTAGCCATCAGCTCTTAGACTGCGATTTTGGCTTACGGAGCTTGGCTACGTTCGCGAAATTGGGATTCACATCAAGTAATCCGCCGATCTGCTTGGCGTCGAAGCCAGCGGCAAGCAGCCGCCGAGCGCCTTCCTCCTTATCCATGTCCTTGACGGCGATAATCGCCAACAGGCGAGCGATTCGCTCCAATGGATCTTGGACGGCGTTACTTTATCC
>JBAPZR010001046.1:0-2728 GCA_049285335.1 Xanthobacteraceae bacterium | reverse complement strand
GGCCTCATCCAAGAGCGTTATGGCTGGGCCAAGGATATGGTGCGCAAGGACGTCGATACTTGGTTGAAGAGCCAGCCGTAAATTGAACTTGCGTGCAATGTAAGCGCGGAGTTGAGCAGAGGCTTCTCTCCGCACTCTGTTTCAATCAAAAAGGTTGCCGATGACAAGTAGAGGAAATGCTGTGCCAGTAGAGACTAAGCAGTCCAAATTCGAGCGGCGCGAGGCTGAGATTGCACTCGCTATGAAGCAAGAGGCGGACAGGCGTGCGGCCGCGATAAAGAACATGCATCGGCTTCGGGCATTGCGCTTGTCGAGTGCCAATCGAGAAGTTGTAACTACGGGGAAGTGACTATTTATCGCCCTGCGCCAGATCGCGGCTAAACGTGGCGAAGCTGCCGGAGCTACCGAAGCAGGACTAAACCGCTCGCCAGTAATCCGCTTTTTTCTTATCGTTGAGGTGGCGAACGCGGGCAATATGCGGTGTGTGGCCGTTCCCCTTGCTCTCACTATGACGACCAAGCAGACCAAAAAGCTATAAAGGCTGAGCGCAAGCATATGTGCTTATCTGGCGCGATTGAGCAAACCGCATCGGCCTCTACGTATAAGTCCTGATTGGTGCCCAAGCCAAAACCAAATCTGGTGTCACAGTGACGATTGGGATAGACGTGGTGGACAAGATTATTATCGAATACGCCGCGTCCTTTATGATGGCGTGCCGTAAGGGCCGTAGGGAAAGTGTCACCATAAAAGATGTGCAGGAATTCGTCGCGCATCTCAGCACCGATGGCCTAAAAGAACTCTATCAAATCGCCAACAAGCTTAATTTCCTCGACGGAGCGGTGTGGCTCGGCCCCACGCGTCTTACACCAGCGTCGGAAACGTGCCATTGAGGAAATCACCGCCAACGAGGACTTTTGGCGAAAATGTCAAAGCCATGCTGCGCAGTTGATTGCGGACGCCATGTCGCGTCCGCCGTTCAGGTAGGAAACGCCTGGGCATCATGCGAAAGGAATTCATGGAGCCTCGTATTACGCGGATCGAAGGAGACATTTAGGATGCGAGCTGCAATTGCCATTGACAACAAGTATTCAGGAAAAGGCAGCGCGTCACGGTTATACCGTTTCTAAGTGCGCGCCCCAGGCCACGAGAAAAAGCGCCTGCATCTACAAAGTGCACGCGCGGTAGCACCGGGTTATTTAAAGCGCCGAAAATAAAGCGTTCGAAACATGAGCGGTCCGACGCAAATGGCGAGGAACAGCCCACGCGATGTTGTGCATGCTACAACTTGATTGCTGTCGGTTGAGGGGGCTTAATTGCCACACCGTGCTGTTGAAGCAAGAACGACGGGGAACCAAATTTGCTGGCGATGAAAATCACAGCAATAATTTCTCCGACTTTCGGCAGTTCACCGCGTCGGTTGTATTCTATTTGTTGATGGCCCCTTTTGCGATCGCCATGGAGGGCGTAATACGCTCTCGGAGTCCGATCACTCAGATTGTTCAACACGCTCCTTGTCGGTATAGGCGGGAGCGCGATTGGTTTCTCAGCCACCGACGCATGGGTCGAGCCACTGTCGGTGATAAAGAAAGTGTACGCTCCTTGTGTGAGCGGCGCGAATCATTTTGAGTGCGTCAGTTACCGGACCCCATCAACGGAAATTCACAGAAATCTGCCGCGCATACCGTTCACGCAACGTTAACACATGGGGTCAGATAGTCCTCAGCGGCGCAAGACAGTCATGGTCGACGGTGATGCCGAAATATACCAGCAAACCTATCGCAGAAGGCTTGGATACCGCGTCAACACAATTTCGCGAACTTGCGGCCGAGTGCGTGGAATTAGCTCAGAAATCCCATTCGCCTGAGCGGCGTATGGAGTATGTGAAAATGGCCAATGCCTGGCACAAAATGGCAATCCGCTGGGAGAAAGACTTCCATGGAACAGCGCCGCGCGGTTGACTGCTCCAGCGTATCGCCCTTACGCCTTCCGCAAAAGTTCCGGAGGCTTCGCAACGTTGGCCTCGAATCCGCCGCCTCGTCTCTACTAAGCAACCTTGACCAGCATCAATCCGGCATTGGCTCGAGCCGGTCGCTGCGCGCCAACACACACGAGCGATTACATAGCATGACAAGGCGACCGGATATTTCCGTTGCTATCGTTCGGTAAGTTTGCGCGCAATGGCCAGATCGTCCTGGCGCTCAAATACACGTTCGATCCCGGCATCTTCCCCGCCAGGGCGGCATAGTTCGATGGTGTATTTTCCATTCATTGAATAGGCCGCGACATACGGATTCCACTTATAGATATATAGAGTAGAAGTCCCGTGGCTCGCTCACACGCTGAACTTTCTAGATGTGGGCTAAACCCCAACACAATGCCACCGCGAAGATCAGAATTATGGCGACCACACCAACATATCTGAACTTTTGCCGAACTAATGAATGCTGCCGCATTTGAGTGACCACCAAAGCACTTACAGTGTCTTGTCTTTGAATTCCTTCACCGTCAGCCTGTAGAGCGTAGTCGGGTTGCGCACCCCCGCCTGAGCCAACCCCATGACGTGATGAGTGACGATATCATTTGAGAGGTCATCGCGGTCGGCCAGTCCTAGTTTCCGGCGGGCCGCTTGATATGCTCTCGACATCGCTTCGACTGTTTCCGGGTCAAAAGCTCGACCGGGTGGATCAGTGCGGGAATGGGGGTCGATCATCTGCGCTCCCTTCCTAGG
>JBAPZR010001045.1:0-3114 GCA_049285335.1 Xanthobacteraceae bacterium | reverse complement strand
AGCAAAGCGGCACGCTCGAACGCCCATTGCGCGAGCGTAGCGAGCAGCGCGAAAGCGGCCCATACAAGAAAATAGCCCGTAGCAAACCAAGCCGTTGCTGCGAGAGGCCTGCCATGCTCCTCAGTTTGTCGGCCCACGCGAGCGTACAAGAGAAACATTGGCACCGCCGAAGGCGTCATCATGCCGACCATCATCACCGCCCACATGACGAACACGAATGCGAACTCCATCGGCAGCCACGATGTGTGTGCGGGCACCATGAGCGCCATGCCGGACGGAATCATTCGGAAGTCCGTCGTGTCCATCCCGCCCATGTCCATATCGGCCGAGAGCCACAGCAAGTAGCTCCACGTCAATGCGGTCACCAGGGAAAGCGCGAGGACGATGACGATACGGTCGCGCCGGAGCATCGATGCGTCGGTGGGCACGCGATTGACAATCACGCAAGCGCCTCCTCGATCCCGAAGCGCCTGTGCGACATGGGTAGCTATCTGATGGGGCTCCTCAAACGGTCCCCCGTCCTGGGCGCTTTCGCTTTCAGATGTTTGACGCCCGCGACTACGCTCATCCGCCATCTAACACCAACACTCGAAATGCATTTTGCTGAGTGGATAATGCATGAAGGAAGATTGCACTCTAAGCAGTAGCGTCAAGTTATTTTCGCTGAGTCAGTTCCATAACGTCCTCTATTCAATTGATAAATATCATTGATGGAAATTGCGGCTCGTACGACGAGCCACTCTCATCGATAACACCCCATATAGCGGAACTAATATGGTTAATGGAACTGATATACCGCGTTCGTCCTCAGTAAGTGACGTAATTTCCAACTTTCCACGCCGTACCCATTCACGTGATCCGTTGGCAACGCTACCGCCGATCTTGACGACGCGGTGCGCTTGGCGCCGAAGGGCCTGATCCAAAAATCCGCAGCCTGATGGCGCCCCGCCGCTACCCGCCGCCCCGGTCAGTCGAGGACACCAACAGCAAAGCCGCCGAGGGGGTTAACCGCGACGGCTTCGCCTTAGTTCGCCAAGACGCGCGTATTGCCCATCCCGAGGCAGCGCGTCAGCGTCCAAGTCCAGCTCGGGCTTGTGGCGCATCAATGACCCAATAATGGTGTTCTACGGGTCGCGCTTGCGAGATGTTGCCACCAACCGATCGCGGTCAACGTAGCGAAGCTGCCGGAGTTGTTGCGGAAGCCATGACTCGATTTCACGGAGTTCAGGTGACCCTTTCCAGAAACTGCCCTGCGCGAGAGCAACCGCCACAAGGTAGTCACCACCAAGGATGTATGACGAAGGCATATGTCGCGCCCAATCCGAAGGTAACTTGGTCGGGCGAGCCGCGCTGGATCACCAATGGTGAGTCGGCCGCCGAGCCGGTCAGCCGCTGATATTCGACAAAGCCGTGCGCCGTCCATTGCTGATTGAAGAAATATTCCACCTGGCTGCCGGCGCCATACGAATAAACGCCGCCTTCGGCTTGATAGACCGGCAGCGCTGACAGACCGGCGACGGTAGAGCCGATCGACTGGGCTGGCGTGATGCTGAAATAAGGACTGACAGCCGCAGTAGTTTGTGCAGTCAAGCGAGGTCCTGCGGAAAAGCGGAACTGTCCGACCGGAACGATCGCGTCCAGGAATAGATCGCCAGTCACGCCGGTTTCGCCGCCAAAGCCTTGCCGCACTTCGCTGCGCAGCCGCAGCCATTGCACGGGCCAGTACTCGGCAAAGGCGCCTGCCTGCACCGCAAAATCTACGTTGCCCAGGCCATTGAGCGCGGTATCGCTCGAGGCTTTGCGCGGCCAAACGATCTGTACGGCGGGGCCGATTTTGATTTGGCCGAAGTCGAGGATTGTGAATCCAAAACTGTCGCGCGGACCGAAATATTCCGGCGGCGTTCCAACTTTACGAATGCTGAACAGGGGACCGTTTGTTATGCGGAACGTGCCCTCCGGCGCGCCTGCCCATTTCGGTCCGATGTGCAACTCGTCGCCGACGGTCACGATCCAGTCCGGTGCGACCGGAACAGTGGCCGTTTGTGCCGCAGCAGGCGTCGGCAGGTCGGCCGCAAAGCCGGTGGTCGGCGCGACGGCCGCGCCCATGACTGCGCCCGCGGCAACGATGCAGACAGCGCACCAACCGCTCGAGTGCAAAACCCTTGTCATGCCGTGCGGGCCCGCCCCGTTTCCCCTCAGATTCGCGATGATACAGCAGTGCTAGCCAAGGACGAAATGGCGGGGTGGCCAAAAGTAAAATTTAGTGCACACCTGGTGCCGATCTGTCGTGCGTGGCCGGCCCACTAAGCTAGTCAGCTAAGACAAGGCGCGGCGGATCGCGGCCAACAGGCGAAGACAGGGCCGGCGGCTTTGCTGTTTGACACGTTGTTGTCTTTGACAACGTAGGCAGCGCCGATGTCCTCGACGGACCAGGGCGGAGGGAAGCGACGTTGGGCCATTAATTAATGCTTAGAGTTCGAACCTTATTCGTTCATCGGTGTTTTTGTAGGTACGGGACGACCTGCGATGCTAAGTGACCAAGTTAGCGAATGCCTTCGCCATGCAGAAGATTGCGTGCAGCAGGCGGCATTACAAACCGACCCCAAACTACGCCGGAATTATTTGATCATAGCAGCATGCTGGCTGAAACTTAGCTCCGAGCTATCGGAGCTAGTCGACTTCTCACAACCGAAACGACAGGGCCAGCAATTCACCGCGCCGGCCAAGCCGGATGAAAGCATGGCTGTTTAAAAAGAAGCCCCCCATTCAGCGGCCCCAAGTTCGAGGAAACGCACCATGGCGGTGCGCGGGCACAGTACAGCGGGTAAACCGCTGAGGTGCTGTGACCGTCATCACTTTGGCAGGCACGATAACCCACCTCAATTGAAGTCCTCTAGTCCTCTCTTTTGAATATCTCGTTGCAATCCAGATCAGGGCTAATCGCCGCCACAAAAAGGAACCCCAAGCCCAGTACGAAACATGGGTCGGGGTTCGGAAGTTTGTTGCCTCAACTTAGGCTTTCTCTGTCGGGGATGGGGGCCGCCCAGCGTGGAATAATGCGGGATATTTAGTAAGTGCGTGGGGGCTAATCCAATGCGCGAAAAGAAGCAGACC
>JBAPZR010001044.1:0-2887 GCA_049285335.1 Xanthobacteraceae bacterium | reverse complement strand
CCTTACGGCTACACGGACAGAACTGCAGGGCCCGCGCTGGGGGTAGATCGCGACACTCCAAATCCCGTCATAAGCCGAGCCGCTGGCCCGACGCGCGGCATTCGAGGGAGTGCAAGCGAAGCCTAGTAGCAAGGCGGCAATGGTCGGAACGAGAAACAAACGCAATAAATTTTTCATCGGCTTTGCCCCGTTTTTAGGTCGCTCGCAAAGAACACTAGCCACTTTTCTCAACTCACAAGTCTGTTTGAGGTTTCAGATCAAACCTATCCCCGCGATTACCGAATGCGTTGCCCCATCGGGAGCATGGGCATCTAATCCACGCTTCGATCCGCTTTGCGCCCACGCTGCTTTGCAGCGACAAACCCGGAGCTGTTGCGCAAGCACTAAATTAAACGGCCGCTTGAATTGTCCGCGCCGCGCCAGCGAATTCATCGTGCACTCACTCGGGATGTCGCAATTACTATCTTAATGACGTGAGGCGCGAGAGAGCTGTAAACTATCGCAGACTGCCCTGTAAATGGAATGTGCCCAGGTTTAATTCGCACGGAAAGGGCAGCCGTTACTTATATGGAGGGGTTCGCTATGCGCACAAATTTCAAGATTGCGTCGGCTCTCATGGCGGGTGGCGTAGTGCTTGCCGTCTTAGGCGGTAGGGCTATTTCCGCTCAGGACAAGTACACGGTCGAAGTGCCGGGTGGGCTCGCGTTCTCTGAGTTCAGGGGATACGAAGACTGGCCGGTCGTCGCGATGAGTGAGAACGGCGGCGTGTTCGCTGTGATCCTCGGGAATCCCATCGCAATCGCCGCGTTTAGGGAAGGCGTGCCCGGCAATGGCAAGCCCTTCCCAGATGGTGCCGTGTTGGCGAAAATCCATTATCAACCGAAAAAACAAGAAACGTACCCCGGTCAGCCAATGGTGCCGGGTACCCATCTGAACTCCCATTTCATGGTGAAGGACAGCAAGAAGTTCGCGGACAGCGGTGGATGGGGGTGGGCGGCGTTCGAGTATGACGTAGCGTCCGATACGTGGCGGCCTCGCAATGAGTCGGACTCTCCGCCGCAGGGACACGACGCCAAGTGCGGGCTCGCGTGCCACTCGATAGTGCAGAACCGCAACTACGTTTTCACGGAGTACGGAAAGAGGTGAACGGCGAACAAAATTGAAATGCGCCGTATTGCGGCGAACTTTGCGAAGTTGCCGGAGCTGTTGCGGAAGTCGTTAACGCGCGCAGCTAACCTTAATTTCAAGTCATGCTGGATCGGAGAGGTGAATGGCAGTCAACGTTTCCGATGCAGTACAAGAAATATACCGTCCAAACGTTTGAACGCGACTTGGGGAAGTGGCGAGCCAGCGTGAGACGCAGCGATGGTAGGCTTCTTTGGAAGGGTCGGGCGAGGATCCGCAGTTTCGTTACCGGTATAGATGCAACGACACCGCAGCGCGCATTAAAGATGGCGCTTGCGGCCATAGACCGAGGTGCTTTCTCGCACCAACCAGTGGATCGCAGGATGCCTCAAGGACATCGTCACAGAAACGCAAGTTAATTCTACATTTAATAAAAAAGCAGCATTATTAAAGTCCACATCAGCATAGCGACCATCACTCCCGCGACAGCGAACGCTAGGGCTTTCGTCGCTTCGTGATGATCTTCAGATCTCTGTGTCTTCATGAGCTACGCCTTGCGCACGTTTTCCTGCGCGCAACAATGCAACTTCCCTAAGCTGGCGCGGAAGCGTAGGTCGGCGAAAAACCGTTAGTAAGGATAACGCCTATGGACCCGTCTTGGGGGATGAGGTGCGGGCGATGGTTGGTATGTGCTGTTTTGTATACAGAGCCCTGCTTGGCCGATAGTGGCCAAGCGCTGCTGAAATGTTGTGAACCCGCAATTCATGGCACCGAAGCTGCCGGAGCTATTGAGAAAGAATTAGCGGCTGCGTTATCGCAGCCCTGTCTTACCGTGTAACGCCGAGTAACCGGGCGGCGGATCGCCAAAGAAATCCTGCGTAAGTGCCCGCTGGTTGCGCGCAGTGGCAAGAGCTTCGCGTTCTACCAAGAGATTGTCTGGAACGCGGCCTCGTCTGACATTGTGACTGTGATCTACACCTTCAAGCCGCCGCTTCGTCGAGCCTGAGTGACGTCTGAGCACCCTGTCTATTACTTCGTAATAATGTCCCGCCGCGCGCATGTCGCGGGCCCGCTTTAGTTCATCCTCGGTCCAGGGACGTCGTGGCACCCTTCACACCTTTCCGCACTGCGGCCGATGTCCCGCGAGTTTTGTTGAAAATGCGGGACCGGCTTACGCATTGAACGGCTCCGCTTGCGGGCGACTTTGTCTTAACAAACCACGGAACGAGGTGATGGCGACAAATCGAACAACTTTGCCTTTTCCTCGTCGACCAGCTGAAGCAGAATCTGACGTTCTGTCTCGTTCGTCTCTTCGGCCAATCTCTTGCAAAAAAGTTCGATATTGAGACGCGCAACCATCGAAGGCAGCGTTGCGACGCCTGAGGCGAGATTCGTCATGGCTGTATTTCCCCGACTTTCCCAGACCCCTTGTCTCTTTTCAAACACCGCTAGTGCCGTTCAGTTCCCGCTAACCCAAAGTCTTATTTGAACGCGCTAATTGCCATCAGTGAAAAAACGGGGCCGGCATTGCCTCAACGCCGACCCCACTCTCTTCTATGAGAATCGTGGCCCACTCAGGCCACATTGATCAACTCGCTAGCCCGCGTGCCGTTCCACTGTATCATCGGCGCGCCTGAGGCCACCAATCACCTGGGAAGGTTCGATTAACGGCCGACCTACTGGCATTTCGATCCACGATCAACCAAACAACAAATCTGCATCGCTTTGACAGATACCAAACAACAAATCTGCATCGTTTTTC
>JBAPZR010001043.1:0-1626 GCA_049285335.1 Xanthobacteraceae bacterium | reverse complement strand
TTGCCACAACAGTGCACAATACTGCGAGGCGACCGTTGTAGAGAGCTCCAATCAAGACCAAGGGAAGAGATAAATGTAGACGAGGCTCCGAGAGCCGGCAGTTGTCAAATTTATGTGCCAGAGAATGGCCGTGACTGCCAACATCAAGCTGAGCGACACAACAACAGGAAGCACGCCCCTGAAGACGCGCATCACCAGATTGAATTGCCACCTCGGATCGGCAGTGAAGTTACCGGGCAGATACCCGTATCGACGATAATAAATCTACCAAAAATTATGGGGAGCCTGGATGTTATGGACTTTAACCTTGAGTGGCGCGATCGCATGGTAGTTCGTCGGAATTTGTCGGCGTGCGCGAGGGTTACATCTACTCCGCGTGAGCTGAACGGCGCGCTGCCACTTGAATAACATCTGCGAAATGCTATCGGCCTGATCATCATGTTTCCCCTGCGGGAAGGCTTGCAGTTCTTTGATTAGAGTCTCCAACCAAGGAGCGCTGCTCGGAATCCAGACTTGGCCCTTATCCATTAGAAGGGTCACCGCTTCGAAGCGGTGACCCTTATTCCCGCGGGGCTGACAGCAAACAACATAGCTGCCTAGCCCTCCGTATAAATCCTGATAGAGGGCTTGGCCGCTTCCCACGGCCTCAACGATTATCAAACTCGGTGCCCATTTCGTGTCGAGATCCAACAGCGTTTTTCGTAACTCCGGAAAACTTACCTGCTTCCGCCACACGTCCAGCAAATAAAAGTTCTTCTCAAGATAGCCCCAAATCGTGCAGACCGAATAATCGCCACCGTCCGCGATGGTAGCGACATCGACGCTGAAGAAGATGTGCTCAAACGCTTGGGGCGGTGTGGTAAAACGCTTAAACAACCCCAAATTTAAAAATCCTGAACCTGCAGGCAGCGGGCTTTGTTGATACTGCGCCTGAAAGTCGGATTTTCCGATTTCGCGCAACAATTGGTCAGCGAGGGCATCGTCGACGCGTGCGGGATGCAGGCATTCGTCGGCCTTTCGATAGTAGAAGCGGATTTGGCCCCAGCTGATACTTTTCATCCTGCGTCGCGATGAGGGGAAGGGTTACGACCTCCCAGCCACCCTTGTCTATCATTCGACCGATGACATCGTCCTCATGCATGCGCTGTGCGATCAGCAGAATGCCCCCGGTATTCGGATTGTTGAGACGAGTCGGAAGGTTGAACGCCCATTTCGCGACTTCATCCCTTCGTGCCTGCGAGTCTACATCTTGATACTTAATCGGATCATCGACGATAATAAAATCAGCTCCCTTGCCGGTGAGTGGACCGCCAACCGTCGTTGCATACCGTTCGCCGCCATGAAGCGTCCGCAGGTGCATGTCGGTCGACTTTTCAAGCTGCACATTAGGGAAGGCAAGAGCGTAGCTTTCGGATGTCATGACTCTCCGAGTTTGATTTGAGAAGTCCTTTGCTAGATCCTCGCCATAGCTCGCACAGATGACCTTTGCAGACGGATTGTGTCCCAAAATCCACGCCGGCAAAGCCACCGAACCGATGGTCGACTTAAGGTGTCGCGGCGGCATGCAGATAACCAACCGCTTGATCGTGCCATCGGTAAAAAGTCGGCACTTCCGGCAAAGCAATT
>JBAPZR010001042.1:0-1568 GCA_049285335.1 Xanthobacteraceae bacterium | reverse complement strand
CCCACAGTCTGGACCGAGGTATCACCATGGCCTGTTACGGTGTGCTGCTCGGGCAGGTGTCCAACCCTGAGCAGAATGCAAGTGTAAAAGGATTCCCGACTTCCCAATATTTGCCCGCCGCAATCTCCAAGGTTGCATCCGATAATTCGTTGTAGAATGTTTCTTGGTCACAGAGCGTCAAGTCGCCAAAAGAGTCACGCATTGTGTTGATCCTTTCTTTAGTGGGGTTAGTCACTTTCTGCATGACAGCGGATAGGCCGTTTCGAACTGCAAAACGTGTGCCGTTCGTCACACCGAAAAGTATGCAGGCCTTGACAAAATGTCGCGCTGGCCGGCAGTCACTCGCTCGCCGCGCATATTTGAAAGAGTGTGGCCCAGGCCCTTGCGTCGGGGAAACCCGGGCCAGACGAACCTAACCGTTACTTTGATGTGGGGGAACCGCTGCAATTGACGTGAAATACATCGCACGCCATGTCCATCGGCACCAATATCATCATCTGGCCGTGGATTTTCATAGTTCGCAGTTCAACGCTCTTTCCACTGGGCGTCTGGACGGACATCATGTGTGATGTTTTCGCATTCGCCGCGATGGGGGCGAGCAACGCTGTTGCGGTGAGCAAACAAAGCGAAAGATTTAGGAATCGCATTGGTACCTCCCTCTGGTGGCTTGTCCAGATACTTGGATGAAATGATCAAGTGCAATTCACGAAGGCACACGAATTCTAGCTAATGCCATCACGTCGCAGTGATGTGCGCTCGTCATCACGATAGAGGTTCGGGGTGGCCGGCGCTGTCCTTCACGACGAAGGCCGAGCCGGTGCCAGTGTCCTCGACTGACCAGGGCGAGAAGTCCGGCGCCGGCATCGAGTGGTCGTGACGTAAGGCAACGCAGAGAGTGGAGCCCGGACAATGGCCCGTTATCAGAAGAGGCGATTTCTGAGCGAGCGAGTGCTACTGGGACACTGGGAGGTGGCCATGAGGCCTTTGCTTTTCCTTTTGGGAATTACCGTCGGTATCCTGGGAATTGGCGGTGATGCCAAGGCCCAATACTATCCGTGGTGTGCGATGCTGAGCATGGGTGATCAAGCCGTGAATTGCAGCTTCGTAAATTTTGAGCAATGCATGGCTTATGTTCGCGGGATTGGCGGGTATTGCACGCCAAATAATACTTTTCAGCCTCGTTTCCCTCGGCCCGTGCCGCGCAGAACGAGAACATCGCTGCGCTAGAGAGAATGATGAGATCGCTGTTTGTACTCAGTGTAATCTCGGCGACAACGCTCGCCGCTGCCGCCAACGCCCAAAATTATCCATGGTGCGCGCTATATCGGGATGGTGTTTGGAATTGTGGGTTCACAAGTTATGAGCAATGCGAAGCCACTCGCAGCGGAAATGGCGGTTTCTGCATTCAAAATAATACATACCAACCACCGCCCGGACCACGTTCGACAGCTAGGGTGCAGAGGCGGTACCCTTATTAGCGCATTTTCGCCGAACTAGGGCTTGTGTAATAGCTCTGGCAGCTTCACGAGGTTCGCAGCAACCCGTCGCACCTCATCCTTCGTGAGCAA
>JBAPZR010001041.1:0-2227 GCA_049285335.1 Xanthobacteraceae bacterium | reverse complement strand
CTGCACTCGTTGCTGCCTTTGTGAATGCTTCGGCGAGGCCCTTTGTCTGTTCGACCCAGATACTAAATTGCGTCTGCATATATTCAGTCTGAATTCGAATTATATCTTGAAAATTCTTGGCTTGGCTCAGCTTGTGTACGAAATCCCCTGCGGCAGAGATGTTTTGTTCCTTGTAGCTTTTCATTCTTTCAGCTAGCTCTGTTCCTCCCACCGGATAGAATGAAAATGCCTTCTCCATCAAGCCGAAATAGTCGTCCGCTGCCCCGCGCGTTTGCGCGACAGTCTTATCTACAAGCCGCTCCACTTGTGCCATGATAATCTCCTGGTCGTTTATGGGATAGACCCGCTTTTTTAGTTGGGGTCCATTCGGCATACAGCAAGGGCTAAGCAATGTTTATTTGCACACCCACATCGCGGCGCCCCAACCAAGAGCAAAGGCTGAGACGTTCATGAATGTCGTATGCCCTATCTGCAAGGTCCCGGCGCAAGAGCTTCCACGTACCGGTGATGCAACGGGCTACCATTGCCCAATGCATGGTGACTTCAAGGTTGCCGACACTGTCCTCGCGGAGACCAAGACAAAGGACTACACCCGAGAGCAATGGGAGGCTTCACTGGACAAGGCAGAGGAACGAACGGAGCCCGATTCGTGGCCTTTGATAATCACAGATGATTTCTACTGATTTTTAACGCGCGTCATTGCAATTGGTCTCGCCCGTTGCCACATGACGTCCAAATGTACGACAACGAAATCATAACAAGCCTAACAAACGACGGTCCCGGTTATTTGGAGATGAACGAGGCCTTCTGTGCGCGCATGCGCGCATCCATTGCAGCGGGACTGGAAAATGCGCCGATGGGTGTCGTCACCACACCTGGAACTAAGAACCCCAAATACGTCCCGACGCCGATCCGCGCTCAGCTAGAGCCGGTATCCTAACGACGCAGCGAAGCGGTCTGCTTGTTTTCGCGCATTGGATTGCCCCCGCGCGGTTACTAAATAGCTCGCATTAGGCCGCGCTGGGCGGCACCCATCCCCGACAGAGAGAGCCGCCCAGCTTAGAAGCCTAAGTTGAGGCAACAAACTTCCGAACCCCTGTTGCGTACTGGGCTTGGGGTTTCTTTTTGTGGCGGCGATTAGCCTTAATCTGGATCACAACGAGATATGGTTGCGCACCGCCATGGTGCGTTTCCTCGAACTTGGGGCCGCTGAATGGCGGCCTTTTTTTTAAAACAGCCGTGCCTTCATCCAGCTTGGCTGGCGCGGTGAATTGCTGGGCCCGGTGAGAACTCGGCTGGCAGCTCTGATATCTCTTGGATGAGTTTCAGCCAACACGCTCCTATGATCAAATAATCCCGGCGCAGTTTGGGGTCGGTTTGTGTTGTCGCCTGTTGCATACAATCTTCGGCATGGCGAAGGCATTCGCGAACTTGATTATTCAGCATCACACGTCGTCCCGTCCCTCACAAAAACGCCGATGAACGAATAAGCTTCGAACTCTAAGCATTAATTAATGGCCCAACGTCTCTTCCCGCCGCCCTGGTCAGTCGAGGACATCGGTGCTGCCTACGTCGTGAAGGACAGCAGCGGTCAGAAGCTCGGCTATTTCTATTACGAAGAAGAACCGGGCCGTCGATCAACGGCCAAGATGCTCACCAAAGATGAGGCGCGAAGGATCGCTATCAACTTTGCGAAGCTGCCGGAGTTGTTGCGGAAGGTCTAGGCCGCGGCAAGCGATCTGGTCCGCTCAGAAAAAGGCCGCCGGATGTGTACTCCGGTGGCCTAGTTGGCTTCGTATTCACACCGCGTTCCCTCTTCGGAACGTGGCATTTAGTTAACGCTCGCACGAGGCTTCGGTTTCCGTATCACGCTCGGCGTTTAATGCCGCTTGCAACCGGGTTCCGAACCCGCCCGAGGCGTAAATTCGTTCAATTGTTGCCGAACCGCGTGGGTCTCCTGATCGTTATTGAGGGTAGCGGACTTAGTTCGCCGGAAACGACAGAGAGAGGAACAATGAAAAAACTTATTTTCACAACTGCGGTAGCGCTCGTTCTCGCGACAAGCGCGTACGCTCAACAACATCACGGCGGCGGCGGCCCCGGCGGCGGCGGTGGCATGGGAGCTCACGGTCCAAGTATGGGCGGCGGCGGCATGGGGGGTCACGGTCCAAGCATGGGTGGTGGGCCTGGGCCTGGCTTTAGGGCCCAACGCGGGCCGAGCGGACCG
>JBAPZR010001040.1:0-15044 GCA_049285335.1 Xanthobacteraceae bacterium | reverse complement strand
GCATCGATATCCCACAACGCGACCGCGGCGCCCGATTCCACCAGCCGTTTGGCGATCGCAAATCCGATGCCCCGCGCGCCGGTGACGATCGCGGTGCGGTTTGTGAGATCGATGGCGTTCATATCGGATGAAGTCGTGCCATATGAGCTTTAGGAGCTAGGTTCATCACCTCGCCCTTTGGGGGACGCGCTCCGTGTCCTAAAACTTTACCCGATCGGCGCCCTTAAGCCCGAGCATCAGCCGCGCCTCGGCCGGCGTCGCGATCTCGTAGCCAAGATCCTCGACGATGCGGCGGATTTTCGCGACCTGCTCGGCGTTGCTCTTGGCGAGCTTGCCGGGCCCGATATAGAGCGAATCCTCCAAGCCGACGCGGACATTGCCGCCCAGCATCGCCGCATTGGTGCAGAAGTTCATCTGATGGCGCCCACCGGCGAGCACCGACCAGAGATAGTCTTTGCCGAACAGCCGGTCGGCTGTGCGCTTCATGAAGAACAGATTATCGAGATCGGGACCGATGCCGCCGAGAATGCCGAAAATGAGCTGCAGGAATACCGGCGGCTTGAACAGGCCGCGGTCGATGCAATGGGCGAGATTGTACAAGTGCCCGGTGTCGTAGCATTCGTGCTCGAATTTGACGCCGTGACCTTCGCCGAGTGTCTTGTAGACCTTCTCGATGTCGCGAAACGTATTGGGAAAGATGTAAGCGTCGGAGTTGAGCAAGTAGCTCTCCTCCCAATCGTACTTCCAGGTCTTGTAGCGTCGCGCCATCGGATAAAGCGCGAAATTCATCGACCCCATATTGAGCGAGCACATTTCCGGCGAGAGCTCTTGCGCCGCCGAGATGCGCTGTTCGACCGTCATGGTCACCGCGCCGCCGGTGGTGATGTTCACCACCGCGTCGGTCGCCTGTTTGACGCGCGGCAGAAATTGCATGAACACGTTCGGATCGGGCGACGGGCGGCCGTCTTTCGGGTCTCGCGCGTGCAGGTGCAGGATCGCGGCGCCGGCATTGGCGGCATCGATCGCTTGCGTCGCGATCTGATCGGGCGTGATTGGCAGCGCGTCTGACATGGTGGGCGTATGGATCGAGCCCGTCACCGCGCAACTGATGATAATCTTATTCGCCATTGGTTCGTTTCTCCCTATCGGGTGTCTATAGCATGATCCCGAAAAGTGGAAACCGGTTTTCGGAAAAGATCATGCGCGGCAAAAGGCATGATCCAGTAAAGTGGAAACCGGTTTTCGGAAAAGATCATCCGCGCAGTTACCATCATTCAAACAGTGGGCGGGCCGTAGCGCGACAAGGAGCAGACCATGGACATAGCAGCATATATCGTCCGTGCTGGTCACTGTGCTCGGCGAAATTACCGATCGCGACAGCGCACCGAAGCGGTCGGATTCCGGGAAATCGCGCGCTACGGCAATTGGCTTGGCTTTACGCTGAATTTGCAGCGGCCTACGGCAGCCGACGCCTCACTTCCGCAGACCGCCGCGGTCCTCGAATAGCACTCTTCGCTCAAGCGGAAAAAGCTGCCAGCCGAACCGCTCTACGACCAGGCCCCAGATGCCTTTCGGCGCCGCGAGCATGATCAGGATCGCCACCAAGCCCAGCATCATGAGATAGATCGTGCCGAGGTCGGCGAGCGTCTGCCGCAGTACAAAGAACACGATGGTGCCGACGATCGGCCCCTCGATGCGCCCGATACCACCGATCACCGTGATGAAGATCACGAAGGCGGTCCAATCGTTCACGCTGAATGCGGCGTCCGGCGAGATGCGAAGCTTCTGCAGAAAGATCAGCGCCCCGACCATCGCCGTGGCGAAGGCGGTGACGATATAGACAAGAAGCTTGGTGCGCTTGACGTCGACGCCGTTGCAGGCAGCGGCGAGCTCGCTGTCGCGCATCGCCTTGAGCGCAAGCCCGTAGCGCGAACGCAAGAGCAGAACGATCAGCGCCAGCACCGCGACGGTGAGTCCAAGCGCGATCCAATAAAGAATGTCGTCGCGGAGCTGCCGGGTCGGCGCAATGCCGATAACGACGGCGGCCGGCAGGCTCGTACCGGAGCCGCCGCCGAGCGCTGAAATTTGCGAAGCGACGAGCCGGAAAACTTCCGCCACGATCCAGGTGCCGATCGCGAAATAATGGCCGCGCAACCGGAACACCAGGAACGCTACGGGAATCGACACTGCGGCGGCGATCATTCCCGCAAGCGGGATCGACCAAAGCGGGGAAACCCCGAACAAGATCGCAAAGGCGAAGAGGACATAGCCGCCGAGCCCGACATAGGCCTGCTGGCCGACCGAGACGAGGCCGGCGTAACCGGCGAGCAGATTCCATAAGCTCGCCAGCGCGACATAGGCATACATTTCCGAAAGCAACTGCAAGTCGTCGCGGCCGCCCCAGGCCGGCGCCGCCGCAAGCGCAACGACGGCAAGCGTGCACAGCATCATACCGATCGCGCTCGCGCGATTGCCGAAGGTGACCCGCACGGGCAATGGCATAGCCGCGGATCGCTGTGCCGTCATGCGCGCACCTTACAGCGAGATGATTCTTGGTTGAGTTGATATTCCGCTCTCGTTGATTGTTTGAGCATGATCTTTTCCGAAAAACCGGCTCCCACTTTTCGGGATCATGCTCTAGGAAACAGACCTTGCGGCCGCACCGCGAGCACGATCAGGAATGCGATATGTCCGGCGAGAATTTGCCAGCCCGGATTGAGATGCGCGCCGATGGCTTGCGCAACGCCCAGGATCAATCCGCCGGCCAGCGTGCCCCAGAGGCTGCCGAGCCCGCCGATGATCACGGCTTCGAAGCCGAAGATCAGCCGCGCCGGCCCCTGCGACGGATCGAAATTGGCGCGCACCGCGAGGAACACGCCCGCAATCGCCACGACCGCGAGCGATAAAGCCATCGCCAGCGCGAAAACGTGGCGGTTATCGAGACCCATCAGTTGCGCAATCGCCGGATCGTCGGCGGTGGCGCGAAACGCGCGGCCCAGCGCCGTACGATAGAAGATCCATTGCAGGCCCGCGATCACGAGAACCGCGACGCTAAATTGCAACAGCGGCAGCACGCCGACATAGACGCCTTCGGCCAGGCGGATGGTCGCCACTTCGATGGCGCCGGCCTGCAATTTCACGCTGTCGGCGGTGAACAGCGTCAATAGTCCGTTCTGGATGATGACCGAAAGTCCGAACGTCACCAGAAGCGGCGGCAATAAATCGTCGCCGAGCGTCCGGTTGAGCACGAACCATTGCAGCGCGTAGCCGATCAACGCCATCACCGGCACGACGACGATCAAGGCCGCAAGCGGCCCAATGCCGAGGGTCTGTGTGACGACGAGTGCAATATAGGCTGCGAGCACGATGAGGTCGCCGTGTGCGATATTCACGAGCCGCATCACGCCGAAAATCAGCGACAGCCCGGCGGCGAACATGGCGTAAAGGCCGCCGACCAACACGCCCTGTAGAATGACGTTGATCCATTGCATCACAATGGTGTCTTTCCTCCCCCACGATCGTGGGGGTATAGGGATAGCCTGAAAACGTCCTTCCCACCTTTCAGGGGAAGAATTTGAATGGATTTCTCTGCGATTGCTCCCAACCCTCACACCCCAAAATAAGCGGCGGCAATCGCCTCGCGCGTCAAATCCTTCGCCGCGCCGGCAAGCGCGACGCGCCCTTCCTGCAAACAATAAACCCGCTGCGCCGCCTTGAGCGCCTGGACGACGTCCTGTTCGACCACCACGATGGCGGTGCCTTCGGCGAGAATCGCCGGCAGCCGCGCATAGATGTCCCGCACGACGATCGGCGCCAAGCCCAGGCTGATCTCGTCGCACAGCAACAATTTCGGATTGGCCATCAGCGCCCGGCCGAGCGCAGCCATCTGCTGCTGGCCGCCGGAAAGCGCGGTGCTTGAGAGCGCGCGGCGCTCGCCGAGCACGGGAAAAAGTTCGTAGACGCGCTTTAGCGTCCAATGCCCCGGCCGGCCGAGTTGGCCGCCGATCAAAAGATTTTCCTCCACGGTCAGCGAAGGAAATAGTCCCCTGCCCTCCGGAACGAGCGCGACGCCCCGCGCGGCGACGGCGTAGGCGGCCACGCCGCCGATCGCTTCGCCCTCGAACACGATCGCATCGGGCCGCGCGCGCATGAGCCCGGCGATGCTCTCTAAGAGCGTGCTCTTGCCGGCGCCGTTGGCGCCGATCACCGCCGCCGCTTCGCCGCGCGCGATTTCCATCGATACGCCGAACAGGGCTTGGAAGTCGCCGTAGAAGGCATCGAGGCCGCGCACGGCGAGAAGCGACGCTTCAGGCATCGGCTTCGATCCCCATATAGATTTCCGCAACTTGCGGATTTGCGATCACCGCGCGCGGATCGCCATCGGCGATAAACGCGCCGTTGTGCAGGACGAGCAACCGATCGATGCTGGCGATCAGGGCGTGCACGACATGTTCGATCCAAATCATAGACACGCCGGCGCGCCTCACCTCGCCGATCAATTCGATCAACGCCTGACATTCGTGCTCGGTCAACCCGCCGGCCACTTCGTCGAGCAGCAGCGCCGCGGGCTCGCTTGCCAAGGCGCGCGCCAATTCAAGGCGTTTGCGGTCGAGCAAAGTGAGACTCTGCGCGGGCCGGTTGGCTTTGTCGGCAAGCCGGCAGCGTTCGAGGATCGACATGCAGCTCTCATAGGCGTCGTGCTCGCGCCGGCCAGCGCCGAACGTCGCCGCGACGACGAGATTTTCGAACACGCTCATACCACCGAACGGCTGAGGAATTTGGAAAGAGCGTCCGATGCCGATGGTGCATCGTTGCGCCGGCGGCAGCGCGGTGATGTCGTTGCCGGCGTAAAGCACGCGCCCGGAATCCGGCGCGATGGCTCCACTGATGATGCCGAACAGCGTCGTCTTGCCCGCGCCGTTCGGGCCGATAATGCCGAGCGCCTCGCCTTCCGCGAGCGTAAGATCGATGCGATCAGCGACAACGATCGCGCCAAAGCACTTGGAGATTTTTTCGAGGGCGAGTAGTGGCGCGGGCATTTAGGTCACTATTGCAGTTAAGACATTACGGTTGGGTCGACATTTTCGCTTTTTGAATCGCCGACCAGATGGCGTAGGGCGTGGCCGGCATCGGGATGTCGCGCACGCCGCCACTGCGTAGCGCGTCGAGGATGGCGCTCACGACCGCGGCGGGCGCGGCGGTGGTGCCGCCCTCGCCGCCGGCCTTGATGCCGAGCGGGTTCGTTGGCGAAAGCACTTCGGCGATTTCGGTGTCGAATGACGGCAGCGTATCGGCGCGCGGCATGGCGTAATCCATCAGCGAGCCGGTCAGCGGCTGGCCGGAATCCGGATCGAGATAGATCTGCTCGGACATCGCCTGGCCGACGCCTTGCGCGATCGCGCCGTGCGTCTGGCCGTGCACGATCAATGGATTGATGCAGCGCCCGACATCGTCGACCGAGGCATAGCGGGTTATCCGCATTCCGCCGGTCTGTGGATCGATCTCGACCTCGCAGACCGCCGTGCCGTTGGGGAAAACAGGTTCGTGCATCTCGTTGTCGGTGACGACCGCGATGCCATCCTTCAGCGGTTCCGGCAGCGCGCAATGCGTGGCTTCGCGGGCGAGCTCAAGGAAGTCGAAAGTGCGATTGGTGTCGCGCGAGACGAACCGGCCGTCCGCAAATGCAACGATGTCCGGCGCCGTGCCCATCACCACCGCGGCGATCTCCTTACCCTTGGCGATCAGATCGGCGGCGGCCTTGGCGAACACGGTGGCGGCGTGGCGCATCGAACGGCCCGAATGCGAACCGCCACCGACGCGCACCACATCGGTATCGCCGAGGATGATGCGCACACTCTCGGGTGGCACATGAAGAAGATCGGAAACGACCTGAGCGAAGCTTGTTTCATGGCCCTGACCGGAGGGTTGCGTGCCGATGATCACGTCGACGCGGCCTTCGGGCTGCACCTTGATCCGTGCTTGTTCGCGCGGCGCGCCGATCGAGGATTCCACGTAATTGGCAATTCCGAGACCAAGAAGCTTGCCACGCCGCGCCGCCTCGCGTCGCCGTGCCGGGAAACCCTTCCAGTCGGCAACGGCAAGCGCCCAATCCATGTTCTCTTCGTAGCGGCCGCTGTCGTAGAGCATGCCGACGGCGTTTCGGTATGGCATCGCTTTCGGCCGCACCAGGTTCTTACGCCGCAATGCCACCCGATCCATGCCGAGTTCGGCCGCGGCGATGTCGACCAGGCGTTCGATCGCGTAAGTCACTTCCGGCCGGCCGGAACTGCGATAGGCCTGGGTCGGCATGGTGTTGGTGAACACGGCGACTGCGCGCAGCGTCGCGGCGGGAACGGCGTAGGAGCCGGGAATGAGGCCAGCTCCTTTGCTCAGCGGCGACAACGAAACGCAGCGCGCGCCGACATTACTAATATTGGTCGCGCGCATGGCGAGGAAGCGGCCGCGGGCATCGAGCGCGAGTTCGACCTTGGTGACAAGATCGCGGCCCTGATAGTCGCTCAGAAATGCCTCCGAACGGGTCGCCGTAAACTTCACCGGACGGTCGAGCTTCTTCGCGGCCCACAACACCAGCCCGAATTCCACAAAAACGCGATTACGGGTGCCGAAATTGCCGCCGACATCATGGGAGAGCACGCGCAAACTATCGGCGGGTATTCCGAGGACGGTTTCAAGCTCGCGTTTTTGCCGCACCGCGCCGCCGGACCCGGCATAGAGCGTGTAGCGGCGCGCGGCCGCATCGTAGGCGCCGAGCGCCGCGCGCGGCTCGAGCGGCACGCCGGTGACGCGTCCGATATGGAATTTCCGGCTCACCACATGCGCGGCTTGTGCAAACGCGCGGTCGGTGGCCTCGGTATTGCCGAAGCGCGTATCGACGCAAATATTGCTGGGCGCCTCCTGCCAAAGGACGGGCGCCCCCGGCGCCATCGCGTCCTCGGAATGCAGCACGAAGGGCAATTCCTCGTAACGGACGTCGACCGCTTCGGCGGCGTCCATCGCCTGCGCCTTGGTCTCGGCGACGACCATCGCGACGGCTTCGCCGACATGGCGCGCCCGGTCCGCGGGTAACAAAACGTGAGGCCCGGCGAAGACCGCGCCGCCGCCCGGTGCAGTGAGCTTCATGTCGAATTTGGTTTTCGGAACTGGATCGTGCGGAATGGCCGCAAGTCCATCTGCGGCGCAATCGGCGCCGGTGAATACGCCGAACACGCCGGGCATCGCTTTGGCGGCGGCGGTATCGATCGCAACGATTCGCGCGTGCGGATGCGGCGAACGCACCATCGCGGCATAGACTTGACCCTCAAGATTGAAGTCGTCGGTGAAGCGACCTTTGCCGGTGACGAGCCGCTCGTCCTCTTTGCGTGGCAGCGGCTTGCCGATCGCGCGATATAGGTCCTCCGGACGTCCGGCGTCGTTCATCGCGTCTCGCTTGGGCTCGGCTCGGTCATGCGACTCGTCGCAATTGGCGCGCACTGTGCCGAATCCGGCTCTCATCGATCTCGATGCCGAGCCCGGGCGTTTGCGGCACTTCGACATGGCCGCGCTCGATGCGCAACGGAACGGTTGCAACATCCTCGGCGAGCCCGCCGCTCGTCACCGTCAGCCCCCAGGCGACTTCGGGCGCCACCGCGGCGACGTGAATGGCGGCGGCCGAAGCGAGGCTCGTCTCACCGGTCTTGCATGAAATGTTGACGCGCATGCCGAGCCGCGCGCACAGCCGGCTCGCCTCGACCAATCCGCGCAGGCTGCCGAGCTTGATCGCCTTGAGACTGACGCCGCTCGCGGCCTCGCGCTCATGATGGCGGACGATGTCGTCGAGCGCGTGGATGCCCTCGTCCGAGCCGATCGGAATTTGCGTCGCGGCAGCGACGCGCGCCATGCCGATGAGATCGTGGGCATCGACCGGCTGCTCAAAAAAATCGAGGCCGCAATCGCCGACGGCGCCGACAAAGCGCAACGCGCCATCGACCGTGAAGCCCTGGTTGGCGTCGGCCGACACCAGACATGACCCGAGTTTTGATTCGCTTTCGCGCTTGAGCGCCTGACAGATCGCGCGGGTGCGCGCGGCGTCGGCTTCGGGCGAGTCGAGACCGACCTTGATCTTGAAGGCGCGATAGCCGGCATCGAAGCTTCCTTGCGCTTCGCGAAGGTCGGACGCCGCGTCTTCGGACCCGATCACGGCGAGCACGGGTATCCGGCTGCGCTGTTTTTCGCCGAAGAGCGCATGGACCGGCCGCCCGCTGGCGCGCCCGAAAAGATCATGCAGGGCGATGTCGATGGCGGCCTTGGCGCCGCTATTGCCATACATCCGCGCATCCATCGCCGCCGACGCGCCGGAAAGATCGTCCGCCGCACGCCCGACCAGTTTGGGCGTCAGATATTCGATGGCCGCCATCATGCCGGCAATAGTTTCTCCCGTCATGGTCGGCGCCGGCGCCCCCTCACCCCAGCCGATCACACCGTTGTCGGCTTCGATGCGGACGAAAACATTGTCGGCGCGCGCGACGGTCTCGCCGGCCATTTGCACCGGCTTTTTCATCGGCAAACTGACGGCGATCGGCTCGATGGACTTGATCTTCACGGCGTCTCTCGGTCACGCAGGCCTGGCGGCGACGGGGGCAGGTTCGCGGCGAATTGTAGCGGCACGCAAGGCGCGCCGACAAGTTGCGAACACGAGGGCCCCGCCCCCGCTTCCGATTGGTACACTTCCCATCGCCGTTCCCGATTGCCGTGCCTTCGATTCCTTGACGGAATCGACGATTTTGCCGCCGCGCCGCCGCGTTCTTATTTCGATCAAGTTTCTGCTTCACCGTTGACACTCGATGTATTGGGCGTCATTCGTCCCATGCGCGGTCATCCGCGAGAAAGCTTATGGCACGAGCATTGTGCGGTTCCCGGTCGAGCCGGCTTATCGGGCAAGACCATTGCATGAGGTCGGCCGCGGGGATATCTGAGCTTCCGCAATCGCATTAAATGTAAACCGCTGTCCGCTTGTCGGCAGCATCCGAAACCTTCAGGAGCTCGGATGATGCGAGCGAAATTTGTACTGGCTTTCGCGCTTCTGTTGCCGTTTTTTGTTTCCGGTCCCATCCGCAGCGCCGATCTGGGATCGCCGGTCGGGCTTTGGCAAGCGGTCGACGAAGACACCAAACAACCGACGGGATGGTTTCTGATCAGCGAGCACAACGGCGTCTATGGCGGAATCATCGCAAAGATGTATCTCAAGCCCGGCGAGGATCCGAACGTCGTTTGCGGCCAATGCAAAGACGATCGGCACAATCATCCTTGGCTCGGGCTCGAAATCATCCGCGGCATGCAGCAGGAAAGCGACGACAAATACGGCGGCGGCACGATTCTCGATCCGCGCGACGGCAAGATCTACAAAGCAACCATGAAGCTATCTGCCGACGGGCAGACGCTGATCGTGCGCGGCTATGTCGGCTTCGAATTGCTGGGCGAAAATCAATATTGGACGCGGCTGCCGGATTCCGCCTACAGCATGCTCGACCCGTCGATCAATCCGAATCAGCCGGCAAATCCGGCCCCGGCGCCCAATCGAAAACATCCGCCGTCCCCGCCAGCGCATAAATCCCAACTGCCTCCGGCATCGGGCGCCACACGGCTTTGATGCGACAATCGTTTGAGAACGGCGTTCGGGAATAGCCGTCGATGCAACGGCTGCCCTATTTTCCGAACAACGGACTTCCACCAGATTAGGCGCCCGGCTCCAGCTGGCGCGGCTTGCCCATCAGCACCGGCTGGAAGAGGGCCGCCGCGGCCATCGTGGTCAATAGCGAAATCGCCAGCAATTTACCCATGCTGGACGTGCCAGGGTGGCTGGAGAACCAAAGACTGCCGAAGGCTGTCGCCGTCGTACAAGCACTGAAAATCACGGCGCGCGTGAGCACCGATTGCAGGAGATCGGTCTGCCCCTCGCGCCAAGCCATGATGTAATAAATCTTGAATGCGACGCCGACACCCAACAGCAGGGGCAGCGCGATGATATTGGCGAAATTCAGCGGCAGGTCGACCAGAACGCAAATCTCGAGCGTGACCACGCAAGCGAGCAACAGCGGCACCAGCGTCAGCAGCACGTCGCCGAAACGGCGCAGCGTGATCCACAGCAGAATGCCGATGGACAGAAGCGCACAAGCGCCGGCCTCGATGAACGCAGTGACAACGGCGCGCCGCGCCTCCAGGATCGAGATCGGTCCCTCGGTGGCGTTGGGCGCAACGGACTGGACCGCTCGCGCGAACTTTTGCAGCACTTCGTTGTTGCTGGAATCGCCCGAGGGGGCCACATCGATGCGCGCCTGACCGTCGGACGTCACCCACTGGCTGACCAGATCCGACGGCAGATTGGCGCGCGTGATCTCCTGGGCCTTGAACAAATTGCGCAAGTCGTCGAGCGCGATGCGCAGCGGTTGTACGAAGACCTCTTGCGCGCGCTCCCGCACGGCCGGGTCGGCCTTCGAAAGCGCCGTCATCGCGGTCGCCAAGCGCCGCGCCGCCACCGCGCCGGAACTGTTGCCGTCGCCGGCCAGCCGATTAAGCGCATCGATCGTTGAACCCATCATGCTGACGTTCTGCGCGTCGGTGGGCGGCGGGCTCGGCGCCGTCGGATTGAGCACGGGAAGCAGTGTCTTGGCCGCGTTCTCGATCAGCGGCAGTTTCTGCTGCTGATCGGTGGGAATGAAGTTCGACAGCGTCAGGGCGCGCGCGACCTCGGGCAAGTTGCGAAGCTGCGCCGCCACCCGATCGGCCTCCGCGAGCGATGGCTCCAAAATCTGGATGTCGTTGGTGCCGCTGTCGGGATCGTCCTTGAGCGCCAGGTAGGTCGCAACCGCCTCGGTCTTCGGGCTGCGCAAATTGATCGGATTGAAATCGAATCGCAGCCAAAACAGAAGCGGCAATCCTGACGCGACGACGAGACCGGTTATGATCAGGATCGGCATGCGATTCCGCGCCAGGAAGTGATCGACCGGCGCAAGCTTCGCATAGCCGAGCGGGCGCGGCTCGCTCGGCGGCTTGAGTACGCTTAGAAGCGCCGGCAATAGCGTGATGCTGGTGGCGAACGCGATCAGCATGCCGATACCGGCAATCAGCCCGAGCTCGGAGACGCCTTTGTAGACCGTCGGCAGGAACGACAGGAAACCGGCGGCGGTCGCCAAGGCGGCGAGCGTGAGCGGGGCGCCGGCGCGGCGGCCGGCGTGCAACAGCGCCTCGCGCAGATTGTCGATCTCATGCCGTTCGGCACGGTAGCGCACGCTGAATTGAATGCCGAAATCGACGCCGAGCCCGACGAATAGAACCGCGAAATAGACGGATATCAGATTAAGCGTGCCCACCATCAACAGGCCGACCGCGGCGGTTATCGATAGTCCGATGGCGATGCAGACAAACACGGCGAGAATGATGCGCATCCAGCGCAATGCCAGCCACAGGATGAAAAGCACCACCGCGATCGTCACCGTGGCATTGAGAACGGCATTCTCTTTGATCGTGGCGAATTCCTCATCCGCCATCGGCACCGGCCCGGTCAGGCGCAACTGCGCGTGATATTTGGATGCAATATCGAGATCGGCCGCGGCTTTTCGTATGGCGTCCGTCGCGCGCTTGCCGGGCTCAAGCTCGGAATAATCGAGCGTCGCCCGGATTTCCAGGAAGCGCAGGAGATCGTCGGGCTTGGACCGGGCGCCTTGAACGAGCTCATGCCAGGAGAAGGTCGCGGGCTGCCCGGCATTGACCTTTTCGATCGTTTCGGCGCCGCGCGTCATCGGCCAGGTCATGGCGTCGAGCGAAATTTGGCCGCCCTGCACGCCGAGCAGACCGAATTGCAGCGTTTGGATAACGCCACGCAGCGATGGATCGCCAGCAAGCACCTGCACCAGGCGTTCCGCCTGGGCGAGCATGCTCATTTGCTGTTTGAGATCGTCGGTCGATTCAAACAAAAGTCCGTTCTGAGCAAAAAAGCTGCCGCCCTTGGGCTGCTGGACGGAGTGAAAAAGATCCTTTTGCTGCAACAGCCGATCCGCCAGCGCCGCGCTTGCCGCTTCCACAAGCTCAGGCGTCGGCGCATTGACGACGGCGACTATCAATTCGAATTGTGGAAACGCCTTCTCCATCGCCGCTTCGCGTTGCCGCCACGGAATGTTCGCCGAAATCAGCTGATTGATATCCGTCGTCATGGCGAAATGCGTCGCCGCATACCAGGACGACAGAATGCACAGCAGAAGCGAAAGGCCGATCACCGGCCAAGCATGTTGCGCGCAGAACTGGATCGCGCGGACAACGAAGGCGGTGATGATTTTCATGGATGTCAGCGGGGTGAAGAGGTCAGCGTGGACTGGGAAGCGAAGCTGGGCATCGCTGATTGCGGCGTCGTTTGAGGCGTTAAGAGAAAGGCAAAATGGAGGCAAATCGATCCATTCAGCCCGGCCTTAGATGCCCTGAATGCCACAAAAGTGAAATCCTGGATATATTCCTAATACCATTGACCAAAATGCATACCCATGCTGGACAAGGAACCGTATTTCCGCTCAATGGTAGGTCTGGGCGGGTTGTCGACGGCCATTGACGGGCATTTTAGATGGCCGTTTTACTGGACCGTTTTGCATGGCCTAGTCTTGCTAACGGTGGTTTTGGCGCCAAGTTAACCGTGAACAGGGTCAATACAGGTCGAGTACGACCCAGTTGCGACCCGATTACGAACCGAGCCGGAGCTAAACGAAGCCCGAAGCGGAAATTTTCTCTGGGAGCGTCGTTTTCTCTGGGAGCCATCGTTTGAAGGGTTACGTTTTGAGCGACTACCGCGTTACCCCGCCAAGACTTACATAACCGCAAATCGGCCGTTCGATCGGCGCCGTTGCGGCACCACGCCGCAGCAACGCAAACCGGTCATGAACCGGAGGACTTTGATGAAGGTCATACTCGCCCAACCCCGCGGCTTCTGCGCCGGCGTCGTGCGCGCCATCGAAATCGTCGAACGAGCACTGCAGAAGTTCGGCCCGCCCGTCTATGTGCGCCACGAAATCGTGCATAACAAGCATGTGGTGGAAAGCCTCAAAGCGAAGGGCGCGCGTTTCGTCGAGGATCTTTCCGAGGTTCCGCCGAACGCAGTGACCATTTTCAGCGCCCATGGCGTCGCCAAAAGCGTCGAGGAGGAAGCGGCGTCGCGCAACCTCCCGGTCCTCAACGCGACCTGCCCGCTGGTCACCAAGGTTCACAACCAGGGCAAACGCTATGTTGCCCAGGGACGCCGCCTCATTCTCATCGGCCATGCCGGTCATCCCGAAGTCGAAGGCACGATGGGCCAGATCGCCGACCCGGTAACCTTGGTGCAGACCGAAGGCGATGTCGCCAAGCTCGACATTCCGTCCGATACGCCGGTCGCCTATGTGACGCAGACGACGCTGAGCGTGGACGATACGCGCGGCATCATCGCCGCGCTGCACAGCCGCTTCACCAATATCGTCGGACCCGAGACGCGCGACATCTGTTATGCGACGCAGAACCGCCAGACCGCGGTGCGCGAACTAAGTAAGCTCGTCGACGTTATCCTCGTTGTGGGAGCCAAGAATAGTTCCAATTCGAACCGCTTGCGCGAGATCGGCGAAGAAGCCGGCACGCCAAGCTATTTGATCGCCGACGGCAGCGAGCTTGATCCGAGCTGGTTCCGCAATGCCAAGACAGTCGGCATCACGGCCGGCGCGTCGGCGCCGGAAGTATTGGTCGAGGACGTCATCGACGCGCTGCGACGGCTTAACCCCGTCGATGTCAGCCAGCTGACCGGACGTCACGAGACCATCGAGTTCCGTTTGCCGCCGGAATTGACCGATGGAGGCGCGTTGAGCCAAGTCGGCGAAAAAAACGTCGGCGAAAAAAACGTCGGCGAAAAAAACGTGGCCGAGAACGCCGCGGGAAACCCGTAAGACGCCTCTTCGCAAAACAACGAAACGACCACAAGAAGGATAAAGCCTTGGGTGTATCTTTACGACAGAAAGTCGCGGTGGGTGCTTACGTGATGCGTCAGCGTCTGGCAGGACGCAAGCGCTACCCGCTCGTACTGATGCTCGAACCGCTGTTCCGCTGCAATCTGGCTTGCTTCGGCTGCGGCAAGATCGATTATCCCGACGCCATTCTCAACAAGCGCCTTTCGGTGCAGGAATGCCTCGACGCCGTCGATGAATGCGGCGCGCCTATGGTGGCGATTCCGGGCGGCGAGCCGCTGATCCACAAGGAGATCGGCGACATCGTCAGGGGCATTGTCGCGCGCAAGAAGTTCGTCTCGCTGTGCACCAACGCTTTGCTATTGGAAAAGAAGCTGCACCTGTTCGAGCCGTCGCCCTATCTGTTTTTCTCCGTCCATCTCGACGGCATCAAGCAACACCACGACAAGTCGGTCTGCATGGAAGGCGGCTTTGACAAGGCGGTGGCCGCGATCAAGGCCGCCAAGGCCAAGGGCTTTGCCGTCAACGTCAACTGCACGATCTTCGACGGCCATCCGGCGGAAGATATCGCAAAGTTTCTAGACCTCACCGAAGAGCTCGGCGTCGGCGTTTCGATCTCCCCCGGCTACGCCTATGAGCGCGCGCCGGACCAGCAGCACTTTCTCAACCGGCGTAAGACCAAGGAGCTGTTCCGCGAGGTGTTCGCGCTCGGCGAAGGCAAGAACTGGAATCTGACGCATTCCAGCATGTTCTTGGACTTTCTCGCCGGCAACCAGGAATTCCACTGCACACCCTGGGGCATGCCGACGCGCAATGTCTTCGGCTGGCAGAAGCCGTGTTACCTGCTCGGCGAGGGCTACGCCGAGACGTTTACGGAATTGATGGAGACGACCGATTGGGACGCCTACGGCACCGGCCGCTACGAGAAGTGCGCGAACTGCATGGCGCACTGCGGCTACGAGGCGACCGCGGCCGAAGCGATGATGCAGCACCCGCTCCAGGCGTTCGGGATCGCGCTGCGCGGCGTGCGCACCGAAGGCGCGATGGCGCCGGAGATCGATCTCTCCGAGCAACGCC
>JBAPZR010001039.1:0-12735 GCA_049285335.1 Xanthobacteraceae bacterium | reverse complement strand
AACGCAAACCGACGCAAAACCCCTGCAAATTGTCTGCGGAACATCCGTGATAGTGGGAGGGCCAAATACTTGACTTAGTCAACTATCTGGCCGACCCTGGAGGCATGGCGACATTAGATCACGACCGAGCGCGGATCGCGGCGGTTCGCCGATTCAATCGCTTCTACACGCGGCAGATCGGCGTCCTGCGAAAGACCTTCCTCGACAGCCCCTACTCGCTCGGCGAGGCGCGCATCCTTTACGAGATCTCAAGCCATCGTTCGCCGACGGCGAGCCAAATCGCGCGCACGCTCGGCCTCGACGCCGGCTATTTGAGCCGCGTTTTGCACAATTTCGAAAAAAACGGGCTCATCGAACGAAGAACCTCGCGCAAGGATGCCCGTCAAAGCCATCTGGCGCTCTCGGCCCTCGGCAAGAAAGCCTTTGCCCCGATCGAGAGCCGCTCGCAGCAAAGCGCAGGCCATATGCTCGCTAAGCTGTCGCCGGCGGATCAGGCACGGCTGATCGCGGCCATGGACACGATCGAGACTTTGCTAGAGGCCAGGCCGGCGGCCGAACCGGACAAGCGGAGAAATTATATTTTGCGCGCACCCCGGCCCGGCGATTTCGGCTGGATCGTCAGGCGCAACGCCGAACTCTACGCGCAGGAATATCGCTGGCGCGAGCCGTTCGAGGGCGTTTGCGCGCAGATCGTCGCCGACTTCGTCAACAAATACGACGCGCGCAGTGAACGCTGCTGGATTGCCGAAATGGACGGCGAAAATGTCGGCTCGGTGATGCTGGCGAAGGATAGCGCCGATGTCGCGCGGCTCCGCTTGCTTCTGGTCGATCCCAAAGCGCGCGGGCTCCGGCTCGGCGCGCGGCTGACCAACGAAGCTATTCGCTTTGCACGGGGCGCCGGCTACCGCAGGATCACGTTATGGACGCATAGCGTGCTTGGCGCGGCGCGGCACATTTATCAAAAAGCCGGTTTCAAGCTCACGGGCAGCGAACCGCACCAAAGCTGGGGTCAGCCGGTCGTGAGCGAGTACTATGATTTGGAATTGTAGTCGGCGCCGGTTTCCCGGGCCGGCAGCGCAGCATGAAATGGTGCGCTGCTGGACCGCTACCTTCGCATGCGCGGAGCGTGGAACGATCCCGCCTCTGCGGCACATCTATCGACGCACCGCGTCCGAGAAATGGCTTCTTGCAGTTTAAGCCGTCGCGCCCTTGGCTTTCGGTCGGCGCAGGTGCTCGTCGAGTCGCGGCATGATCTCGACGAAATTGCACGGCCCGTAACGATAGTCGAGTTGGTGCACCAAAATCTCGTCCCAGGCGTCTTTGCAGGCGCCGGGCGAGCCAGGCAGGCAGAAAATAAAAGTCGAGCCGGCGACCCCTGCAGTGGCGCGCGACTGAACCGCCGACGTTCCGATTTTCGGGAAGCTCACCACCATGAACAGCGCCGAGAATGCGTCCATCTTCTTTTCGAACAGCGGCTCGATCGCTTCCGGGGTCACGTCGCGGCCGGTGAAGCCGGTGCCGCCGGTGGTGATGATGACATCGATCATCGGGTCCGCGATCCAGGTCTTCACCTTGGCGCGGATCGCCTCGACATCGTCAGGCGCAAGGCTGCGTTCGGAGGCAAAATGTCCGGCTGACACGATGCGCTGCACCAAGAGCGCACCCGATTTGTCGTCCTTGAGCGAGCGCGTGTCGGAGATCGTCAGCACCGCGATTTTCAGCGGCACAAATTCTCTGGCCTCGTCGATCCCTGGCATCGATCATCCCTGCCTACCGAGCGATTAGAGCACCTTTCACCGCGATTAACAAAGTATCTCCCGGCATTTATTGCCTAGCAACAGGCGCGCGCGGTTAAGCCGATTTTTACCTTGCAGCGGCATGATCGCGACCGTCGGTTTGTAGGTCCCGCGTCGCCGACCGCGTCGCCTGAGTCAGAGTTCTGAGTCATGGTTGAGTCGCGTCGCGGGGCGTCCATTAGGGCGCCCCGCTTCAGTTTTGAGCCGACCGCTTGCCCGCGCGTCCTTGCCGGCGACTGCGTGGCCGAGATTGCCAAGCTTCCGGCGGCTTCGGTCGATCTCGTCTTCGCCGATCCGCCCTATAACCTTCAGCTGCAAGGCGACCTCAAGCGGCCGGACGATTCTCGCGTCGACGCCGTCGACGATGCCTGGGACAAGTTCGCAAGCTTCGCCGCCTACGACGATTTCACCCGCGCCTGGCTCATGGCCTGCCGCCGGGTCATGAAGCCGAGCGCCACGCTTTGGGTGATCGGCTCCTATCACAATATCTTTCGGGTCGGAGCTCTGCTGCAGGACATGGGCTTTTGGATTCTCAACGACATCGTCTGGCGCAAATCCAATCCCATGCCGAATTTCCGCGGCCGCCGCTTCACCAATGCGCACGAGACCCTAATCTGGGCGGCGCGGGATGCGGCCAAGCGCGACTACACGTTCAACTACGAAGCGCTTAAAGCCGGTAACGACGACATTCAGGCGCGATCGGACTGGTTCATCCCGCTGTGCACCGGCGAGGAGCGGCTCAAGGGCCGTGACGGCAAGAAGCTGCATCCGACGCAAAAGCCCGAAGCCTTGCTCGCGCGCATTATACTCGCCGCCTCGCGGCCGGACGATCTCGTGCTCGACCCGTTTTGCGGCACCGGAACGACCGGCGCCGTCGCCCGGCGCTTGCGCCGGCGATTTATCGGCATCGAGCGCGATTCAAACTATGCCGCGGCGGCAGAACGGCGCATCGCGGCGATCGAGCCACTGTCGCAACCGGCGCTGGCTCCGTTCATGACCGCGCGCGAAGCGCCGCGCGTGCCGTTTGCCGCGCTGATCGAGCGCGGTCTCGTTGCACCCGGCGTCAGCCTCGTCGATGCCAGGCGGCGGCATCGGGCGCTCGTTCGCGCCGACGGAGCGCTGGCGCTGGGCGAAGCGGTCGGCTCGATCCATCGCATCGGCGCGATCGCGCAGGGGCTCGAGGCCTGCAATGGCTGGACCTATTGGCACGTGGAAACGCCGCAGGGACTAAAGCTGATCGATGCCCTGCGCGCGCAAGTTCGCGCCGAGATGGGTGCGGCTCCGATCAATTAAGCGCAAGGATATCCAGCGCGGGGATCACCAACGATCCCCTGCGCCGTTTTGGGCAAAAGACGCTCCTGCTCGGGACGGTGGACGGCCCCTCAGTGCGCCAGCGGGTCGGGACGAACCTGAATGTGAACGGCGATCGGCGTCATGCCTTCGCCGCCCTCCTTCAGCCATGGCGTCCGATCTCCCTCCGACGACCACAGGCCTCTGCCTTTCCAACCCGCTTGCGCATCGTCGATCCGGGCATCGAGCCCCTTCGCATAAAACCCGATCGGATAGGGGATGCGCAGCATGACCATCTTGCCGTCGACAAGCGCGGCGAAGCCGTCGTTCTCGTCGGCCGTCGAGATCGGCACATCCTTGCCTAGACCGACGGCGTCGTGCTGATCGACCCAGGTGTAGTAGCTCGCCTCGGCGCTGTTGTCGCCGATGCCTTTGAAACCAGGTCCCGGATATTTGTAGAAGGTCCACCCCTCCGGGCAATGATCGCCGGTTGCAGTCGGACCGTTGAGCGGCCCCTTGCATTTTGAGCGATCGAATTTGCCGAGATGACCGCTGGCGAGCGAAATCCAAACCACGCCCTTTGAATCGATATCCCCGCCGCGCGGGCCGAAGCCCGGCATCGGAACATAGTAGATTTCCGAGAGCTTTGTGTTGGGATCGAACCGCAGCACGCCACTGCGGCCGGCGAAGACGTTGACCGTGTACCAGATCGAGCCGTCCACCGGGTTCGGCATGACCGCGTAGCTACCCGATCCGCCGATCACCCGCATATCTTTGCTGGGATCCATCGGCTGGCCCGGCTCGGTGTAATCGTCGAGCCTGCCGTTGCCGTTGGTGTCGAGCACGTATGGCGCCCAACCCTGCGCCTTTTCGGCGTCGCCGGTCTCATCAAAAACCTTAGTGTCGAGCCAACCGGCCACCGGGCCGCCGCCGCTCGTCCACAACGTGTTGTCTTTGTCGAATCCGAATTGCAAATGATGCGTACCGAAGCATGTGTCGATGAACGTGAACTTGTTCGTTTTCGGATCGAACATCGCCAATTGGCGTTCGTTGCTGTCGAGCGGGAAGGCCTTCGCGTACGGATTGCTTGAACCTTTTCTGCAGAACGCCGGCGTACCTGGGGCGTGATTGGTTCCGGTCATCCAGACCCGGCCCTCGGCATCGAACATGTCATTGTGATTGTCGAACTTGGTGTCCCAGATCTGTTCCATGCCCCAATAGGCCGATGCCGCCAGCGGCTTCTCGATGGCTGCGTGTCCCGGGCCAAAGGCCTCGGGCACATCCGCGCCCTCAGGCGGCGTGATGTATGTGACCTTCGACGTTTTCGGATCGAGAACCGGCAGGTGATCGCTCGCATATTCCGTCGAACCATAGAGCAAGCCATAGGGATTGACGGATGGATCGCGCTTGTCGGACGAGATCAGGTCGTGAAGGTATTGCTTCTCGTTCCCCCAATCCCACGTCGTGATAACGATATTGCGCTCGATACCCTGTGGCCGCGGCGGCTTGGCAAACGGCAATTCGCCATCGGCGACGCGATCGGTCCAGTCGCCGAAATACTTAAACGGCACGCCGGCGAATTTGCCGGCAAGCGGATTGACCATCAGCGGAGACGCCTGACCGGACTGGACGCGCCGCGCCCATGCTTCTTCGCCGTTTTTGAAGTGCCCCAATGCCGCGGGGATCGTCCGCGTTGCGAGCTGGCCAAGCTGATGACAACCGACGCACGCCTGATTCTTGATCGTGGTGAGCCAATCGACCTGCGTGAAGTTTGCCGGAATATCGCTCTTGCCGCCGAACTGATCGGGAGCTGGGATTTTCAACATCGAATACCAATAGATCGCCGGATAATATTGCGCGGCGGCGGCATCGTTCGGCGCCGCAACAGCGGTAAGATCGACGTGCTGGCCGGGGACGGCGTCCATTTTCGAAGAATCGATCAGCCCATAGCCGCGAACCCAGACCTGGTATTTTGCCTTCGGCAGATCGGGGACGACGTAGCGGCCTTGGTCGTCGGTCACCACCATTTTGGCGTATCGGGTCGGGAGCTCGCGCGTTTCGGCGATTACCCAGACGCCGGCCTCCGGTCCGCTGGGCCCACGGACCACGCCGCCGATATCGTCGTCATCGATAGCAACTTGCGTCGCAGTTTGGGTCGCGGTTGCCTCTTGGGTCTGGGCATCGAGCCGTATCGGCAGTGCCAGCAAAGACGTGGCGACAGTTATGGCCGCCAAGCTCCAATACGATTTCCGCGCCATTACGAACCTCCCTTACCAACGAGCGTTCATTTCTGTCAGAAGAAGCGCCGGCGTGAATGGCACTTGGCGCAATCGCACGCCCGTCGCATCGAAGACGGCATTGGCGAGCGCCGCGCCGACTGGAGCGCAGGCGGCCTCGCCGGCCCCGAGCGGCGGTTCGGTTGGCCGATCCACCAGCGCGATATCGAGTTTCGGAACATCGCCGAAACGCATGATCGGATAGGTGTTCCAATCGAGGCTCGTCACGTGCGAGCGATCGAACTGCACCTCCTCCATCAGCACGCGGCTCAGCGTCTGCAGGATGGCGCCTTCGACCTGCGCTCGCACGCCGTCGGGGTTGATGATTTGTCCGCAATCATGCGCGCAAGCGACCCGCTCGACGCTGATGCGACCGCTCGCGCGCTCGACCGAAACCTCCATACCCATCGCCACATAGGTCTCGCTGTGCTTGTAGTGGATGTAGGCAAAACCGCGGCCTTGCATCAATGCCGCGTTCGTGTTCGGGCCTGGCGATGGCCGCTGCTGCCAATTCATCAACGTCGCCGCGCGCTTGATCACCTCGATGCCCCGTGGATCGGTGAGGTGGCGTAGCCGGAACTCGACGGGATCGAGACCTGCCGCGTCGGCGAGCATGTCCGTGAAGCTTTCGACAGCGAAACAATTGGCGGGCTTGCCAGGCGAGCGGATCGGCGCCGGGCGGAGCGGGGCGTCTTCAAGCCAGTGGACGAGCACCTCGACGTGATCCGCCGCATAGGGCGGATCGGCATTCTGCGAGATCAATCCCGGCTGGAGGCCGCGCACGCTGTCGAGCCCAGCGGCTGCCGGTGCGAGGAGTGGAATGTCCGGCAGCCCCCGCGTCGATTGCGGCAGCCTCCGTGCGCCACGCCGTGATGCGGCCGCTCGCATCGACCGCGCCGGAAATGTCGAGGAGTTGCGGCGGACCTTTGGGATCCCAGCCGAGCTCGTCGGCACGCGACCACTGAACCCGCACCGGGAGCCCGACCGTACGCGACGGGATCGCCGCATCGGCGGCCGCGTCTTCATGCCCGTTCATGCCATAACAGCCGGAGCCGTCGAGATAGATGAGCCGCACATTTTCTTCCGACAGGCCGAGGAAGCGAGCGAAAGTTTTGCGATTGCCGTGAGTGCCCTGCGAGGCGGTCCAAATCGTGGCGCTATCGGCTCGCACGTCGGCCACCGCGCAGGACGGGCCGATCGAGCCGTGGCTCTGCATCGGCCAGAAAAAGCTCGCCGCGCGCATCATTGCTGCGGGCGGCGGACCGCCGGGGGCCGGCTGTCCGCGGGTCACCAGCGTCTCGTCGGTCGTAGCGGGATTGGCGCGTATGGTTTCGATGAGCTTGTCCTGGGCGGGAAGGCCAGACCAGTCGCTCCATTGAGCGCGCAGCGCGCGGGCCGCGCGCACTGCCGTCCATTCATCCTCGGCAATGACCGCCAGAAAATCCTTGATCCGCACTGCAGCCGCGCCGCTGAGATCCTTGATCGAGGAATCGTCAACGGAGATGAGCTTCGCGCCGATCGCCGGAGGCCGGATGACGCGCGCGTGCACCATGCCCGGCAATTTGAAATCGTGCACATAGGTGAAACTGCCTGTGCATTTGGCGGGCACATCGGGCCGGGGAATAGGTTTGCCAACCAAGCTATAGGTCGCGGGATCTTTCAACGGCGCTTTGGCATCGACTTTCAGATTGAATTTGCTTCCTCCGATTAGATCGGCGAACCGAATGCCGGCGCCGCCGCTCCTCGACCGTATCTCGCCGTCGCTTGCGACGAGTTCGTCGACATTCGCATTGAGCCGTCGCGCGGCGAGGTCGATCAGCGCTTGACGAGCAGTCGCAGCGGCTTGCCGAATCTGTATGCCACCGCGCTGAATCCCGTTCGAGCCGGATGTCCGTCCCTGATCCGGCGTGAGCGCCGTATCGCCTTCGACATATTTGATCACGTCGACGCCGATCCCGAGCTCTTCGCCGGCAATCTGGCGCATGGCAATGCGAAGCCCCTGGCCGAGATCGACCTTGCCGGTGAACAGGGTCACGGTGCCATCGCCATTGATCGATAGAAAGGGAGTCTACGTCGCTGGGGTCGACGGACCGCGGCGGAGCTGCGGCATCCTCGGCGAGGATGGGGGTTGGCAAACCGGCGAGTGCAAAGCTGACCGTGAGCGCGCCGCCTCTTAAGACCGCACGGCGAGTCAATCGGCGGGGTGCGCCCCGTGCGGTCATATTAGCCTCCCTGTCCCGAGGCATTCATCACGGCGCGCATGACCCGCGTATGCGTTCCACACCGACAAAGATTTCCCTCAAGTGCCGCGCGGATGTCGTCCTTGGTGGGCTTTGGTTTTTCCGCAAGAAGCGCCGCGGCGCCGATGATCATCCCGCTGGTGCAGTAGCCGCATTGGGGCACTTGCTCTTTGATAAAGGCCGCTTGTACCGGATGCGGCGCGGAGATCGACCCAAGTCCTTCGAGGGTGACAACGGACGTTCCAGCCGCGTTCGCAATCGTCGCGAGGCAGGATCGCGCGGCGCGGCCGTCGAGAAGTACGCTGCAGGCACCGCATTGGCCGAGACCGCAACCGAATTTCGTAGCGGTGAGTCCGAGACCGCGCAGCACGTAGAGGAGCGGCTGATCGGGATCCGACGATTCGATTGTGCGCTCGGTGCCGTTAATCGTGAGCTGGTAACTCGCCATGAGACGCCTCGTCGAAGAACCCTCATTCTAAACAGAGATTGATGTGCCGCGTAATGGGCTTGCGGCAAGCGAGAAATGCGATTCAAGCAAGTGGGAAGCGCATTCGTTTGGCGCCGAGACCATGCGCCACGACCTTGCGCATGACGCTCGGCAGCGCCTCGTCGCGGAGTTCGGAAATCGCGATCCATCGCATTCCGTCCGGCGCCGGCGCCGTGCGCGGGACTTCGGCGCGATAGACGGCGAGTTCGAGTGGAAAGTGCGTGAACACGTGCCGCACGACGCCGCCGATCTTGCGCCAGACGATGGTCTTGCGCGCCGCTGCAAAACGCGGGGCGGCCTCGAGCGCCTTGCTCTGGTCGAAGTCGGCCGACCACGGCGTTGTCGGCACTTCGGCCATGCCGCCAAGGAGGCCGCGCGACGGTCGCGTCCGCAGCAGGACGAAATCATCGGCCCGTCTTACGACGAAAGCTGCGCCGCGCCGTAACGGGCCGTTGCGCTTGGGCAGACGGATCGGAAACTGTTCGGCTTGGCCCGCCGAATAGGCCGCGCAATTTTTGTTCCATGGACAGAGCGAGCATGCCGGCCGCTTCGGCGTACAGATTGTCGCGCCGAGATCCATCATGGCTTGAGCAAAATCGCCAGCGCGACGGCGCGGCATCAAAGCGCATGTCAGCCGCGCGATTTCGGGCTTGGCCGCCGGCAAAGCCGTCGTTACGGCGAAAAGCCGCGCCGTCACGCGTTCGATATTGCCGTCGATCGGCGTTGCGGCTTGATCGAAGGCAATCGCAGCGATGGCGGCGGCGGTATAGGCGCCGATTCCAGGCAATTGGCGCAACGCCGGTTCGCTTTCCGGAAATTGTCCCGCATGGCGATCAACGACGGCGCGGGCGCAAGCGTGCAGATTGCGCGCGCGGGCGTAGTAACCGAGCCCCGCCCAGGCTCGAAGAATATCGTCAAGCGGCGCCGCGGCGAGCGCAGGCAGATCGGGCCAGCGTTGGAGAAACCGCGCGTAATAGGGCGCCACCGCTTTGACGGTGGTCTGCTGCAGCATGATCTCGGAGAGCCAGACGCGATATGGATCGGCGCGTTTACCGGGCGGCGCACGCCACGGCAGCGCGCGCCGATGACGGTCGTACCAGGCCAGCAGGTCGGGCGAGCGTGGCGATGAAGGCTTTTTGCCTCTCGGCTTCGCTGCTAGTGTCGTCATCATTCGACGGATGGCAGAGCGTCAGGCCATGAACAAGCCCCCTCGCCCGCTCGTCAAACCGCTTCGCGAACTCGTCGGCAAGGTGGTCGGGGATGCCTTCGCGCGGCAGGGCTTCGCTTCGGCGGAATTGGTTACGCGCTGGGAGGATATCGTCGGCGCCGAAATTGCGGCCCATAGCGAGCCGATCAAGCTGAACTGGCCGCGCCCGGCCGACGGAGAAGAACGCGAAGCCGGGGTCCTGGTGCTCCGCGTCGAGGGACCCGCGGCGATCGAAATTCAGCACCTCGCCGCCCTGATCTGCGAACGCGTCAACCGGTTCCTCGGCTGGCGGGCGGTCGGCAGGCTCGCATTTCGCCAAGCGCCGCTGCGACGACGCGAACCTCGCGCCAAACGCTCCGCCGATCCCGGTTTGGCGGCCCGATTTGCCGAGCAGATGTCCGACATCGACGACGATGCATTGAAGCAGGCGCTAGCCCGGCTCGCCGCCGCCGTCAAAGAGCGATAGGGGCGAAAATATCGCGCTTCCACCACCCTTGGCGTACAGGCGCGCTAATGCCACATTGCTACTGCAAGATCGCCCGGTCGTTGCAAAAGTTGCATCGCCCCCATGGTAGTTAAAGCTGGGAGTTAAAGCTTTGCCGCTCACTCGCCGCGAATTCGCCAAAGCCACCGCACTGTTCGCTTTTGCCGGCGCCGGATTTTCCGGCCTCATCCTGCCGCTCGTACGCCCGGCGCTCGCCGACGACGCCCCGTCCCCCGCCGACCTCGCCGATGGCGGTCCGGACGGCGATATTATGATTGGTTCGGACAAGGCGCCGGTGACGATCATCGAATATGCCTCGATGACATGCCCGCACTGCGCGCATTTCTCGGAGACGACGTTCCCGGAACTGAAAAAGCGCTACATCGACGCCGGCAAGGTCCGGTACACGCTCCGCGCCTTCCCGCTCGACCCGCTGGCGGCCGCGGGCTTCATGCTGGCGCGATGCGGTGGCAACGACAAATACATGCCGATCGTCGAGACCTTGTTCGCCAAACAGGCCGACTGGATCGTCAAGGAGCCCCTGCAGCCCTTGAAGGAAATCGCCAAGCAGTTCGGCATCACCGAAGACGATTTCAATAAGTGCCTATCGAATCAGAAGCTGCTCGACAGCATCCAAACGGTGCGAACTCACGCCGTGGACAAGCTCGGCGTGAATTCGACTCCGACATTTTTCATCAACGGCAAGAAGCTGGTCGGCGACATCTCGATCGATCAGATGGCGAAGGAGATCGACCCCTATCTTAAGGAAGGATAAGGGTTTTTTGCGCCGGCGCACCGACTTGAGCCGCTCATTTTGACGCCGCCCGGCGGGTGCGAAAAGCTTGAATGTCTGGATAATTGAGAGCTCGTTATTGCGCTTGGAGTCCGGGCGATTCATTCTCCGCGCCGATGCGGCATTCCTCCCTCGCCCGGCATGAGCTTGTGGCGCGCAGTCGGAGGATTCCCTTTGCCGCCTAGGGAAACGGACGTAAACAGCGAATGAAGCTCACGCGGCTGCGCCTCATCGGCTTCAAATCCTTTGTCGAACCCGCCGACTTCGTGATCGAGCCCGGCTTGACCGGCGTGGTCGGTCCGAACGGCTGCGGCAAGTCGAACCTTGTCGAAGCCGTGCGATGGGTGATGGGCGAAGCCTCCTACAAAGCAATGCGGGGGGCGGAGATGGACGACGTCATCTTCTCCGGCAATACCGAGCGCCCGGCGCGCAACCATGCCGAAGTCGCCGTCTCGGTCGACAATAGCGATCGCAAGGCGCCGGCCTCGTTCAACGATTTCGATGCGCTTGAGGTTTCGCGGCGCATCGTGCGCGAGCACGGCTCGACTTTTCGCGTCAACGGCCGCGAGGTGCGCGCCCGCGACGTCGCAATGCTGTTCGCCGACGCCTCGACCGGCTCACGCTCGCCCGCGCTCGTGCATCAGGGCCGCATCGGCGAGATCATCCAGGCGCGGCCGGACCAGCGCCGGCGCGTGCTCGAAGAAGCCGCCGGAATTTCCGGGCTGCATGCGCGCCGCCACGAAGCGGAGCTGCGTCTTAAAGCCGCCGAACAGAACCTGGCGCGCGTCGACGATGTCATCGGCCAGCTCGCTAATCAGGTTGCCGCGCTTAAGACGCAGGCGCGCCAGGCGGTGCGTTACCGCAATATCTCGTCGCAGGTGCGCCGCACCGAGGCGCTGCTGTTTCACTTGCGCTGGGTCGCCGCCCGCGCCGAGGTCGAGGAGACCCAACGCGCCGGCGATGAAGCGGTTCGAATCGTTGCGGCGAGAACCGGTGAACAGGCCAGAGCCTCGACGCTGCAGGCGCAAGCCGCGGCCGCCCTGCCGGGCTTGCGCGAGACCGAGGCCAAAGCCGCGGCCGCGCTGCAGCGGCTTTTGATCGCGCGTGAGACGCTCGAGCGCGAAGAGACCCGCGCCAAGGAGCGGATCGCGGAGCTTGATCGCCGCATCGGGCAATTCGCCGACGACTTGAGCCGCGAGCGCGCGCTCGCCGCCGATGCCGCGGCGGCGCTCGATCGTCTCGATGCCGAAGAGACATCGCTGTGCGCGCTGTCGCAGGAAACCGATAGCCGGCTCAGTGGCGCGAATGAGCGCGTGACGGCGGCGGAGGCGGCGCTGGCCGGCTCGGAAAAATCCTTTGCCGAACTGACCGGAACGCTCGCCCATCTCACCGCGCGCCGCAACCAGCTGCGGGCGGCTCTGCGCGAACACGAACAACGCGCCGCGCGGCTTGAAACGGAGCTCTCCCAAATCGATGCCGATTTGGCTGCGAACGAGAGCAAGGGACCGGATCTTTCCGCGCTTGCGGCCAGACTGGCTGGCGCACAATCAGCCTTGAGCGAAGCGGAAGCCGCAACGCAAGGCGCCGAAGCGGCGCATCGCCGGGCTCGAGAAGACATCGAGGCCGCACGGGCGCCACTCGCCACCGCGGAACGCACGGTGCAGAGGCTCGAAACCGAAGCGAGGACGATCGGCAAGCTGCTCGCGGTCGAGAACAAGAATCTTTGGCCGCCGGTGATGGACGCCATCACGGTTGTCGAAGGCTACGAAAAGGCGCTTGGCGCCGCTTTGGGCGACGATCTCGATGCGCCGGTCGGCGCGTCGGCGCCGATGCATTGGGGCGGCGCGGATTTCGATGCCGCCGATCCGGCGCTCCCTGCCGGCGCCACGGCGCTCGCGCACCACGTCAACGCTCCGGCCGAACTTGGCCGCCGCCTTGCGCAGATCGGCGTTGTCGCGCGCGCCGACGGTCAGCGCCTTGCCAAGGAGCTCAAGCCCGGCCAACGGCTCGTTTCGCTGGAAGGCGACCTCTGGCGCTGGGACGGCTTTGCCGCGGCGGCGCACGCGCCAACCGGCGCGGCGCGGCGCTTGGCCGAACGCGGGCGTCTTGCGGCGATCGAAAGCGAGCTTGCCGCCGCCCGCAATGACGTTGAAGCCAAGCGC
>JBAPZR010001038.1:0-2148 GCA_049285335.1 Xanthobacteraceae bacterium | reverse complement strand
GGGCTGGGCGTCGGCCCCGTCCGTAGCAACCCCGCGTTCTGCGATAGCGCCGGCTTTCGAGACAGTCGATCCCGACAAACTCCCTCGCCATCGGCAGTGGGAGTATGGGACGAAGTTAATCAAGGGCGAGCTCACTGTTCTCGCCGCGAAGGGAGGCTGGGGCAAATCGGCCTACGCAATTGCCCTGACCTGTGCTGCCGCTGCCGGACGTGACTTTCTCGGCGAGAAGGTTTGGGGACAGCCGAAGCGCGCAGCTTACATCAACAGTGAGGACGATATCGACGAACTGCGGCGCCGCTTCAGCGCATCCTATCACCACCACAAGTTTCCCCGAGCTGACCTAACGAACATTCTCATCCGCGGCGTTGACAGCCCGGGTCATGGGACGCTCACGACAGGTGACGACAGCGCCGCGAGGATCAACGAAGATGGCTTTGCCCTACTCGATAGACTCATTGCGGAAGCGAAGGCAGATATCGTTGTGCTTGATCCACTTGGGACCTTCTGTCCCGCCGGACTGAACAACAACGGCCTTATGGGTCAGGTATTTCTAAGGTTAAAGCGGCTGGCCCGGCAGCACCAGTGCGCTATTCTGATCGTGCACCACACGCGCAAGGATGGCGACCTAACAAACACCGATGCGATCGGCGGCGCCAGCGCAATTGTCAACCAGGCTCGTGTTGCGCTCTTAATCGCCCGGATGACGAAGGAGGAAGCTTCAAAGTTCGCGGGCGTTCTCGATAGTGAATTATGGCGCTATTTTCGGATCGTAGACGCCAAGACCAACTTGGCCCCACCATCCTCCAATACGCAGTGGTATCAACTCGTTTCGCACACCCTGCCTAATGCTGAACCCCCGACCTATCCTCACGGTGACGGGGTGCAGGTCGTCGACAAAGTCGCGGTCGCACAGCTCAGCACTTCGCCTGTCGCGAACTCCACGAACGATGCGGCCAAGCGCGCCATCCTGATGGCTGCGCACGACGCAGACCCGCCATTCTCCCCCTCATCGAAGGGGGGCTCTGACAGGTACATCATACCGAGGGTGCTCGACGTCGTTCGCCAGGCCACGGGCTTAAACTGGGGCGACCGCGACATGACGAAACATGTCGAGTCACTAGTCAAGGAGATGATCACGGTCGGCTGGTTGCGTAGTGAAGACGTCAAGGTGGGGCGGAACAAGCGCAGGGGACTCGTCACAAACCCCGCACCCACGCCGTGGGCGCACGAGTTTACCGGCCCCTATGGCGGCGCCTGCAGTAACCAGATGGATCAAATGCATCAAATGCCATTTGAAACAATTGATGCAGGGGACAACGAGGACATTGACGCGCGCCGCCCCGAGGGCGCGTCAAATGTCCCTAAGGGGTGTGGGGATTTGATGAAGCAGGATTTTGACGCCGCTGCGGGGTCTATAGCAGCTGCCGTCAAGGAATTTACGCGCAGCGCGAGCCCCGTCTCTGATGAGGTGCCCACCAACAAGGATGCTGATCCTGCAGGCGCGGCCGACCGCACCTCGATCTCTCAGAGACCCGTGATCGTTCGGTCGTCACCGGTTCAGGCCTCCGAAGGCCTCGCGCAGCCCGGATCAAATAGATTTTTACCCACCGGCGATGATCTCGATATTCCGTCCTTCCTGCGGCGCGAACAAGAGAAACAAGCGCGCGGCCGCCCCGAGCCAGCTACCGGGACCGCACCATTACATCAACGACCTGCAAATACTTCGACTAGCGGCGGAGCTCGGGTCTCTACCGCCGCCCCAATCGACATCAACATAGGCCCAAAGAGGTGACGTATTATGGTTCAATCGGCTGTTCTTTCACACTACGAGCGCCAGGCAAGGCGAATCCTCTCAACGGCGCCAGATCGCTTCGATGTGGAGCGGACGAACCCAGTAACCGGTGGGCGTTGGATGAACGGCGTCGACCCTACCAATGAGCAAATTCGTGCCGCAGCTCGCGCGCTTAAGGCGCGAGACGAGTTCGCTAAGATGGCGCCGTCGGGCGCTCCGCCGCTGCCGCTCTCGTACGCAGCTAGAGAGGCCCTTAAGATCGGCGGCCTTCCACACATCGTCGCTTGGTTCGCCCGATCGCTCGCGGCACAGGGCTACGATTTTGGAAAGCACCCGTACTTCGAGCCATATGCCCG
>JBAPZR010001037.1:0-3840 GCA_049285335.1 Xanthobacteraceae bacterium | reverse complement strand
AACCATAACACCAAATAACCACGCGCTCGATCGAACACTTAACTGAGTATGTCGACGTCAAAAGATTTCGGAATGTGCGCACTCCCTTCATCCCTGCTTTCTGCGCAGCCGCACTACAATATCGATTCGGACTATCTCATAACCTTCCGGTGGGGTCGGTATGTTGCCGACAAGTACATTGGTCGGGGGAATGTCCAGCAGCTCGTTCTTATCCTCGACGAAAAAGTGGTGGTGAGCGGAATTGTTCGTGTCAAAATAGGTTTTAGACGCGTCGACCGCGACCTGACGCAAAAGGCCAGCATCGGTGAACTGGTGCAGTGTGTTATAGACGGTTGCGAGCGACACGGAGATTTGTGCGCGTGTCGCTTCCTCGTAAAGCATTTCAGCAGTTACGTGCCGATCGCCTTTGGCGAACAAGATCCACGCTAGTGCCCTACGAAAGTGGAACGAGTGGACCCAGGAACCTCCACACCTGCCCAGCATTACCTAAGGGTGGCGATTAATCGAACCCGGTAATAAGAACCGCTTTTCACCATGCAGGTCAGCCGAGCTTGGCGCGCGCTCGACGCACTCAATTTCTTTCTGGCGGACGTGCGTGGCGGCCTTGGACCATATCTTGCCATTTATTTGTTGACGGTCCGGAACTGGAACGAGGCTGAGATCGGCATCGTCATGTCGATCAGTGCCATTGCCGGCATTCTGGCAGAGACTCCTAGCGGTGCAGTGGTCGATGCGGTCCGAGCCAAGCGCGGTTTGGTGGTTTTGGCTGCACTGGTCGTGACAGCCGGATCGCTCGTACTTCCTTATCTGTCGTCGTTTCTGGCCGTGGCATCTTCACAGGCCGTTGTGAGCGCAGTGGGCTCGATCTTTGGCCCTGCCATCGCGGCCATCTCGCTTGGCATCGTCAGTCACGCCCACTTTGCCCGCCGCACCGGTCGCAATGAGGCTTTCAATCACGCCGGTAACGCATTCGCCGCGACCCTCGCTGGTGTTGCAGCGTATGTGTGGGGACCGAGTGTTGTTTTCTTTCTCATCGCGGCTATGGCAATGGCGAGCCTAATCAGTGTGCTCATGCTTCCCGCCGCCGCAATCGATCACGATCGCGCACGCGGCCTGCATGACGGCACCACCGAGGGCATAGATCAGCCCTCAGGGCTCCAAGTCTTGCTGACATGCCGTCCCCTCTTGGTATTTGCCGCGTGCGCAGTTCTTTTCCACTTTGCCAATGCGGCTATGCTCCCACTCGTCGGGCAGAAACTTGCGCTTCAGGACAGGAATTTGGGCACCTCGCTGATGTCTGCCTGCATCGTTGCGGCGCAGATCATTATGGTGCCAATGGCGATCTTGGTCGGGCGTAAGGCCAATCGCTGGGGCCGTAAGCCTCTGTTCCTCGTTGGTTTTCTTATTCTGCCGATACGTGGCGTGCTTTACACGTTCTCTGACGATCCCTATTGGCTCCTTAGCGTGCAATTGCTCGACGGTGTGGGCGCTGGTCTTTATGGGGCGCTATTCCCGCTGATCGTTGCCGATCTCATGGAGGGAACGGGCCGCTTCAATGTCGCTCTTGGCGCGGTGCTGACGGCGCAAGGAATAGGCGCTTCATTGTCAACGACGCTCGCTGGCTTGATTGTGGTAAAGGCGGGCTACACCGCTGCCTTCCTCGCCTTGGCCGCCATAGCGGGTGCGGGCCTGGCGTTATTTTGGATAGCAATGCCGGAGACCTGGCAGCCGAAGGAAGAAGCCGTCGCAGGCAAACGGGTTTGCAAGGGCGACCTTGCGGAGGCAGAGTAATGTCTCTGACAACGATTGCCACTGCGATAATTTTCATTCTCACCTACACGGGCGTTTCGTTGGGACGCATTCCCGGTTTCCGGTTGGATCGGGCTGGCATCGCGCTGAGCGGCGCGGCGCTGATGATGGCGGTTGGCGCGATCGCACCTGAGGACGCATATCGCGCGATCAACCTCGACACGATCGCGCTTTTGCTCGGCATGATGATTGTCGTGGCTCATTTGAAGCTTTCCGGCTTCTTTCGTCTCGTCACAGGCTGGGCGCTAGCACATGCCCATTCACCGCTGATTTTGCTTGCCACTATCGCAGTCACCGCAGGTGTTCTTTCCGCCTTTCTCGTCAACGACGCTGTATGCCTCGTCATGACGCCACTGGTCATCGAGGTGACGCGGTCACTGCAGCGCAATCCGGTTCCCTATCTGCTCGCAGTCGCGATGGCCTCGAATGTGGAAGCACGGCTACAATCACCGGTAACCCGCAGAATATGATCGTGGGTGCGGTCTCGCGCATCCCCTACACAAAATTTGCTGCCGCATTGACGCCGGTCGCCCTTGTTGGACTTTTACTGGTCGTTCTCTTGCTTGCCACCTTATGGTGGAATGAGTTCAGCCGGCCGGTGCAGCTTACGACCAAGCCGCTACCTCCTCGCCTGCATAAGCCACAACTGATCAAGGCAGTTTTGGTCACACTCGGTGTGATCGTCGCGTTCTTCGCTGGGGTCCCAGTGGCCATGGCGGCTTTCCTTGGTGGCTCACTGCTGCTCGTTACCCGCGCCATCAAGGCCCGCAAAGTCTATCAGGAGATCGATGGTTCGCTGCTTCTCATGTTCGCCGGTCTGTTCGTCGTCGTTGCGGCGGCAGAGAAACAGCTGTTGACTCCACAGGTGATCGGTTCTGTCCAGGCCCTTCATCTCGACAATGTTTATGTTCTGACAGTCATGACCGCTGTGCTCTCCAATATCATCAGCAATGTGCCTGCAGTCTTGGCACTCAAACCATTCGTGTTGGGCCTCACCGACCAACATCGCATCTGGCTTGTGATTGCGATGAGCGCAACTTTGGCCGGGAATCTCACACTCGTCGGCTCGGTGGCCAACCTCATTGTTGCTGAACGAGCCAAGGCCGCTGGCATTGAAATATCATTTTGGGCTTATTGCCGCGCGGGCATTCCCCTCACACTCATCACTCTAGCAATCGGGGCTTGGTGGTTAAGTTGAAAATCAGTGAGCTCGTTCGAACGCTTAGCCGAGTAGCGCCGGGATGGCAAAGCGAATACGAGCGGCCGCAGAGACTCTTTGTGCCTAATGCGTGCCGGTCTTTAGAGCACCTTTTTTCTGTGTGTGCGGGCTAAGGCCCTTTGCTGGCACGTACATATACATGCTTCCTCTGTGGTGTGCTGCCGCAACATTTGCCGTTGCTGTGGCCGATGCCGGCTGAGCACTGGATGATAAGTTCTCCCGGTGTTCGAACATCTCGTCGTATTTAGGAACGGTGGTAAGTTGCTCCTTCGGGACCAAGTGCACAACCTTGAAGCCGGCGAGCTTTAGCTGTCGGAGCAGTTCCGGCAAGGCTTCGGCCGTATTGCGATGGAAATCGTGCAAGAGGACAATACCCTTGCCCTGCTTTTCCAATTGGGTCATTACCGAATTAATCACCTGCTCCGGCCTGTGCATCCTGAAGTCGCCGGAGTCGATGTCAGTCGAAAACGTCGCGATGTTGCGCGTGCCAAGATAAGTCATCAGTTCAGGCGGCTGCTGCAAATCGGGAAAGCGGAAGAACGGCGCGATCGGCCCGCCGGCGGCCGCCATGTGCACCGCGCTCACGCCCATCTCGATCTCTTGCTTGGCCTGCTCGATATCCTTGGCATAGGGATTTTTCGCCAAGTCCTTATGCGACCAAGTGTGGCTGCCGACTGTCATGCCGGCGGCGACGAGCTCTTTGGTCAAATCCGGGCGCCAGGTTGCATGTTCGCCGATCTCGAAGAAGGTCGCCTTGGCGCAATTGTCCTGCAGCGCCTTGAGCACCGCCGGCGTGTTTTCCGGCCACGGAC
>JBAPZR010001036.1:0-2048 GCA_049285335.1 Xanthobacteraceae bacterium | reverse complement strand
GAAGCAGAACTCGGCGCCAAGGGATCATTGTTGGCGGATCATGAACGCCAATCATGAGCAGTTAAATCAAAGGCCTTGAGGAGACAGGGAGGTGGCGGTTTGCTTCGGCGAGCCGCCGCTTCTTTTTCAAGGGCGTTGGGAAGCGGCGTTCAGTTGAGGTTCAATCGGGCATCAATAAAAAGCTCCGCGCAATATGAAGAGCTTAACGAGCGCCGCCAGCGGAAAAAAGGAACGGCGCGCCCGTCAAATTTAAAACAGCGATTAACTAATACTCGTTCCCCCGTGATGAGATTTCAAACGGCATCTTCTCGAGTTCCATTGTCTGGAACCATACAAGGAACTTCCGCGTTATCCTCCCACCAAAAGGAGCAACGCAATGCGAACCTTAGCGAGAACAGTCGTTGCGCTGGGATTTGTAGGCGCGATGGCAATTGGAACCACTGCGCCAGTAATGGCGCAGGGTGTCTATTTTGGTGCGCCTGGCGTTCATGTCTATGTTGGCCATCACCCGCACTACTACAATTACTACGGCGGTGGCGGGTGGAATACGGCAAGTGGCTGCCGACCAGGGTGGACCGTTCAGGGCGGTGTCTGTAAGCCGTATCACTATGGTCCGTGGGACATCTATGGAGGGCGGCAGGGCGACTACGGATATTAAAATATGCGGAGGCCGCTTCGGCGGCCTCTTTTTAATTCGGAACATCCCGCTTCGGTAAATTCAGCAATGGATGCGCGATCCAGTCATCAAGGTGATTTTGTCGACAACTTCTGGGTGCAAACCGAAGCACTGGCACTCGTAGTCGCCGTTCTCCTTGAAGTCGCGGCCGAGCATTTTTGGTAAGCCCGGAAAATCTATCAGGTGGGCCTCGTTCGACTTTGCGGCAGCTTCGCCGCGTTCGCCGCAATTCGCCGCGCTTCGTCTTTCGTGAGCATCTTGGCTGCCGAACGCCGGCCGAGCTTTTCCTCGAAAGCTAGGCGCATGCCGGAAGAAATGGCAATGACCAAACTGAGTGACGGCCCTCGTCTTGTACAATCATTATCAGTTGCGGATCGTTGTAGCCAAATCCGTGACGCAGTTCGCTGATTGTGTGCTCCGCGAAAAAGAGTGCAGCCGCAGCGTCGGGCAAATCTGTGCCATGGGGATCGTCTTTAACCCTCCGATCCGAATCTCGGATCGTGAAGAAATATCGTTGCACCGAACGCTCCATCTTAGACTTGCGGCTTGGAGCGGAACGCCCGCATTTAAGCAAACAACGGCATGCCCGACATTGATTTGGATTAATCGTTTTGACCCCCGTATGATGTTCGTCCCGGGGCGGTCGCAACGTGTGTCGCCAAAGATGATCGCTTATCCTCCGGCTTTATTCCCTAGGGTTCGGCTGGCGACGGATCGTCGCAATATAAATAGCCGAGCTTTTGCCGCCGCCGTCCTTCACAACGTAGGCAGGGCGATGTCCTCTACGGACCAGGGTGGCGGTAAGCGACGAGGGGAGGGCATCAAAGCGAGAGCATGAGCTGCATCATTTGCCCAATCCCATGTTTTTGACGGCGTCCATGATAGTCGTTTCGCCGTGTTCGAAGCAATATTGGTTGAGCTTGTTCCCATCACTTTCAATTGCGCCGGGTTCGATGATCGTGTTGTCGTGTTTGCCGTGGTAATACCCGCTAAGCCACAAAATGACATCCCGCGAGGTCAATGGGAGTGCCGCCGTCAGAAGCTGCTCGCACGTTATTTTGACAACGTCGACTGTCACTTGTGCTTGCGGCGCTGGGATCTGCGCAAACATCAATAATGCACTGGTGAGAAGCAGCCGAGCTTTCACGATCACCTCCATCATAGGCTTGCGAATTGAGCAATTTTAGAGGTTCGTCGCAATAGCTTGGCCGAAAGACCGCCACTCGAAACGCTTTACTTGGTGCAGCTCTTATCAAGCTCTGAAAGTATGGACATAAACTCCTTGGATTCACTGGATTTCGGATCGACTCGCTCCAATCCGTCCATCAATTTGAAGTATTCGGGACCGAGCTTGTCGACCAGCAACTTAGCT
>JBAPZR010001035.1:0-5328 GCA_049285335.1 Xanthobacteraceae bacterium | reverse complement strand
CTGAAGAGCACCAAACTCACCGAATGAGGGATCCCAGCTGGTCGGCTCCAGTCCGGCCGAGCCGACGACTGGCCGAGGTTGGCTGGTTCGATACGGCATATAGTCGGCAAACACTTGGCTTTCGTCGGCCGCAACCAGCACATCGTAGTCCGGTGCCGATTGCGTGAAAACCGGTATCTGGCTTTGAATTTGCACCAGTCCGCTGTCGGTATGCCGCGCGCCACCAGTGTCTTTGAACTCGCGCTCTTGAACGATGTGAGCACCGAAACGATCCGCCGAACGGCGTAGTGCATCGGCAAATAGCTTGTCCGGTTGGTGGGAACCGACAACCAGGAACCACCGCGTCCAGTGCTTCCAGACGAGATACTGCGCCAGTCCGTCCGCGAGCATGGCGCGCGTCGGTGCCGTATGGATCACATTAGCCCGGCAATCTTCCTGGCGGAGACGGTCGTCGGTCGCACCAGAGTTGAAGAAAACGATCCCCCTTTCGCGTCCGGCGTCTGCCACCTTGAGGAGACTGTCCGCCGGCAGATTCGTCACGACCAGGGAGACGCCGCTGTCAGCGAGCTTTCGCATCTCGGCAACGGGATCATCATCACCGTTCAGCAGGCTCTGTTGCAGCGTGAAGGACTGGTTCAGAAACCTGCCAGTCGTGTTGTTGTCGTCGATTGCCATCTGTGCGCCGGCAAGGCCGTCATTGGCGGCGGGCGTTTCGATAAGCGAGATCGTTGTTATCTTATCGACGTGGCCAAGGTACCCGATCTTGACCTCAACCGCGTTTGCTGGCACTGCGGGCAAAGCAGCAACGAACAACGATATAGCCAGAAAAATCAGACGGATCACGGCGCCTTCACTCCTGTCGTCTCAAACAGATCAATCGCACCCTTAAGCTATCTGCACAGCGAAGTTTGTTCGGAGATTTGCATTAAGGTAACTATCATGCTTGCGTTCTTGAAAATCGCAATTGCCGTGTCGTTCGGGATGCTTCTCGCCCGCGCCCATGCGGTCGAGGCGAAAGTTGCAGTTTTCGACAAGCTTGTCGACACAAGCCTTGAAGGCGCGACATTCGGTCCGCGTGATGATCAGGACGCGCGCCTGGCTGCGTTGCGGGACCAGTTGGCGAACTCGGGGCTACTGACGGTAGTCGATATTGAGCTAGTCGCCGCGCAAGCTCGCGTTGCCGATCCACGAAATTGCGACGACTGCGATGGGCAATTTGCGAGTCAAGTGGCCGCGGATTTCGCTGTGACCGGCTGGGTTCAGAAGGTTTCCAATCTAATCCTCAACATGAATATCATGGTGAGCGATGCCAAAACCGGATGCGTGATATCGGTCAAGAGCGATATGCGCGGCAATACCGACGAAAGCCGGTCACGTGCAATTGATTGGCTGATCCGCTTCGACCTTCTGGGGGCGCGCGGCCAGGGAGTTTTCCAGTGACCTTTATGCTGGCGAGCGTTGCCGACGCCCAGGAGGCCGAAATCGCCGTGCGTCACGGCGCCGATATTGTCGACGTGAAGGATGTCCGCACCGCGTTTGGCTCTGTCGGCCCCGCTTTGGTCCGCAAGGTCGCCGATGCGGTCGCAGCGCAACGGCCGGTGAGTGCGGTCATCGGTGAGCCCGCGATGAAACCCGAAGAGCTCCTGCGCCGAGCGACCGACTTAGCCGACGCCGGAGCGACTTATATCAAAGTGGGCCTTCATCCCCATACAATGCGCAGAGACCGGATTGAGGCGCTTTCCCCGCTCGCCTCCCGATCGAGATTGGTCGGAGTGATGTTTGCCGATCACGGCATTGACGAATCCCTTGTCGCGCTTATGGCGCAAAACCGCTTTTCCGGCGTTATGGTCGATACTTTCAAAAAAGAAGATGGGCGCCTGTTTGATTATCTCGACATCGCGGCGATCGGGCGTTTTGTCGACGCGGCGCGCTCTCACGGCTTGATGGCCGGGCTTGCGGGCTCGTTGGAAGCGCCGGACATTCCCCGGTTGTTGTTGACGGCGCCCGACGTGCTCGGCTTCCGTCGCGCGCTGTGCACAAACGAAGATCGAACGTCGCGCATCAACCCTGACGCAGTCGATATTGTGCGCGGGCTGATCCCAAAAGAGCCACGCGGAATCGATGCCGGCGTCGCGTCTGCGGCAAAGGTTGACTATCGGCTGCTTGCCGCACGCGGTTATTCGCTGGATGCACAAAAGGATGATGCGGAGACCGACACGATTTTTGTGCGCGAATTTATATTGCCGGTCCGTATCGGCGCCTACGCGCACGAACGTGAACATCCGCAGCGCGTGCGTTTCGATGTTGACGCCCAAATTCTTCGGGCCGAGCATGTGCCCGAAGACATGCGCGACGTCGTGTCCTATGACTTGATCACCGATTCAATCCGCATGGTCATTGCACAAGAACATATTTCCTTAATCGAAACGCTCGCTGAGCGCGTCGCCGCGCTCATCCTCACCCATCGTCGTGTGACCAGCGTGACCGTCCGCGCCGAGAAACTCGAAGCGGGGCCGGGTGGCGTCGGCGTGAAGATCGTGCGCCGTCAATCCAAGGAAAATGCCAAGGTCCATCAGCTCTTTCCTGCCGCGGTATCAGCCGATCCGAAAGCTACGTGACGGGCGCTTTCATGACCCCCGTTGTCGTCAAGCTCGGCGGTAGTTTTGCTTTCTCTGAAGTCTTGACCGATTGGATCGGGGCGCTCGCGTCCTGTGCGGGCAGCGTCGTGATCGTCCCCGGCGGTGGGCCCTTTGCCGACGCGGTACGGCGCGCCCAAGGCCGGATGGGCTTCGACGATCGCGCCGCGCATGACATGTCCCTCCTCGCCATGGAGCAATATGGGCGTGCCCTCATCAGTTTTGATGATTTGCTGTCGGCGGCGGATACCGTTGAGGTCATAGAACGGCGCCTCGCGGCACGACGGGTTCCGGTGTGGATGCCGATGCGAATGGTCTCCGCGGCAGCCGCCATCGCGCCGTCCTGGACCGTGACCTCCGACAGCCTCGCCGCGTGGCTCTGTACCCAGATCAGGGCCGATCGATTGATCCTGGTCAAACACGCTGACTTGTCGTCCGGTCCCGCGCGATGCGAGGACCTCATTACCATGGGTCTCGTTGATGAGGCATTTCCCAGTTATTTGCAGATGGGTTCAATTTCCGCGTCAATCTTGGGGCCTGGCGAGCACGCGGCAGCGGTCGCAGCGATCCGTTGCGGCGCACCGGTTGGGGTTTCGATCAAATAGTGATGACCTAGCGACAATACGTTAGGATGCAGGGGTACTGGTATCCCGATTCCGAAGTTCGCCACAGCTTGCGGCGCGCTGTTAGCGAACTTCGAAATCGAAGGAACACTAGCAAATTAAAATTCTAGTGTGGTTTTTGGATTTGAAGTTCTATGCGAGTGGGCCGCAGAACCGTAGGGACTTCACACCAGGACGACCTAAAGCGCGAAGTGCATGGCTGACAGCATTCTCTTCCTCACCGGCCATCTTGCTCGGCCGCGGCTGGAAAAAGTTCTCCTCGACAGCGGCGATCTCGGCTTCACGTGGTCGGTGTTTGATGTCGGTGTAAAGGTTGCCGCACTGATGACCGAACCGATCATTTCGCGCCGCCTGCCGCGACCGGTCGACGCCGCCAAAGTCATGGTGCCGGGCCGCTGCCGCGCCGACCTCAAGCGCCTGAGCGGCGAATTCGGCGTGCCGTTCGTACGTGGACCAGACGAACTGAAGGATCTGCCATCGTATTTTGGAAAGCTCGAGCGCCACGTCGATCTATCGCGGCAAGATATGAGAATTTTTGCCGAGATCGTCGACGCGACCACGCTGACCGTCGAGGCGATCCTGGAGCGCGCGGTCGCGATGCGGGCGGCCGGCGCCGACGTCATCGACCTCGGTTGTTTGCCGGATACCCCGTTTCCGCACCTGGAAGACGCGGTGCGCGAATTGCGGGCCGACAACTATGCCGTCAGCGTAGACTCCGCCAACACAGAAGAATTACGACGCGGGGCGAAGGCCGGCGCGCAGTTTCTTCTGAGCCTGACCGAAGATACGCTTCCCCTGGCAAGCGAAACGGGCGCGGTGCCGGTGCTGATCCCGGCGGTTCACGGCGAGCTCTCGTCATTGATTCGCGCTGCGGAAGCCGCCGATGGGCTCGGAGTTCGAGCGATCCTCGATCCGATCCTAGATCCGATCCATTTCGGTTTCATGAACTCGCTTCAACGCTACGCGGAACTACGCCGGCTGTTACCCACGGCTGAAATTCTTATGGGCACCGGAAATCTCACCGAACTGACCGACGCGGATTCCGGGGGCGTCACTGCAACGCTTCTCGGCATCTGTTCCGAGCTCCATATCAGGAATTTGCTTATCGTTCAGGTCAGCCCGCACACCAGGCGCACCATTCAGGAACATGACGCCGCGCGACGCATGATGTTCGCGGCACGCGAAGATGCAAGCCTGCCCAAAGATTACAGCAGCGCCCTACTCTCGCTCCACGACCGCAAACCGTTTGCCAATTCTCCTGCCGAAATTGCCGAACTTGCCGCCGAGGTGAAGGATGAGAACTTTCGTATCGAAACCGGCCCCGACGGCATCCACGTGTACAATCGCGATGGCCATCATGTTGCTCAGAGCGCAATGGCCCTGTTCGACAAGCTCCGCGTCGAAAACGACGGGGCGCATGCCTTCTATCTCGGCACCGAACTGATGAAGGCAGAGATTTCCTGGCTTCTTGGTAAGCGCTATGTCCAGGATGCTCCGCTTGATTGGGGAGCGGCTGCCGATATCGCGACTGAAGATTTGACGCGTTTGGCTGAAGCCGGTCACACGCTGCGCGCCCGGAAGCGATAGTTCATGGCGATGATCCGAGAAACCATCGTTTCGACGGTGAGCGCGGCCGGACGGATGCACTTGGCGCCGCTCGGAATCATTGCCGAAGGAGATGGCTGGATTATTGCGCCGTTCTATCCGTCGACGACGCTCAGCAATCTACGCGAGGTGCCGTTCGCCGCGGCAAACTTTACCGACGATGTCCGTGTCTTCGCAGGATGTCTGACGGGGCGAACGAACTGGCCGACTTTGCCGTGTGACGAAATTCCAGTGCCGCGCCTTGCCAACACGCTCGCGCACGCTGAACTCGCCGTCACCGATGTGAGCGAGGACGCCGAGCGGCCCCGTTTTCATTGTCGTCTGGTACGCCGAACTGCGCATAAGCCATTTCCAGGCTTCAATCGCGCTCAGGCGGCCGTGATCGAAGCGGCAATATTGGTGAGCCGGCTGCGATTGTTGCCGCGCGATAAAATCGAAAGTGAGATGGCTTATTTGCAGAGCGC
>JBAPZR010001034.1:0-2774 GCA_049285335.1 Xanthobacteraceae bacterium | reverse complement strand
CAATAGGCCAAGGCAACCAACCGGCGTGGTCGCAGCCGCTAATAAGAAATCTCTCCACGTTCCGCAGTCGAATGTCCGCTAACGACCCAAAGCGGACATCAGCGTGTCAGACGGTATAGGATGCGGTATACTGAATGCGATGGGGCTGCCAAAGGGCAGCTGCAATATGACAAGTGCTTTGTATTGCGTCATTCGTGTTGTGTGCGTCGCTGCACTTTTCTCCGCCACCCTCAGTGCAGCAACGGCAGAACCAAAGCGTGTGTTGCTGATCAGTTCTTATGGCCGGCAATTTGCGCCTTGGAATGACTATACAGGACAGATCCGCGCTGAACTGCAGGACGAGTGGAAAGGACCTCTGGACATTTATGAGCTTTCCCTCATGCCCGCGCTCTTCGGCCAAGGTGAGCGTGACTTCGCCAGCTACCTCCACGCTCTGTTTTCTGACCGCAGACCGGACATTATCGTCGCTATGGGCGCTCCGGCTGTTAGTTTCGTTCAGCAGTTTAGACAGAGTCTTTTTCCTCCTACTCCGGTGTTGCTAACAACTGCTGATCAGCAGTTACTCCAGTCTCTAAGCGCCGACGATGCCGCTGTTCCGCTCAATATTGATTTCGCTGGCTCTATCGAAAACATCCTGCGCGTTCTGCCTGACACGACCAACATAGCGGTCGTAATTGGTAATTCCCCTCACGAAAAAGAGGTTTTTAAGCGAAGGCCAGGGATATTCCAACCTTTCACGGATCGGGTGACGTTCACTTGGTTTAACGAATTATCGTTGAACGAGATGATGAAGCGGGCAGCAAGGCTCCCACCCCACTCGGCGATCTTCTGGTTTGGGTTGATTGTTGATGCAGCGGGTGTGTCACATCAAGAGTTTGATGCAATGACGCTGCTTCGCGCCGTCGCTAACGCGCCAATATTTTCTTTCATTGACGCATATTTGGGAAAAGGCATTGTTGGTGGTCCGTTAATATCAGTGCGCGATGTAGCACGAGCGACCGCGCAGGCCGCCGTTCGTATCCTTGATGGTGAGAAGGCGAGCGATGTCACGACATCACCAATCGGTTTTGGTTCCCCAAAGTTCGACTGGCGGGAACTCCAGCGCTGGAATATCAGCGAAAGTCGACTCCCGCCGGGAAGCAAGGTTCTATTTCAGCCGCCAACGGCGTGGGACCAATACCAACGGCAAGTCATACTGATTGCGGCGGCATTCCTGCTGCAATCGGCGTTGATCGCCGGACTGGTCTTTGAGCACCGGCGTCGCCGCAACGCAGAGATTCTCGCGCGGCACAGCATGGGAGAGCTTGCCAACAGGAACCGCGTCGCGACGGCTAGCGCGTTGTCAGCATCAATCGCGCATGAAATGAAACAGCCGTTAGCCGCAATGGTCACGAATGTGGGAGCGGGCTTGCGATGGTTAGGGGCAACTGAACCAAACCTTGAGGAAACGCGCGTGGCGCTCCAAAACGTGGTCAAAGACGGTAACCGTGCCGCTGAGGTGATCGACAGTGTCCGGGCAATGTTCAAAAAGGAGTCAACAGGTAAAACACAGCTCAATCTGAACGATCTCATCAGTAGTATGCTCTACCTGCTGCGGGATGAGCTGCAGCCGCAAGATATTATTTTGCGAAGGAACTTAGACCCGCAGCTTCCACCGGTGCAAGGCCACCGAGGCGAGCTACAGCAGGTCTTCGTAAATCTGATTAGGAATGCAGCCGACGCGATGAAAGACATCACATATCGACCGCGCGTGCTGACGGTTAAGTCCGAAATCCAACCGCCAAACGATGTGCTGATATCGGTCGCAGACAGTGGGACCGGTATCGATCCAAAGGACGTCGACCACATCTTCGATGCGTTCTTCACAACGAAAACGAACGGGATGGGGATGGGCCTCTCGATTTGCAGGTCGATCATCGAGGACCATTCGGGGCGTCTATGGGCCTTGCCCAATCTGAAATATGGATCGGTGTTCAATATCTCGTTGCCAATCCACCAGGACGGCGTGAAGCGGCGATTCGGGAGCGGCCCCAGTCATTGTGTCGTTGATCAAGGGCGGCCAGTTGCGCGCATTGGCGGTGACTGGAAAGGCGCGCTCGCCGACCTTGCCGGAGATCCCAACCATGGCGGAGGCCGGTTTCCCCGAAGTGGAGGGCAGCACCTGGACCGCCGTCGTCTTGCCCGCGGGCACGCCCAAGGACATCATCGCTGAGCTTCATCGTCTGATCGTCGGCAGCCTGGCGCAACCCGACGTCAAGGAAAGACTCGCCGCGATGGCCTATGTGCCGATCGGCAGTTCTCCCGAAGAGTGTACCGCGTTCTTCAAGGGCGAGATGGCGAAGTGGTCCAAAGTCATCGAGGACGCAGGTCTTCACGCGGAATGACCTCACGCGGAATGAAGCGGCGGCGCGCTTGGCCTTTGAAGATCGCGCGATTGGAGCGCAGTCGCGCCAAGCGCGGCGCCGGCGATCGACCTCGGCTTTTCCGGCATCGAAATTGCGGCTCACTTGCGCCCATTTGACGCCGATATTCGACGTTTATGATCATGCCATGCCTGAACAGCGCCGCTTTCGGTCACCTTGGGTCGTCGAGGATCTCGCCGGCTGTTTTGTGGTGAAGGCCCGCGGCGGGCAGGAACTCGCTTACATCTATTACGAGGATGACCCGCGGCGGCGCTCCATCATCAAGCTGCTCAGCCGCGACGAGGCGCGCCGGATAGCGGCCGCAATCGCCAATTTGCCGGAAGTGGTGCGGTCCGCGAAGCACTCATAACG
>JBAPZR010001033.1:0-1515 GCA_049285335.1 Xanthobacteraceae bacterium | reverse complement strand
GGTGACGTCTTCGATCGACGGATCGTTGGCGCTCGCCGAGCGCCCTTTACAGATGCTCGCGACGGTCGGCTTAAAAAGCGAATCCGATGGGCGTTCAGGTTATTCGGGGGTAAGCCGCTGACGACCACCGAATTAGTGAAGCATTGCTATTGGTTTGTAGGTAAAGAAATCAAGAGTTGGCATCGCACCAACGTAAACCGAGTTGCTGATCTGCTTGCCATTCGGATCGGCCGCGCGGCGAGCCAAGGGCGGCCGATCCTGTGGTCGCCACGGCCTGAACTGATGCAGGACCGGCGTTGGGTAGGACTCAAGCATGGGCTATAGTCGCGACGGACGGAATAACCACATCTGTAAAGGGCGCTCAGCAGGCGCGCATCTTGGCCATCCGAGCCTCATCTCCAGGTCTACCCATCCATCTCCCCATTCGTTACTGTTGGTCTCTTGTTTTTCGCGACGCGATTACGCCTGCAATTAATTCGCAGAGCCGTTATTTTAATAGGCGGATGGAACCGCTCTTAACATTCGGGTGCGATCATATCGGCACCACACTGCGCACACTCTCTGAATGATACTCTCTTCACGTGACCTCACTTGCCGGACAAACAGACAAAGCCCCAACACTCCCTCGGTTAGGGCCAGCGACCACTTCGGAAGTTAGGAGGCAGCTTACAGCTTGCGCATTTTCTGTTCTGGCGGCTCGATCAGCACATGGGGGCATGGGGGACCGAGCCGCCAGGACCGCCGAAACCCCCCGGCACAGCGGTCATCGCGAAGATCACCATCGGTGACTTAATGAAGCGCTAAGAATTGGTGGCGGCTTTTTGAACATCGTGCGGTCGTTGTTGGGCGTACGCGAAAACCTCCAAAACGTGATCGCTATCACGGAGTTCTTTGCCATTCCTGGCACTTTCAGCATCACCAAAGAGGGGGACACGATCATGAAGAAGATAGCCTTAGCTTTTCGTCCCAGCCTTCGCATTTACCACCGGAATGGCGGTGGTGACCGTCGTCGCACATACAGAGCGATGGTGGACCGCGGCGGGACAACTATCGTGTATCCGGAGCAAGCGCCTAAATGTGACGGCACAAGCTGCCGACCCAGGCAGCCAACTTGAACGGCGTCACATGCCTCCTCGCTATCGTAAAGCGGTGGTGAACGAGTTGAATTATCCGTATGTCGTTGAGCTTACCGTCGTTAGCGACGGACTAGATGTCGAATTGAGCAGGCGGATAATGCAATTTCATAAGTCGCGACACATTCGGCTGCGATATGGACGTAGCGGCAACCACTATTATCGTTGGTGCTTTTCCGATTTATTGATCGCTCGTGCCTTTGTTGAACAGTTTGGCGGAGAGTTCTGTAAACCAGCGTTTGAATTGCGATCAAATTGACCCACCAGCGATAAGGCTCGAAGGATTGCGGCGAACCTTGCGAAGTTGCCGGGGGCTCTTGTAAGGGAGACGCCTATCGCAGCAACTGCAACGTAACATTAGCTGCAATGCACAGGCTAAAGC
>JBAPZR010001032.1:0-5283 GCA_049285335.1 Xanthobacteraceae bacterium | reverse complement strand
GAGGTAGGCTGTCTCCGTCAGCAAAGCCAATAGAACACCAACGTGCAGCTATATGAACATATAGGTCGGACGGGCTTGACAAGCGGGGTCAATAACTGGGTGCTTTTCTCTAGGTATCTGTCCGAGTTCTCGCAACGCTCATAAATTCACTGTGACCAAGGTCACATGCGAACGCTGCCAACAAAGTTAGCCTGCATTCTGCCGGGTACAGGGTGAGTTACAATGCAAAGGCAGCCCTATGCGCAACATTGCCCTGTTCGCCGCCGCAATGGCTGGGTTTTTTGTGATTGGTATCGACGCATGGCTTTGCAATAGAACGATACCAGCAGCAGCCACCGGCTCGACTTTCAATCGATTAACCGTCACTACGGGTGCGATGGCATCAACTATTTCGCACTATGGCGACTACTCCCTGGTCGCGCGTCCCCCTGAGTGGCAAAAGATTGGTGGGTCACGCTAGTTGGCACGTTCACCGCCATCCGCCGCGCCTCGTCACGCTGACTTAGTTCGCCCCTTGACCGAGGTTTTTTTCTGCGCTGCATTTAGCTCTCCCTCTTTCGACAGGCTTGGGCTCCTCATCCGTCAAGATCACCAACGGCAAATGCCGCCCGAAAAGTAGGGATCCGCCGTCTGCGGATTGTTTCGAAAATCAGCAAGGTCACGACGTTAGGTAAAGCGATCATAGCCTCATTTGCGCGCTCTCGGCCTCACGCGGCCGCCTCGGCGAAAGGGCGGCTGATCCGCTGCACCGTGCTGGGATCAATGCCAAAACGCTTGGCGATGCCGCGCACACCTTCACCAGTGCGCTTACGATCGTTCAGGGCCTCCCGGATGCGCTTTTCAAGCTCAGGCGCTATCCGAGGCCGCCCGAGTTGCTTACCCTCGTCCTTGGCCCGCCTAAGGCCAGCGCGGACTCGTTCCGCGATCATCGCCCGCTCAAACTCGGCAAACACACCCATCATCTGAAACATGGCTTTGCCAGCCGGCGTCGTAGTGTCTAACCCCTGCTGGTGTAAGAACAGGTCGATGTGCAGGGCATGCAGCTCCGATAAGAAACTGACCAGATCTTGCAGGCTGCGGCCAAGCCGATCCACCGACCACGCCATCACCATGTCGAACTTGCGCTGGGCGGCATCCCGAAGCAGCCGATCAAACTCAGGCCGCCTGTCGCGACCCTTGGCACCACTGATGCCGTGGTCCTTGTAGACACGGACGATCTCACAACCGATGCGGCTGCCGACCTCCCGCAGCTCCCGCTCCTGGTTAGCGGTGGTCTGCTCAATGGTCGAAACCCGAAGATAAAGGACAGCGCGTTTCATCGATCCCTCGGCTCATCGATGCCCTTAACATATTGCCGTGGGAGAAAACAGGTGTTTTTACCTACGGCCCTGAGGCGTCAAGAACGTGCTGATTTTATTGAGATCGCAACGCCGATTTTGCGAGGGGTTTTTCCGTACAGCAGTTGGTCCATAGACGATCCGCATGCCTAGCGGATTGCCAAAGTGCGTGCCGCGAGCCGCCCTCAGCGGTATGAATGTCCGACCAATGTCCGCTTTACCCCCAAAAGCGGACATCGCTGAGTGTGATTGGGATGTCCGCTTTGTGCCATAAGCAGACTCATGCACCGCAGTAAAATGCCATAAGCGGACTCATGCACCGCAGTAAAATAACGTCTATTCGATCACCTCATCGGCGAGCAACAGCATGGACTGAGAGACGCTCAGACCGAGCGCCTTCGCGGTCTTGACGTTGATGACAAGCTCGAACTTAGTTGGCCGTTGAATCGGCAAATCGCCGGGGTTTGTACCCTTTAGGATGCGATCGATGTACCCTGCTGCTTGGCGGAACTGTTCGGTCAAATCAGCGCCATAGGCGATAAGGCCTCCTGATTCCGCAAAAACAGGACGCGGATAGATCGCCGGGATGCCGAAGCGGGCCGCCAGCGCAATTATCAATTCGCGATTTGCATCGTTGAATACGTCCGGCATCACAAGGAGGCCGCCACCGGGATCGCGCGCTTGCGCGGCGATCACGCCCTCGATCTCGACCCTCGCGTGAACTGGAGCTATAGTCGCCGCGACGGCAAAGGATGATGCGGCGGCTGGAATGGACGACATGTAGGATGGAGGGGCTGTTGCCGGGTTGAACAGAAGCGCCACGTGCGTGATGCGCGGAGCGATCTCCTTCAATAACCCCACCCATTTACCGCCCGTTGTGGGTTCGAGATAAGTGAAACCGGTGATGTTGCCGCCTGGACGGGCGAGGCTTGGGGCGAAGCCGCTGCCGATTGGATCGGCAACGTAGACGAACACGATCGGAATTGTCTGTGTCTCGCGGGCAAGGGCGCCAGTCACCGGCGTGGTCTGATCGAAGATCGCGTCAGGTCGCAGGTCGACCAGCTCTTTTGCCGCCATTCTGATCCTGTCCGGATCAGCGGCGCCCCACCGAAGTTCGATTCGAAGATTGTTGCCCTCCGACCACCCTAGCTTCGCGAGCGCATCCCGAAACGCCGCAACCCAAGACTGCGCGGTCGGATCGCTCTCTGCAAAACCCATAAGCACGCCGATCCGCGGCGTCCGGTCCGGGTGCCAAAAGCAGACATGAGCAGATGCAGCAAAGTTGCGACTGGATCACCTGATCGGCAATTCGATGATCGTAATTAAACGACCCGAAAGACCGTTGCTCTAGGCGGCCACCTTACCGGCCTGAAGGTCTTTGACCGCAGCCGTCGTCAGGCATTGACCACCAATTCCCCAGTCACCGCTATCGATCTCGTCGATCTTCACCCAGGTGACACCGCGCATGGTCTCACCTTCGACAGCGACCATCGCGTCGGTGACTTTCTTGATCATCTCCTGCTTCTGGGGGGCGGTGAAAACGCCCTTGATAACCGAGATTTGCACTAACGGCATGACCTATCTCCTCTAAACAAGGTGGTCGGACGAAGCGTGTCTCGACACATCCCGCGTTAACGTAGGATAACAGGATAGGGCGTATGGGCCGCGGCTTCATGAGAAAAAGATGAGAAGAAGCGATGCTCAAACCTGGAGGCTGTAGCCAACGCCGCGGATAGTCCGAATGATGTGCGCCTGCGGGCCGAGCTTGCGGCGAATTTCGCGGATTAGCGCATCGACGACGTTACTGTGACCGTCGAAGTCGTCGCCCCAGACCTCCGAAAGCAATTCGTCACGCTGGGCTGGCAGACCGTTTCGCGCGTAGAGTTGCCGCATGACAGCGAATTCAAGAGCCGAGAGTTGAATTCTTGCGTCGCCAACCGAGAACTGCCGCGACCGCTCATCGAGCAAATCCGCACTGGCTTGTCCCAATTCTGCTTCGAGCAATCGCGAAATCCAACCGTCGAACGAATCCGGTCCCATATCGAGCACCGCGGTGTGGTAGATTTTGCCCGCGATATCGATGCGGGCATCGTCCGGCAACGCGAAGCCCAGCTGTGTGGCGACGGGCGCATAAGGTGCAGGGTCATTAAGTGTGAGATAGACCCATCTCAGGTCCGGACGCATCTCCATGTATATGCGTTTGATATCGAGCCACGCAGCGGCCTGCACCTTTGAGGGTGCTTCGCCAGACTCTGCGCCGAGCCACCGGCGGATGAACAGCGCGTGCTTTGTCTTTTGATCGCCATTTCGACGATATCGCGCCCACCATCCTCGTGCGATGGGGTCGCGCTCGATCAGGGCAAAATCCATTCGCGCTGGATCGTAGGTCCAGTGAAACCCGACCAGATGATTTTGCTGGTCACGGATCGCAAAGAAAGAATTTCGATCTTTGGCCAGCCAATTCCGAACAAGGGCAACGATTGGCTCCGGTTCGGAGCGTTTTGTGATGTTGATCACGTGTTCAATGTCCGCAGCCTGAACGCGGTCGACGACGAAGTCCGTCGATGCGGACGGAAAGAAGGCTTCGCGGATAATGGGGTTGCGTAGCAAATAGATCATGTCCGCGGTGTGGCGCCACATATCGCTGGGCGAACAGCGCCGAGCTTCGGATTTGACATACCGCCAGGCTGCTCGTTGATAACGACGACAGCGCGGGGGATCAGAAAGTTCGAGCGCCGCGGCTACCGCTCCACGCACTGCATCATGGATATGCAGGCCGTCTTGCACAACATCGACGAACGGCAGTTGCCGCAGGTTCTCGAAGATATCCGGCGCAGCAATACGGGGAACGAGCGCCGAAAGCATTGGCACCGTGATCCGGCGCACAACGCTTGCAGCCTCAATAGCTTCTCGAGAATCCCTGTTCTCGATGCCGCTCAAATAGACCCTGGCCAAGTCGACGTTCACATCGACAAGGACGTCAGCCACTGCTCCTGTCCAATCCCTGAGCTTGCTTCCGGCCAGGACAAGAGCCAGAGGATGACCGGCTGTGACTTGATTAATTGCTCGCGCCCGGGTTTTCTCGAAGCCAAATTGCGCAAGCAGCCGTTCGGCCGCCGTCCTATCGAGCGTCTTGAGCGCAAGCGTACGAAGTAAGACGTTGCACGGGGAATCGCGTCGCCATCCGGGTCCCGGTGGTTCTCGCGCAGCAAGAAACAGTCTGACGGAATTCGGCAAAGCTGGAAGGAGTACTTGACGGAACCAGGTGTCGAGAAGGGTCAGCGATTCATAGTTGTCTATAACAATCGCGGTGATTGGGTTCTCAGCGAATGTCATTGTCAGGTTGGCGACGGCAACGTCACGACCAGTTTGCTCAGAAACGCTTGCGAGAAAACCGGCCGTCGTCGGCTCAATCGAACGGCCGTCCAACCATATGACAGACCGTCCTCTCTGGATTGCCCCGGACGCGAAAGTGCGCAGCAGGGTCGATTTGCCGATCCCCGCAATCCCATGGACGTACCAAATCGACGGCTCGCTGCCGCACAGCGAACTCATCAGCAGATCGACCTCTGCCTCCCGGCCGATAATTCCGTCGGTGGACCGGTTCTCTGAAGTCTTGCCATGATGTACCGGGAACATCTGTCTCCTCTTCGCGATAGCCTTACGGTCGCGATGCGGGCATCGTACCACAATCAACGATGGCCATATGATGCATCACAGCAAAATTGGGCCGCCGATGTCCGCTTTGGGTCATAAGCGGACATTGGGATGTCCCCCCGCCATGTCCGCTTTACCCCCAAAAGCGGACATGGTTCAGCACGGTTGTGATGTCCGCTTTGTGCCATAAGCGGACTCATGCACCGCGGCAATTGCGATCGCTATTATTGCAGGAAATTCCGAATTTTCGCCAGCAGTTGGCGTGGGCTAAAGGGTTTGGGCACATAAT
>JBAPZR010001031.1:0-4030 GCA_049285335.1 Xanthobacteraceae bacterium | reverse complement strand
CGCCACGGCAACGACTTCTCTTCCCGCTTTCCATTCGTCGCGATGGCTGTTGGCAAACTCCCAGTTCGCTCATGCCTGATCGACGGCGAAGCTATCGTTTGCGACATAAACGGCCTCGCGGTTTTTGAATTGATCCGCCGCCACGGCACAATTGCCAGCGCGGTTCATTGCGCATTCGATTTGCTTGAACTCGACGGCCGGGATCTGCGCGGCGAGCCGATTGAGAAACGAAAGGAATTGCTCGCGGAGCTATTAGCTGGCTCGCACGTCAGTCTCGTTTTCAATGAGTCCTTTGTGGAGGATGGTGTCTATCGGGCGGCGTGCCAGCTCGGCTGTGAAGGCATCGTGTCAAAACGCGCTGGCTCGCTGTATCGCTCGGGCCGGTCCAAGCACTGGGTCAAGGTCAAGAACCCTGCCGCGCCCGCCGTGAAACGACAGGCTGAGGAAGATTGGGGTTCCTCACATTGGGCCAGGTCAAAAACAGTTGGAGGCGTGGGATATGACCAATCTTCTTGAGCAGGCCATCAACTGTAAGACGGCGACCGCGCCGCCAAGATGATCCTTAATGCTCTCGGCATCGAATCTGACGAGGTGGCAAACTACTGCCTACCCAAGTACTGGCCAACGGATCGGGAACGGCGCGCCCGCATCATCGGCCGAAATTGGGGGCATTGATTCCCGTCACTCTCGGCGGTGAAGCAATTAATGTGCGAGTGCTGAACGTGATTACGTCCCCCGCAAGTGCGTTTGCCCGGCGTGTCTACAGCGTTTACGCGGTTGAGGTTTGATTGTTTGCCCGATCGCCGCTGTAATGTCGGTCATCTGACTCTCCTAAATTCAAGATTGAAGGCTTACTCGACGAGCGGTAACTTGGCCGGACTGAGTCGCATTGGGACCAGTCACAATGCTCTTTTATCGCATTTATGTCCGGCTAAGGAGCGGCGGCCAAGCGACTGGCCGTGAACTCCACGATGAGCCGCCGCCGGATCACAGCGTGCTTGAGGTACCGCTTATCACCGGCCGTAGCGTCAAGGCTCGGATCGATCACTTCCGTGTGGAGCAAGGTGCGAGCAAAGGCATCGTAACGGAGGTTTATGCGGACGAAATCGAGCGTCACGTTCATGGCGCGCCCCCAGCCGCCAGCAAAAGCCGAACAGCTTAAGCAAGATCCGGAAAGTGCTCTCTGATCGGCGTCACAGCCGCTTACGGCAACGCTCCGTCTTCGCGTAATTTCTGCACTTGCCAGAATATCGCCGGGTCACGATCCGCGTTGCTTACGTCGAGCATAGCGCAGCATAAATAAAACGCCCCGTTGAGGGGCGTCCCGACAATAAGAAACGCGACGCCGTGTTTTGTTCCACCAAAAAAGAGGCCGCACATCGTGAGCGGCCCGAACGCTGCGCTTGCCTCCCGCATTGGAGACCCGCACGCCCCGCGCCGTCGCGAACGCCTCGCGGCCAACGCAATTGATTTGGCTATTCCGTGTCATCGTGTGGTTAGGAGCGACGGTGCTCTGGCGGGCTACCGCTGGCGTATGGAGCGGAAGGGGAGCATGTTCGAGAAAGAAGCGGACGATTTGCATAACGCCTAGCAAGCAAGGCGTCTCGGGCCATAACCCTGTGCCGACACGCGACTATTTGTGTCCATGTTCTTCGGCATGAGCCTTGCCTGCTTCCTCAGCATGATGTCGCGCGTGACTGGCATGTCCACTTGCGGTGTGTGCATGATGTGCCGCTTTTTCATGCTGACCGCTTCCGTGGTGTTTGGCCGCCTCCGCGTGGTGCCGCGCAGCGTGGGTGCTCTGAGGCCTTCTTGTGGTGCTCAACAGCTTTACCTGACATTAGATGTCCCTCCCAGTTCTTGGTTGACTATTGATCATCGCGCGTGTTTGCGACAACCAGGTGACCGGTGGAACCGTTGTCGGGCAACCGCCGGCGAACCTGGATCGACGTGGCTCGTGCGGCGGTTACGCCGATAGGCCAGCGAAACTTCGCGGTCGCCTAGAGCTTGGATCCACCGTCGACAGCAACTATTTGTCCAGTGATCCAACCAGCATCATCTGAGACCAGAAATGCGATGACCGAAGCTACGTCGCCGGGTTGACCGATCCGCTTTAAGGTTTGCATGCCCATTACCACTGTTCGGCCTTCTTCGGTTTGGTGAAGTGCGACATATCCGTGTCAATCACTCCCGGTGCCACCGCGTTAACGCGGATACCGCGTGGACCGAGCGCAGCGGCGAAATATTTAACCAGCGTGTCTATGGCTCCCTTCGTGCTCGCGTATGCTGAAAGGGTACCGACCGCCGCGCGTGCGCCGAGCGAGGAAAGAAATACAATGCTGCTGCCGTTACCCAGCATCGGCAGAAATTGCTGTACCAGAAAGTATGGAGCGCGGACATTGACAGCGAAGAGATCGTCGAACTCCTTGACCGTCATATTCTCAAAAGTGGTCGGGTTCGAGATCCCTGCATTGGACACAAGAATGTCGAGGCGCTCGCCGATCACATCGCGGAGCTCCGCAGCGAGGGTGTGAGGACCATCAGGTGCGGCTAAATCGGCCGCAACCGCATCGGCCTGTCCACCGCCAGCTCGGATTTTGTCAACCACAGCATTATTGCGACCGTAGTGCACGATAACACGCGCGCCCTTGGCGGCGAGCGCGAACGCGGTGGCGCGGCCCATTCCGCGGGAAGCACCAGTTACAAGAGCGTTCTTGTCAGCGAGGTTGGTCATGACGGCCTCACATGCACTTTAGCCATGATCGCGAAATATCAAAAGAGCTGCGCGGGTTTCGAGGAGGTCATGAAACTGTCATTGAAGGCCGTGCTAAAATAGAGGCATCCCGGAGGGCCACCGCGCGATTTTCGATGCCCATACTGCGGAGCCTTATACAAGCTCGTGCGAGTGCCAAAACCAGAACCCAATAAACTGGATTACGAACCGGTCTCTTGCGTCAATTGCAGTCGACTGCTGTCGCCGAAGGACAATGGATTTCTTCTGAAATACTTCATGATCCGAAGACCAGAAGGTCACAGGTAAGCCTGATCGGATCCACCGTAAATAATGCGAGTACTAACTTGCGCTGCTGTGACGATGCGCGGAAGGCATCCTGCGATCCACTGGTTTTCGCGAGAAAGCACCTCGGTCTATAGCCGCAAGCGCCATCTGTAATGCGCGCTGCGGTGTCGGTGCATCTATACCGGTAACGAAACTGCGGATCCTCGCTCGACCCTTCCAAAGAAGCCTGCCGTCGGCGCGTCTCACGCTGGCTCGCCACTTCCCCAATTCGCGTTCAAACGTTTGAACGGTATATTGCTTGTACTGCCTCCGGAACGTTGACTGCTAGTCACCTCTCCGATCCAGCGTCACTTGAAATTAGGGTTACCTGTGCGCGATAGCTGCTAAAAAGAGCGCATTTTTTGCGTTAATATTTAGACTCTTCGCAAGAGCTCCGGCAGCTTCCTCACGTTCGCCGCGATCCGCCACGCTTCGACTAAGGCTTGACCTTCAGCATGGATTGCTCTTTTTGCAGCCAAGCATTGATCATCGAGCGGGCGTGAAATAACGCGTCTTCGCGTTTTCCGAAGACCGTTCGCTCTCTCGGCAAACTAATGCCGGGAGGGCCACGTGCCATAGGCCCCGCTCTATTCCCAGTCGGATCGCGTAGTGAACGCCTCTATACTCCATGAACTTGCCCTATCATCAGGCCGTCATTTCGTAGTCATCGTGTCGTCGATTAACGGCCTCTAGCCGAGCCCATCTCGTTATATTCGGAAACCTACAGCCCCAATGCGCGTCGGCAATGCACAACGCCCAAGTGGCTGCGCCAGCACCGACGTATCCAATGCGTCTGCGTCTTTCTGCCGTGGTCCTGAATCGCAGTTGTAGGCGGGGCGATAGGTGCGGCTTGTGCCGTCCCAGGGACGACAGCCAATATCAATCCTGCGACCGCCAGCGCAAAGATGGTCTGTAACATCGTGCTTCCTCCCTTGGCGCGATCTGCGATCAATACAATGCGCGGACTAACGT
>JBAPZR010001030.1:0-24426 GCA_049285335.1 Xanthobacteraceae bacterium | reverse complement strand
CCGGCGAAGCGCGCGAGCGTGCTGCGGCTGAGCGAGGTGCAGCTCACATAGCCGCCAAGCGCCGCCGTCACGAGATTGGCGAGTCCGAGCGAACGCAGGTCGCGTTCGATCTTCGCTTCCGTGCGCGTCGCGATCTCAATCCCTGTCGTGTTGAGGAGTAACGTAATGACGGTAACGAACATCACCGCGACAATGTCGCCGGCGAGCGAGGGGAGCAAGGCCCATGGAAAGGTGGCCAGCATTTCCGGCTTCCACGGCAAGGTCAGACTTGCTTCCGGCGCAACACGGAACATCCACCCTGCGGCCTGCGCTGCGGTGACCGACGAGCCCGTCGCGAATACGACGACGTAGGTCAGACCGATTGCCGCAAACAGCATCCCGGGCAGAATGAAAGGGCTCTTGGAGCGCCGAAGCAAAAAATGCAGCAGCACCGCCACGACCAGAGCGGCCGCGACTTTCTCTACGATCGGGATCTTGAAAAAAGCATCGATATTGGAGAGCGCAGGCGACTGGTCGGTGATGACCCGAATGGCGCCCGTGATCATCAACCATCCGGTCGCGCCGAGAAATCCGCCGATCACCGGATACGGCACAAAGCGGATCGCTCGGCCGGCGCGCGTGAGACCAAGTATACAAAGCAGCGCCCCGGTGAGCGCGGTCGTCAACGACATGGCAATGATGACGGGTCCGACCAATTCGCTGCCGCCCTGCGCGATCAAATGCCGGACGAGGGTCGCCGCCATGGTGGCAAGGATGACGATGGCCGAGCTGTCCGGTCCCGCAACGGCGAACGGAATCGAGCTGCGCAACGCGACAATCGAACCGCCGATGGCGGCCGACAAGAGGGTCACCGCGACGCCGTAGGAAAGGTTTGGCTGGAGCGGGCCGGAGAAGATCAGCGCGGCGTAGGACAGGCAGTAGGCGACCGAAAGCGTGCTGCAGATCGCACCGGCAAATATGTCAATCAGGCGCGCGTGCAACTCTTGGGCTTTCAAACGGCTCCTCCACTGCGCTGCCGGAGCGCGGCAGCGCCGCCGACCGGATCAACGAGGCGTCTGCGGTGCTGTGTCCCCACGATATCGACACCGAACTCGAACTTACGCGTCCCTGGCCCCGGCAGGTCCCGCCGAGCTCACCCGCTACGCTACACCAATCCGGAGATGTGCGCAGGGACGTCCATCTCAAACGCGCCGAGATAGCCGTCGAAACTTCCTCGACATCGGGGCAAAATCGGCATGACGGGCTCGGGGAAACTTCACGCCATCGATTGTTTCTGCATATGGCTCGGCGCCGCGTCGCTATGCATTTTGTCCGTGCATGCACTGGCTCAGGGGCTGCCGGCGCAGCCGTTTTCCCTGCCGATATTTCAATATCAGCCCACGATGCAGGACGTCGATCCTGGCATCGATCGCGGCAATTCGGACGAAAACGTTCCGTACCAATTCAAAAAGCAGTTGGTGTTTTACCGGTCGCAACAACCGCCCGGCACCATCATCATCGATACGCAGGAGCGTCATCTCTATCTGATTCAAGATCCGACGCACGCGTTACGCTACGGCATCGGCGTCGGCCGCGACGGCTTCACCTGGCAGGGCTTGTTGCAGATAAGCCGGAAGGCCGAATGGCCGGATTGGCGTCCGCCACCGAAATGATCGAGCGTCAGCCCTATCTGCCGCGCTTCATGGCTGGCAGTCCGGGCAATCCGCTCGGCGCCCGCGCCATGTATCTGGGCAATACGGTCTACCGGATCCACGGCACCAATGCGCCGGAGACGATCGGCCAAGCCGTCTCATCCGGTTGCTTCCGATTGGTCAACGACGACGTCATCGATCTGTACGACCGGGTGAATGTCGGCACGAAAGTGATCGTGCGGCAGGACCGATTTTCGCCAATCAGCGGCTATCGAGGTAGGACGCTTGCGTGACGGCCGGCGGGGTTGCTTGGGGCGTGACTGCTTGCGGCGTCGGTTGCGATACCGGTTGTGACACTGGCGCCACAAAGCCGCCGGCCGCCGCGTCGGCGAGACCGGCGCGATCGAGCTGCTCGTCGTGCTTATACACGTCATCGCGAAACTCGACGGTGCCGTCGCGCCGCACCCAGCCGGTGAGATAGACCCAGGCCACCGGAATCTTGTGCGGCAAGTTAATGATTTTGGTCTGACCGGTCGCGATTCCCGCGTCGATCGCCGCGCGATCCCAGCCCCGCGGATTGTCCTGCAGGATCCAGGCTGCGAGATCGCGCACATTGTCGACGCGCGTGCAGCCGTGCGAGTCGAAACGGTAATCGTCGGCGAATAATTTACGCACATCGGTGTCGTGCATGTAGACCGAATACGGATTCGGCATATCGATCTTGAGGTTGCCGAGTGCGTTCCAATTGCCGGCGTCCTGACGCACCGTGAAATTGGGCGAGCGGATCATCGACCAATCGACGCTCGACGGATTGATTTCTTCGTCATGCGCGCCAAGCAGGCGCATATGCATGCGGCTGAGATAGGACGGATCTCTGCGCATGTGGTTGGCGATCTCGGTCTTGGTGATCGAGAGCGGCACCGTCCAAGTTGGATTTAGGTCGACGGCGGTGATGAAAGCGGTCAGCGTCGGCGACGGCTTATCAATCTTGCCGACAATGACGCGATAGCGGCGTTCGACCTTGCCGTCGGCGATCGCCTCGACGAAGGCAGCCGGAATGTTGACGACGACATAGCGCTCGGCAAAGAGAAAATCCATGCCAAGGAGCCGTTCGAGCGAAGCCTCGAGTTGTTGGATACGGTCGCCGACCGGGACATTGAACGCCTTCAACGTCGCGGCGCCAATGCTGCCGGTAGCGTCAAGCCCATGGCGCAACTGGAATTTTTTCACTGCCGCCACGACTGCATCGTCGTAACTGTCGCCCGCCTCGGCGTCGGCCGCCATGTCTCCGGTGATGACCAAATGCTTGCGCAGTAGCGCAACGTCGGGGCCGCTCGCCCCGGGCGCGAGTTTTGCGTCGGCAGGCAAGCTCGGCCAGCCGCCGCGCACTTGAATGTCCGAATAGCTGAGAAGCGTCTGCTTGATGCGCAGGTAAGTGCCGTCGTCGAACACCGGCTCCGACGATAGCGCAAGCTCGGCCGCCGACCGCGCTTCAGGGGTCAAGGATGGAGCCGGCTTGCCGGCCTGAGGACTGGTCTTTGCTGGAACAGCGGATCGGCCGGGGAGGGGCCGGGGCTTGCCCGGAACGGGTTGCGGCGGCAAGACCCGCTGGCCGGGAACTTGCGCGAATGTCAGGCTCGTCATCAGCGCGGACACAATCCCCGCGACGAAAAATGTTCGCATCTGGTCGCCCCTATCGCGGCCCGGAAAGAAGGCGCCGCCGCAACGTGGCCAGTTTCTTAGCGAAGTTTCTTGGCGTTTTCGGGAAGGTACCGACCCCGGCTATGCCTCACGCCGACAGAAGACCACGCGATTGGGGCCAATCATCGGTGGGATTTTCAGCCGAAATGTCGCATGGCGGCCGTTCCGCCACAAGCGCGACTGCCCAAAACCTAGTCGCGGACCCTTAGACGTGCGGAATCAGGGGCAAGCGAAATTTATCCGCAAAATTATCCACACCACCGCGTCGAGGCACGGCTTGCCCTCGCAAAGCACCGATTGTGCGCCTAACGCCCGAAGCTGCGTGCTTCCGGAAGCTTCTTGACACTGTCTGATATGATCGTGGTGATCCGCATGACCTGCTGGCTTAGTTCGGCATATTGCTCGATGTCGCGTTGAATGCGGTTACCATCGGTCTGGAGTTTCCTGCGCAGTGTCTGCAGTTCGCCGACAAGGTTCTCAATTTCGCGCGTCGATGTTTCAGACAGGCGACGCAGCGACTTGTTGAGATCGGTAGCCGACACTTCTTCATTGCCGCTTTCGCCTTCGCGGGCGGCGATGGCACTCGAGGCCAACTCGTGGATATTCGCTTCGATGTCGGTTTCAGTCGATTTATCCATCTCGACATAGCCGATTGGTTTGACGACGTTCATGGCTTAACCCCCATCTATCGCCCTGTCCCATTTTTGGGCGATGCCTCCATATTGTATGGCCGCATCCAAATGTGACGACTTCGCGGCCCAACGCAGCTCAGCCTTGCTTTAGCTGAGATTTCCACAAGTCTTCACCACGGATTGGGCGCGGCGTACATGTTTGCTCGCCCCCGGCGTGAAAACCAAAGCCACTCGTCATTGTGTGTGGAAAGCGACCTTAGTCGCTCGCCGGCTCCTCTTATGACGTTGGTGCCACGCGCACACACTCGCCCGATCACGCACCCCATTCACCCGACATTGTGTGACAAACGCATCGAATAACGAATCACATTACCTCGCATAGAATCATCGAAAACATGGCTGTTGTGGCGCAAATCAGCAGTGTTTTTGTGTTGGCCGCTTGTGCGTTTTTCTCGTCCCGTTCGCTCAGCGGACGCGAGGATCCGCATAGCAGATCTGCGCAAGAAGAATCCTTGTTCCAACGATTCGGTTCGGAAGACGGCGCGGTCACGGACATTTGACGAGGCCGCCACCGACCGCACGCGCACTCGCATTTGAGGGGGCTCAAACATTTCAATATTCTCGCGTCCGAGATATTGGCGCCATATCACCGTCGGCCGTGTCACCTTCGGGAGTGAAGAGGACTGTGGGCGTGATTGTTGGTTGTGCGCAGGGCGCGATCTCGCGAATTTGACATCTCCCGAATTTGACATCTCGTAAATTGACGTCGCGACATTCATACCGATGTTATGATTGCTCTATGACTTGCGTGGCTTGAGGAACTAAAAAACCTACTTGAGGTACCGCAGCTGTTTGAATGGTGCCTCAGTCACCATGCTTAGAGCCGATGCTCCCGCTTGTACTGCGTTGGGAGACAAATATGGCAACGACAAGCGCTCCTCTGACAAATCGCTCTGGGATGCCCGACCTGCCCACGATGCGGCACGCGCATGTTGCTGGCGCGAATCTTCCCCGACAGGCCGGGCTACAATCGGCGCACCTTCGAGTGCCCGCGCTGCGAGTACGATCTGACCGAAATCGTCGAACTGAAATAGGCCGGCTGTGCGTTAATGCTCGATCTGGCGCGAATTTGGAATCCGTGGTTTTCCCTGTCTTTGCAGGGAGCGCGGCTGGCTTGGGAAGCGCAGAGCGTGGTGGCGCTCCGATTAATGCGGATCGCCAGCGAAAGCGCTCAGGGCCGTCGATCCGAAGCGCATCGCATGGTGACTGAAAAAATGGCGGCGCTCACCGAGGCGCAGACCGCGGCGGCAATCGCAGCCGTGCGCGGAGGAAGCGGCCATCGCGTGGCAAAGAAGGTTTTGGGCGTCTACAAAAAGCGCGTTCGCCGCAACAAGAAGAGGCTTTCCCGCAAACTTTAAGGCTCGGCGTTTTCCGAAAGAGCGCGGTCGCCAAGCAAGCTTTCCAAAAGTCGTCTGCTTTCAGGAAATTTCCAGCGGCTTGAAGCGCAGATTTTCATCCGGCCGCGGTTCGAATTTCGCCAGACTGCCCGAGCCGACGCACTTCAGCTCAGCGGCGTAATGCGCACTATAGCGCGACCCTTCGTATAGCGCGCGCGAATAGGTGCGCGCGTGGACAAGCAAATGTCGCCGGCCGGCTTTGTTGTAATGCAGGCGCACCATTTGATGGCAGATGGGACATTCGGCATTGAGGGGGTGAAGCCGCCGCCTCCCCAGGACCTTCAGAAACTCGATAAACCATACGGCAATACGCATGGTTGCCTCGTAGAATACGTTCCGCAGCCGACGCGGATGTTGCCCAAAACAAAGGATGAGTCCGCGGCGAAGTTAAGGCGCTGGATTTAGAAAGATACTCGGTCCCACCCCGTGCAAAGGGTACAAGAGTGCCGCCCGCTCGCAAGTGGAAAATGTCGCATGATAGCCCTCATAACAGGCGAGAGGGTTGCAGACGGTAGTGGAACGTGTGAATGCCCCTGCAAAATCGCGTCGATCCTTTCGGAGAGCTCTTGGCCGTTCCGGTGCGCGGCCAATTCATGGGCAATCGGGGTGGGCGCTTCCATACCATGGCGAAGACCCTGACAACGCAGCGCTGGGTATCGCGGCAATGGATCTGCTGCGTGCTCGATTTTCGGGGCCGCCACCGCGACGTCTGGGGGCGGTTCTATACGGAACTGTTTTTTCTTGACGAGCCGACCGCCTTTGCCGCCGGACATCGGCCGTGTTTCGAATGCCGCCGCAAGGCCGCCGAAGCCTTTGCGGAAAATTGGCGCGCCGCTCGTAAGCTGCGCGCGCGGCCTCGCGCCGGCGAAATGGACGATGTGTTGCATCGAGAGCGCCTATACGGCCGACGCAAACGCATGCATCGGCTTGCAATCGACACATTGCCGGACGGCGCCTTCATCGCGCTCGAGGAGGGCGCCTACGCCATCCAGGCCGACGCACTGTTGCGCTGGACGCCGCAAGGCTACGATGCGCGCAAGGCTCGGCCGCACAGCATCGCGGTCGACGTTCTCACCCCGCCGGCGATCCTCGCGGTGCTGTCAGCCGGTTATGAACCGCGCTGGCACCCCACCGCGGCTGGTTAAAACACAATTGCCTTGGGCTGAACGATTGCTGCTTTTGATAGGCATGATCTTTTCGGAAAACCGGGTTCCACTTTTCCGGATCATTTCCTAACCGCGAAATGCGGCCTTGATCGACTCAACTGTCGCGCCGGGGGCGCGTGCGGCGGCGATGATGCGGGTTTCCTGCTTGGCAAGGCCGTCAAGCGCCGCTTGCATAGCGTCGATCGTGTCGACCGGCACGACCACCGCGCCGTGGCGATCCGCATGGACGAGGTCGCCGCTCTTCACCGCCATGCCATGAATGGTGACGGGTATACCGAACTCGACGACATGCACGTAGGCATGTGAGGGCGAGAGCGAGCCGGCGAGCATTTGGAAGCCTTCCGCCACCGCCGGGATGTCGCGAACAGAGCCGTTCGTGATCGTGCCGAGGCAGCCGAGCGCCGTGTGGACGTTGGTCTGCACTTCGCCCCAGAACGCGCCATAGCCGGGCGGGTCGTCCTTGTCCTCGATCACCACGACGCTCGGGCGCGGGGCGGCGGCGACGTAATCGAGATAGTCCATCCGCTTCTGCATGTAGCTCGGACCGCTGACCTTATCGCGCGCGCGAATGGTCACGGTCTTGGCGAAGCCGACCATTGGCGGCAATTCGGGAAAGGGGCAATGCAAGTGATTGACCGTATAACCGGCGCCGCGGCGTTCGGGTGCGACGATCTCGATGAGATTACACACGGTCGGCGTATCGATCGACCGCAGAAAAGCGAATTGGCTCTCGGATACCACGGAAATCCCCCTTTTTGCATCACCACACGTTTCAGCCGTCTCAACTAATCCCAAGCGACCGCGACGATCACCGCCATGATCACCTGCACGGCGACGATCACGACCACGCATCCGGGCCAACCGGCGCTCGCCCAAGCAAGCCCGGTGAGAAACGCGCCCGCGCTGCCACCGATATAATAGATCGAGGCATAAAGCCCGACCGCCGACGATCGCCCCTCCTTGGCGGTGAGCGTGACATAGCCGGTCGACACCGCTTGACACACCATGCCGCAGACGGCGCACAGTGTCAGCCCCGCAATGATCACGGCGACCGGCGGCGCCAACAGCAGCAGCGCACCGACGACCCACAGCGCGATCATGCCGAGAACGAAGGGACGGCGGCCGAACAGCGCAATGGCGCGTCCGACCCAGGGCACGATCGGGCTGCTGACGAGATAGGTGAGAAACAGCGCGCCGAGGAGCGTCGGCGAAAACAGATACGGCGGCGCCGCAAGATGGAAGTTCACATAAGTGAAGGTCGCAATGAAGTTGAACAGCACGCCGAAGCCGATCGCATAGGTCGCGACCAGCCGCCGGTTGCGAAAATGCTGGATCATCTTCCCAAGCGAGGAAATCAGCCCGCCCGAGCGCACGAAATTGCGTTCCGGCGGCAGCGTCGCGGCGACGATAATGGCGGCGATCAGCGTGATCAGCGCCATCACTTGAATGGCGGCGCGCCACCCGATCACGTCGGTCAACAATCCGGGAATAAAGCGCCCGCAAAATCCGCCGATGCTCGACCCGGAAATATAAATTCCAGCGACCCGCACCACGTCCGAAGGCGGCCATTCGTCACCGATATAAGCGACGGCGACTGCAAAAATGGGCGGCAACAGCATCCCCTGTACGAAGCGCCAGAAAGTAAGCTGCGGCACGCTGCCGGCAAAGGTCATGATGAGGGTCGGCACCACCACGGCGAACATGGCCGCCGTGATCAACCGCTTGCGGCCGGTGACGTCGGCCAGCGCGCCGCTGAAAGGGGCGGACAGCGCGATCGCGGCCGTGCTCGCTGTCATCAAGGCGCTGATTTCGCTCGGGCCGACATGAAATTCGCTCGCCAAGCGCGGCAGCAGTGCTTGGGGCGAATAGAGATTGACAAAAGCGGCGAAGCCCGCCGTGGCCACGGCAAGGCTGCGGGTGTCGAAAGACATGTGGCATTATCGGCGAGGCGCGCGACGAAAGCACGCTCCAAGAAGGCAAGTCTTATGCGCGTATCCGATAGACCTTGCGGTCGGTCGGCTCATCGCGAACAAGCGAGCCATCCTCGATGTGAACAACGCGCTCGGCAAGGCCGAGGAGGCGCGTGTCGAGAGGATCGTCAATTTGCCGGCCTCGAGCGCGAGATCGACATGTTTGATCGCCGTGACTTGCCCCGCGCCGACGCCCAGGACCTTGGTCACGGTCGATCATGGTCCTTACCATACGGCCGAAGCCTAAAAGAGGCCCCTTTGCACCAGCACCAGTACGACCGAAAAGACGATGCCGATCAGCGTGGCGACGAAGCGAAGCCGGTCTTGAAGGAGATTTCGCGATGCCAGCATTAAAAGCGATATATCTCACGCGCGCCGTTAGCTCCCCGACGGCTTGTTGCCGTTTTTGTGAAGGTTAGCGTCGAGGTAAGTTTGCCGCAGCGCGCGAACCACCCGGCCTACGGCGCTTCAAATTAACGCGTGATCAATCCGCCGTTTTCCAGCCGAGGCCAAATGGGAACCAAACAAATATTCGCACGTTGGTCGTTCGACTTTGCGTTTCGAGACCGTGGTGGCTGCCGGCGGGCGTTTTTGTCAAAAAAGCCGAATAATCCGCCAACGCTTTGGTCGCGTCGGCAAGAGATTGGCGAGAGCGGGGAGCTGGCGATGGCGAGACCCGATTTTCCTGATTTCGATCCGCCGTCGGAACAGTCCCGCCTTCGGCCTTCCGCAAACGAACCAATTGCCGCATCGCCGATCGTGGACCGGGTGCCCTGGGATAGCCCCGGCGCGCGCGAAATCGGCTTCGATATTCCCGAACGCTATAACGCCAGCGAAGTCCTTTTTCAGAATCTCGCCGCCGGCCGTGGCGAGCTCGTGGCGGTGACGGGACCCGCCGGGCAGCGCAGCTATGCGCAGCTCGCGGCCGACGCCGCGCGATGGGGCAATGCGTTTCTGTCGCTCGGCCTTTCGCGCGGTGAGCGTGTTCTTTTGCTGCTCGACGATACGCCGATCTATCCCGCTGCTTTCTTCGGCGCGGTGCGGGCCGGGCTCGTTCCGCTCCTGATCAACGTTCTCACCCCGCCGGATCTGCTGCGATTTTATCTCGCCGATTCCAGCGCCACAGTAGTCGTGGCGGAGGCGGAGTTCTGCGAGCAGTTTGAAGCCGCCTGCGGCCAGGATTCAGGATTGAAGACGTTGATCGTCGTCAATGGCGCCCGTTATCCCAAAATCACTGGCGCCGAGACCAAGCAAGCCCAGTCCTGGCTCGCCTCATTTTCAGATCGGCTCGCCTGCGCGGATACGCACCGCAACGATATGGCGTTTTGGATGTATTCGTCCGGATCGACCGGCCGTCCCAAAGGAATCGTCCATCTGCAGCACGACATGGCCTACACGCATCAGTCTTATGCGCGTTCGGTGCTTAAGCTTGCTCCGGGCGAGCTCTGCTTCTCGGTTCCGAAAATTTTCTTTTCTTACGGCTTCGGTAATTCGATCACGTTTCCGTTTTCGGCCGGCGCCTCATCGCTGTTGATGCCGGGGCGGGGGACGCCGCCAGCGGTTTTCGAAATGATCGAAAAATACCGGCCGAGTGCTTTCTTCGGCGTGCCGACGCTTTACCAGCAGCTCGCCTATGCGCCGGATGTCGAGGACGTGGATTTTTCTTCGCTGAAGCTTTGTGTCTCCGCCGCGGAGTTTCTCTCGATTGAGATTTTCAACGCCTGGCAGGCCGCGACCGGATTGGGAATCATCGACTGTCTCGGTGCGACCGAAGTGCTCAATGTTTATCTGTCGAACACGCCGGAGCGGAAAAAAATCGGCGCCGCGGGCGTGCGGGTGCCCGGCTATGAAATCGTGCTTAAGGACGACACCGGGCGCGAGATCGAGGATGGCCGCGAAGGCACCATGTGGATTCGCGGGCATTCGTGCACGCCATTGTTCTGGAACAGGCCGGAGCGAACCGCGGAAGTGATCCGCGACGGCGGCTGGCTTTGTACCGGCGACCGGTTCGTCCGCGATGAAGACGGATTTTATTTCTTTCACGGCCGCAAGGACGACCTCATCAAGATTTCCGGTCAATGGGTCAATCCGATCGAGGTTCAACGTTGCCTGGCGGAGCACCCGTGGGTGCGCGAGTGCGTCGTGCTGCCCATCGAACTGCGCGACAAGCGCATGAGTCTGAAAGCCTTCATCGTCATGAACGGCGTGGCGTTCGATCCAAAATCGGCGGCGCGGGCGCTCAAGGATCACGTTAAGCAGAGATTGGTTCCCTACAAATATCCGCGTTTCGTGCAGTTCATGCCGGAGCTTCCTAAAACAGGGACCGGGAAGGTCGACCGGCAAGCGCTTATTAACGCGACAGCCAATGCGCAGAATGTGGCGTCGGCGATCGGTGAACGATCGGTTTCAAGATCGAATCGCGGGTGGTCGGTTCGCAAGCAAGGTGGTCGGTCATGAAAACCACTCGGTCCAAGAACCTCCAGAAGAACCTGCACTTGTGCGAGCTGACGCTTCCGACGGTGCTGTCCATCGACGGTCGGCACTCGCGGGGCGGCCGCACGACGCTTGCCATGGGCTATGCAGCCGCCTATGCCGACGCCATCATCGCTCCGCTGGTCGGTGAATGGCTGTCGCGGCATTTCCATCGCCGATTTGTCGAATGCGGCCGCGACTCAGAAGCCAATCTCGCGACGCAAGCTTTCTACGACAAGCTCGGCAGCTGTTTCGGGCACGAGACGCCGTTTTTGGCGGCTTTGGTGTTGTCGCCGCGAGGCGCTGCGGCCATCTCCGGCAGTGCGCAACCCGGCGCCGCTATCGGCGAAGCTCGTTTCTCCGAGCGCCGGATCAATGGTGATTCCTTGAGCCGATTCTTGCGCGGCGGCGGCCTGGTGCGGTGGACCTGCAGCGGCCGCGTGCGCGCCCACTACAATTCGAAAACCGGCCACGCCCAAGTCACATTCGATCCGTTGCCCGGGGGCATTGAACTTTCCAGCGCGGATAAACTTGTTCAGTCCGGCACGAGGCCGTTCAAGGAAACGCAAGTCATCAGCGCCTGGTATGGCTTCGGCGCGCCAATCCGCGATCCCGCCGAGCTCGCCGCGCTGCTTCGCAAGACCCTCGGCGAGGTGCGGCGCGCACCGGCGCAGCGGGCGGCACATGCGTGAGACCGGGCGCTCCTCTCAGCCGAACAGGTCTGAGATCGGCAAATCTGAGATTGGCAGGTCTGAGACCGGGAAGCCTGCGGTCGGCAAGTCTGGCGTCGGCAAATCTGGCGTTGGCAAGTCTCCGACCAGCCAGGCGCTCATGAACCTGCGTGCATTCACCATCGTAACGGTGGTGTCCTTCCATTCGGTGCTCGCGTATCTCGCGTCGCAGCCGCACGCGGTGCAGCCGTTTGACAGCCCGCCGTTTCACTGGATCGCGACGCCGATCCTCGACAGTCAACGCTGGCTCGGTTTCGATATCTATGCCGCCTTCTTATATGTCTCGCTGATGCCGGTGATGTTTTTTCTTTCCGGAATCTTTGTCTGGCCGTCGCTTAAGCGCAAAGGAATCTGGAATTATCTCTCCGGCAGAATTCTGCGCATCGGCGTGCCGTTCCTGTTGGGCGTCTATCTCTTGATGCCGTTCGCCTATTATCCGGTCTATCGCCTCGGCGCGAGCGAACCGAGCCTACCGTCGTACTTTAAACAATTGGTCGCACTGCCGTTCTGGCCCAGCGGACCGCTGTGGTTTCTTTGGGAGCTCCTGGTCTTCGATTGCGCCGCGGTGGCGATTTTTCTAACCGCGCCGCGTTTGATCGAGAGGCTAGGCGGGCTGTCGACGTCCGCTAGCGAGACGCCAAAACAATATTTTCTTGTTCTGCTCGCTGTTTCGGCCGTCGCCTATTTGCCCCTTGCCTTTGTATTCGGCCCATCGAATTGGAGCATGTGGGGACCGTTCGCGCTGCAGTCCGATCGATTCTTTCTTTATTTGGTTTATTTCTTTGCCGGAGTCGGCGTCGGGGTGCAAGGCTACGATCGCGGATTGCTCCGTCCCGACGGCAGGCTGTCGCGCCGATGGTATATCTGGGCGGCTTCGGCCATCGCGACTTTTCTTCTTTGGATGATGTCGATGGCGCCGGCGGTCTACGGCCATAGCAATGTTTTTATCGATACCGGCGCCTACCTCGCCGTGGTCTTGGCGGTGGCGTGTGCGTGCCTTGGCCTCGCGGCGGTCTTTCTCCGGTTCGCGCACGGGCGATGGGCCATCGCGGATTCACTCGCCGAGCACGCCTATACGATTTATCTCGTGCACTACGTGTTCGTCGTGTGGCTGCAATACGCGCTTTTGGATGCTGCCCTGCCGGCGATCGCCAAAGGCGTCATCGTCTTTATCATCTCATTGATGCTGAGCTGGGCGGTCGCCGCCGGATTAGATCGGCTGCCATGGCGCGCCGTCCTGGTCCGCGCCAAGTCGCCCGCGCCCGGATCGCGCTCGGCCCTTGCACACAAAATGCCGCACGAAATGCGGCCAGCCGGCTGAGGCCGCGATTATAGTTGCCGGATGGAATCGAAATTCCACGCCGCCGAGGCGGCGTCGTTTTCGCCGACGCGCAGCGTCGTATCGTTGACGAAACGATAGGGCGGCACCGGTAGGTTATAAGGGGCCGGCACGCCGGAAAATACACGACCCGCCGGATCGTATTTCGAGCCGTGGCAGGGACAGAAATAGCCGCCGGGCCAGTTTGACACCGGCGTCGTGGCGCTCGCGGTCGGATAGAACAGCGGGATGCAGCCGAGATGCGTGCAGATGCCGACCAGGACCCCGAGCTCGGGCTTAATCGAACGGTGCCAGTTCGTTGCGTAGGGAGGCTGCTGCAGCTCTTCGGAATTCGGATCGGCAAGCAGTGAGATCATTTGGCTGCTTTGCATCGACTGCAGCATTTCTTTCGAGCGGCGAAACACGAAAATCGGCCGTTGCCGCCAGCGGATCACGACCTGCTGGCCCTCGGCGACCTTGCTGACATCGAGATCAACCGGGCCGCCGGCCGCGAGTGTCGACGCATCGGGATTCATCTGATCGATCAGCGGCACCAGCGTCGCCGCGGCGCCGACCGCGCCCACCGTTGCGGTTGCGATGTAGAGAAAATCGCGCCGCGTCGTCTCCGGGGCGCGGCCGCCCGTCGCCGCGGTGGATGCAGTGCTCGCCATAATTAAGTCCTTTGCGATCCGAGTTTCCGTCCGGGGCTGCTTATGTCGCGATCGGCACGGTTTAGTCAATCAGGCAAACGGCGCTCTCCGCAGCCGCGATCGCGGCCCCGTCGTGGCCGGAATTTTGTTAGACTTCGCGTGGATTTCCTCAGCAATGCCCATTGCCGATCGTCTGCCGGTCTGCTTTAGACCCCGGAACAACGCACCTTGGCCGGCATTTGCGGTCACAAGCGGGCAGGGGCAGCGAAGGAGACGCCGATGCGCGGTAAAGACAATTTGCGCACAGCCGCCGAAGTCCTGGTCGATCAATTGCGCATTCACGGTGCGCGCCACGTCTTTTGCGTGCCCGGCGAGAGCTATCTTGCCGTGCTCGACGCCTTCTACGACAGCGATCTTTCAGTGACTGTTTGCCGGCAGGAAGGCGGCGCCGCCATCATGGCGGAGGCGATCGGGAAGGTCACCGGCCGACCGGGCGTTTGCTTCGTCACCCGCGGTCCCGGCGCAACGAATGCCGCCCATGGCATTCATATCGCGCGCCAGGATTCGTCGCCGCTTGTCATGTTCGTGGGGCAGGTCGCGCGCGATACCCGCGAGCGGGAGGCGTTCCAGGAGCTCGATTATCGCGCCGTATTTAGCTCGATGGCCAAATGGGCGACCGAGATCGACGATCCTGCGCGCGTACCTGAAATTGTTTCGCGGGCATTTCATACGGCCGCCAACGGCCGGCCCGGTCCGGTTGTCATCGCCATCCCCGAGGACATGCTGATCGAGCGCGTCGCCGTTTCCGATGCGCCGCCCTTCGCGCCGATAGAGACCTCGCCTGGGCCCGACGAAATGCGCAAATTCGCCGCGCTGCTCGCCGGAGCGCGGGCGCCGATTGTGATCAATGGCGGCAGCCGCTGGTCGCAGGAGGCGTGCGATCGTTTGGCGCGGTTTGCGGAGAAATACGCATTGCCGGTCTGCACGACCTTTCGCCGCGGCCATCTGTTCGACCAGACGCACCCCTGCTACGCCGGCGACCTCGGCATCGGGCCCAATCCCAAGCTCCTCGAGCGGATCAAGTCCTCCGACCTCGTGATCGTCATCGGTGGTCGACTCGGCGAACTGCCGTCGCAACACTATACGCTGTTCGACATTCCGCGCCCGCAGACCCAATTCGTGCATGTGCATCCCGGCGCCGAGGAATTGGGCCGGGTCTATAGCCCGCATCTCGGAATCAACGCGACCCCAACCGCGTTCACGGCCGCGCTCGAAGAGCTGAAATTCACACGCGCGCCGGCGGGCGACGCCAAGAAGGCGCATGCCGATTATCTCGCCTGGACGGAAAAACCGACCGAACAACCGGGCCGGGTCAATTTCGGCGCCATCATGGTGTGGCTGCGCGACAACCTTCCTGCCGACGCCATCCTATGCAACGGCGCCGGCAATTATTCGGGTTGGGTGCACCGCTTTTTTCGTTTCCGGCGCTTCGGCAATTATGTCGCGCCGGCGTCCGGCTCGATGGGCTACGGCGTGCCGGCGGCGGTGGCGATGAAGCGACTTCATCCCGACCGTCCGGTGATCTGCCTTGCCGGCGACGGCGATTTTTTGATGAACGGTCAGGAGATCGCGACCGCAGTTCAGTACGATCTGCCGATCATCACCATCATCTTCGATAACGGCATGTACGGCACCATTCGTATGCACCAGGAGCGCGATTATCCGGGCCGCATTTCCGCGACCGAGCTTCGCAATCCGGATTTTCCCGCTTATGCCCGCGCCTTTGGCGGCTTCGGCATCTCGGTCGAGAGGACCGAGGATTTTCCCGCGGCGTTTGCGCAAGCGCAGGCCTCCGGCAAGCCGGCCATCATAAGGCTCGCCATCGACCCCGAAGCAATCACGCCGGCGACGACGCTTGCTAAAATCCGCGCCAAAGCGCTGACCGAGAAAAGCTAGTAGCTCGTTTTCGCTCTTATCGTACGCCGGAGCCGGGTCGCTCCGGAACGAATTCGCGGGCTGTGGATTGAAAGAGAGCAAAAGCGGAGTTCGACCTGATGAGAAATATTCTTGGCTGCGCCGCCCTGGCGTTTGCGATTACCCTGATGACGGCTCCGGCGCAGGCCAAAGGCTGCATCAAGGGAGCGATGGTTGGCGGCGTCGCCGGGCACGTTGCCGGTCACCACGGGTTTCTCGGCGCGGCGGCCGGCTGCGTGATCGGCCATCACGAAGCGCACAGGCGCGAGAGGAACAACCAGAGCCAAGCCCAGCCGCAATAACGAACGTTATCACTCCGCCTTGATGCCAGCAGCCTTGATGATCGGCCACCACTTCTCGATCTCGGATTTCTGAAAATCATGGAGTGCCTGCGGCGTCTGCTGGTCGCGCGGATAGATCACCTGGGCAAAGTCGGTGAGCTTTTTGCGGGTGTCGGGGTCGGCAAGCGCGGCGACAATCGCCGCGTTCAATTTGTCAATGATCGGTTTGGGCGTGCCTTTGGGCGCCCACATCGCGTGCCAGAATGAAAAATAGAACCCCGGCAGGCCGGCCTCGTCCGTCGTTGGTATATCCGGCGCCACTGCAATCCGCTCCTTGGCCGTCACCGCGTAAGCCTTCAGATCCCCGGACTGCACGTGGGGCAGCGAGACCGCCGGCGTATCGAGCTGAATGTCGGTGAAGCCGGCGAGCAGGTCCTGCGTGGCGAGCCCGGCGCTGCGATAGGACACCATCTGCCACTTCACGCCGACGAGGTTCTCCATCAAGACACCGGCGACGTGGCTCGGGCTGCCGACGCCGGATGTGCCCATCGTCGCCTTGTCGGCATTGGCTTTGAGCCAGGCGATCAGCTCCTTCAAATTGTTCGCCGGCATCGTCTTGCGGGCGTCGATGAAGAACGGCTGGGTCGCAACCAGGCCGACCGGTTCGAAATCGTTCAAGAGATCGAAGTCGAGCGGATAGATGGCGCCGTTCGCGACATTCGTGCCCCACATGCCCCACAGGACAGTGTAGCCGTCCGGCGCCGCGCGCTCGGCGCGTGTGACGCCTATCGTGCCGGCTGCACCGGCGGTATTTTCCACAACCACGGGCTGGTCCAGTGTCGGCCGCATCGCCTGCGCCATGATCCGGCCCAGCACGTCGGTCGATCCGCCGGGAGCAAGCGGAATGATCATCGTGATCGGATGCGAGGGATAGTCGTCTGCATTCGCGGCTGCGGGGTGGAGCGTCAAACCAAGACAGAGCGCGGCCGCTATTGCACTCCCGATAACGACAGGCTTCCCCCACATGATCGCCTCCCGGCCGAATTTTATGGCCTCATCTCATGCCAGACGACGGCCTCCACCCAAAGCCAATTCCGCAGCGACAGAATAGCCCTTCCGTTGCTGGGTGTGTTGAATCATGGTTCAATTGTTTCACCGATTCCCGCTTGGTGCACGCGATGCCTTATCGCCACACCGAAAATGTCGCGCGCCGGCTTGCAGCCAGGCACGCGGCAATCATCGCCGCGGCGCGCGAGGCGGCAAGCGAAGGTGGTATGGGCGCGGTTCAGATCGCACCTGTGGCGCGGCGCGCCGGCATCGCGGCCGGAACGGTATACCGCTACTTTCCGGGGAAGACCGACCTGGTCGCGGCTTTGCTCGCGGAAATTACCGATCGCGAGATCGGAGCACTAAGGCTTGCAGGCGATGTCGCGCCGGGGCCGCTGTCGGCGCTCGCCTGCGCGATCGTGACCTTCGTGGCGCGCGTTCTGCGCACCCGGCGGCTTGCTTTTGCGGTGATCGCCGAACCGGTCGACGCGGAGCTTGATCCGGTGCGGGTTCGCTTGCGAAAGGCGCTGTTGACCGAATTTGCAACGCGCATCGCCGCCGCAATCGCCGGCGGTCATTTGCCCGAGCAGGATCCGATCCTCGCAGCCGCGGCTTTGGTCGGCCTCTTGATCGAAGCATCGATCGGTCCTTTGGCGCCGGACGCCGCCGGGCGCGAACGCGAGCGCGTGCAATCGCTCGCACTCATCGCACTGCGGGCGCTCGGTCTCGCCGACGCGCGGGCACGCGGGCTTGTGGTGCAAACGGCGATCGGAGATCGCTGAAGGCGCCTCTCTTTCGGACGTTGACAATGCCTAGTGCGACATCAGCACCGGCACGGTCATCGAGCGAAAGATTGAATGCGTCACGCCGCCGAGCACGAATTCGCGGAAGCGCGAATGACCGTAGCCTCCCATCACGATGAAATCGCTACCGCTGTCGGCGGCGTGCGACAGCAATGCGTCGGCGACGTCGATATCGCCGCCCGGAATGCGGTGAACGTCCACTTTCACGTCATGACGGGCAAGGTGCTGCCCCATATCCGCTCCTTCGATCTCATCCTGTTTGCCACGTTCATTGGTGACGATGACGATTTCGACGCTTCCGGCCTTGACCAGGAGTGGCATGGCGTCGCCAATCGCGCGCGCGGCCGGGCGGCTGCCGTCCCAGCACACCATCACATTGTCCAGTTTGAACGGCGCCTTCTGGATGTAAGGGACAAAAATCACCGGGCGGCCGGATTCGAACAGCGTCGTCTCGCCGATGATCTCCTCAAGTGTGCTTGTTTCCGGCCGGGCCTGCCCGACGATAGCGAGATCGAAACGCCGCGCCATCTGGGCGAACTTGTCGCCGGCGCCAGCCAGACTCGCGCTGATCGTGAGCGGATCGGCCGAAATCCCGGCGCGCTCGGTCGCCGACAAGAATTTTTTGATCGCCGCTTTGGCGGCGGTTTCGTTGTCGGCTTCCTGGCTCTCGATCACTTCGGCGGGAATGTAGCCGGTGCCCGACACCGGAACGACCGGATCGTAGATGAAGGCGACGCCGGTGAGGTGAGCTTGCAGCGCGTCGGCGGCCGAAACCGCGTAATCTCCGGCCGGGCCTCCTTCTTTTGTAACGCTCAAATTAGCGAGAATGTCTTTGATCATGATGCGGTTCCCATAGTGGCGTGGTCTTATCCCATGTTCGCCGCGCACGGTTTTTGCGCCAGATCAATCAGGCGCCCGCGTGCGGGGTGAAAGCGCCGCAGGCTCATGCGCGATGCCCGGCTTGACGATATACTGCGGGAAACGCTTGAGAGGAATCATATGCCGCTTTTGATGCCGCGTTCCGATGACGCCGTCCTAGCGCGCCGTGCCGAGATCGTCGCGGCGCTGCGGCGGATCGTGCCGGGCGAAGGCGTGATCGCCTCCGAAGAGGCAATGCGGCCGTTCGAGAGCGACGGCCTGACAGCCTACCGGCAATTGCCGATGGTCGTCGTGCTGCCGGAAACGACGGCGCAGGTCGCCTCGGTGCTGGGATTTTGCCATCGCGAGGGCATCAAGGTCGTGCCGCGCGGGGCAGGGACCTCGCTTTCCGGGGGCGCGCTGCCGTTGGGCGATGGCGTGTTGCTGGGGCTCGCGAAATTCAACCACATCCGCGAGATCGACTACGAGAATCGCGTCGCCGTGGTCGAGCCCGGCGTCACCAATCTCGCGGTGTCTCAAGCCGTCGAGGCGGCCGGATTCTACTACGCGCCCGATCCGTCCTCGCAAATCGCCTGCACGATCGGCGGCAACGTGGCGGAGAATTCGGGCGGCGTGCATTGCCTCAAATACGGCATGACGACCAACAACGTTCTCGGCTGCGAGCTCGTGCTGGTGACCGGCGAAATCCTGCGGCTTGGCGGCAAGCATCTCGACTCCGGCGGCTACGATCTCATGGGCATCGTCACCGGCTCGGAGGGGCTTCTTGGCGTCGTCACCGAGGTGACCGTCCGCATCCTCAAAAAACCGCAGACTGCGCGCGCGGCGATCATCGGCTTCACCGCGTCGGAAGACGGCGGCGAATGCGTGGCGCGGATCATCGGCGCCGGCATCATTCCCGGCGGCATGGAGATGATGGACCGTCCAGCAATTCACGCAACGGAGGAATTCGTCCATGCCGGTTATCCGCTCGACGTCGAAGCGTTGCTGATCGTCGAGTTGGACGGTCCGCGCGACGAAGTCGATCATCTGTTGCAGCGCGTCCAGGAGATCGCGCAGCAATGCCGCGCGGTGACCTGCCGGCTTTCCAATTCGGAGGAAGAACGGCTGTTGTTCTGGGCCGGACGCAAGGCGGCGTTTCCCGCGGTTGGCCGCATCTCGCCCGATTATTACTGCATGGACGGCACCATTCCGCGCGCGAAATTGCCCTTGGTGCTGCGCCGCATGCAGGAATTGTCGGCCAAATACGGCCTGCGCTGCGCCAACGTATTTCACGCGGGCGACGGCAATTTGCATCCGCTGATCCTCTACGATGCCAACAAGCCCGGCGAATTGGAACGCGCCGAGCAATTCGGCTCCGATATCCTGCGGCTTTGCGTCGAAGTCGGCGGCGTGCTCACCGGCGAGCACGGCGTCGGAGTGGAAAAGCGCGACCTGATGCCGGCGATGTTTTCGGAAACCGATCTCAATCATCAGCAGCGGCTCAAATGCGCCTTCGACGACAAGAACCTGCTCAATCCCGGCAAGGTGTTTCCGACGCTGCACCGCTGCGCGGAGCTCGGCCGCATGCATGTGCATGGCGGGCGGGTCGCCTTTCCCGACATCCCGCGATTTTGAACGCGCCGATAACCACAAGCGACATCGTCATGAAATTCGGTCTGTTCACGTCAGCGCAAGCCAATAGCGGCGACCTTCCCCCGGAGACCGGCCAGGGCTTTCGCGACTATCTCGATTTCAACGTCGAGGCCGAGGCGCTCGGCTTCCGCTCGAGCTTTCTGGTCGAACATCATTTCACCGGTTGGAATCAGGTTTCCTCGACTCTAATGCTGCTCACCGCGCTCGCCATGCGCACCAAGACGCTGCGGCTCGGTTCGGCGGTGATGGTCTTGCCCTGGCACAATCCGGTGCTGCTCGCCGAACAAGCGGCGACGCTCGATCTGATCTCTGATGGCCGTCTCGATTTCGGCATCGGCAAGGGCTACCGGCATAGCGAATTCAAGGGATTCCAGATTGCGCCGCAAGAGGCGCAGGCGCGGTTCGACGAATCGCTCGAGGTCATGATCCGCGCGTGGACCGAGCGCAGCCGATTTTCGCATCACGGCCGTTTCTGGCGCTTCGAAGATATCGTCGTGGAGCCGCCACCGGCGCAAAAGCCGCACCCGCCGCTCTGGGTCGCCGCCGGAAGCGAGGCGTCGATCCGCCGCGCAGCGGCTCGTGGCTTTAATTTGATCCTCGACCAATATGCCGGACCGGAGCGGCTCACCGAGCGAATCGACATCTACAGAAATGAGTGCAAAGCGCATGGCCGTTCCTTCGATCCTATGCAGGTCGCCGTCGCGCGACAGCTCTACGTTGCTAAGGATGAAACTGACAAGCAGGCGGCGCTTACGCGTCAGGCGGCCTACACGAAGCGGACCGTCGACGTATCGCGCGCGCCCGGCGGCAAGGCCGAATCCGAAGCGGGTTCGCATGTGCTCGCTTACGCCGACAAGAGGGGCGGCACCGAGGAGCACGCGCTGTTCGGTACGCCGGATGAAATTTGCGCCAAGCTCGAAAATTTGCAGCATGTCGGCGTGCAATATGTGCTCCTGACGGTCGCCGGCGGCATTGCGCAGCTTCGTCGGCTCGCGCGCGAGATCATGCCCGCTTTTGCCCGCAGCGCATCCACGGCGCAGGCGGCGGAATGATGGTGCCGCGATGAGCGAGCCCTTACGGCCGCACGAGGCAAGGGAGGTCGAGGAAGCGATCTGCTGGGCGCTCGGGCAGGGCAAGACCTTGGAAATCGTCGGCCGCGGCAGCAAGCGCGCGATCGGCCGCGCCGCTCAATGGGATGCAACCCTCGATCTGTCGGGACTGTCCGGCGTTACGCTCTACGAGCCGGAGGAGCTGGTGCTGTCGGCGAAGGCGGGCACGCCGCTTGTCGAAATCCAGGCGCTGGTGGCGGCAAGCCGCCAAGAGCTCGCGTTCGAGCCGATGGATTATGGCCCGCTGCTCGCCGGCGAACCGGCCACCGGCACGATCGGTGGAGCGATCGCGGCCAATCTTTCCGGTCCGCGGCGGATCAAGTCCGGCGCGGCGCGCGACCATTTCCTCGGCTTTACGGCCGTATCCGGCCGCGGCGAGACATTCAAATCGGGTGGCCGCGTGGTGAAGAATGTCACCGGCTACGATCTGTGCAAGCTCATGGCCGGCTCCTGGGGTACGCTTGCGGCGATGACCGACGTAACCATCAAAACACTGCCGAAATCGGAGACCGAGCAGTCCATCCTGGTGATGGATTTGAACGAAGGCACAGCCCGCAAGGTGATCACCGCGACCATGGGGTCTTTCGCCGATGTTTCGGCGGCAGCACACTTGCCGGCTGCGGCCGCCGCGCGCGTTGCCGAAACCGCTTCCCTGCAAAGCGCTGCGACGGTGTTTCGGCTCGAAGGCGTGCCGCCGTCGGTCGCCCAGCGCAAAGCCGTGCTCGAAAAGCTCCTCGGCCCGTTCGGTGCGCTGACCACGCTCGACGAAGCGGCGTCGCGCGGAATGTGGCGGTCCATCCGTGACGTTCTGCCCTTTGCGGCGCACGGTCCAATTGGCGGTCATGACGTTTGGCGCATCTCGACGGCGCCATCGCGCGGTGTCGAAATTGGGCGAACGCTCGTCGACGAAGCCGGCGCCGAAGTCCTCTACGATTGGGCCGGCGGCCTGATTTGGGCGGCGCTGCCGCGCTCGGACGACGCGCGCGCGGGCCTGGTGCAATCGACCGTGGCGACGGCCGGCGGCCACGCCACGCTCATTCGTGCGCCGGCGGCGGTCCGGGCGAAGGTCGACGTCTTTATGCCCGAGCCGGCGCCGCTCGCCGCCTTGACCCAGCGCGTGCGTAAGGGCTTCGATCCGCAAGGCGTTCTCAACGCCGGCCGGATGTGGGCAGGCGTGTAAATATGCAGACTTCCTTCACCCTCGCGCAGCTTGCCGATCCGGCCGTGGCGGAATCGGAAAAAATCCTGCGCGCCTGCGTCCATTGCGGCTTCTGCACGGCGACCTGTCCGACCTATGTGCTCGACGGCAACGAGCTCGATTCGCCGCGCGGACGCATCTACCTCATCAAGGACATGCTTGAGCAGAACCGGCCGGCGACGGCGGACGTGGCAACGCATATCGATCGCTGCCTCTCGTGCCTTGCCTGCATGACGACGTGCCCGTCGGGCGTTCATTACATGCACTTGGTCGACCACGCGCGGGCCCACATCGAAGAGACCTACCGGCGTCCTTTGAGCGAGCGGGTTCTGCGTTCCGTCCTCGCCCATGTCATGCCCTATCCGCGGCGCCTTCAATTTGCGCTTGGCGCGGCCCGGCTTGCCAAACCGCTGGCGCCGCTGGCCGATGCCTTACGGCTTAGGCGCGTTGCAGCTTTGCTGCAGCTCGCGCCGTGGCGCCGTCCGCATGCGCCGTTGCCAGCGCAGATCTTTCCCCCCGCGCCGATGAAGGCCAAGGCCGGCTCAAAGGCGAGCTTGCGTCCCAAGACGCGCGTTGCGCTTCTCGCCGGCTGCGTCAACGACGTCCTAGCGCCTGAGTTGAACGCGGCGGCGATTCGGGTCCTGACGCGCCAAGGCGTCGAAGTCGTGCTGGCGCCGGGCGTCGGCTGCTGCGGTTCGCTCGTGCATCATATGGGCCGCGAGGAGCAAGCCTTGGCGCAAGCGCGGGCGAATATCGAAGCCTGGAGCGGAATCGGCGACCTCGATGCGATTCTGATAACCGCTTCCGGTTGTGGAACGACCGTCAAGGACTACGGCTACATGCTGCGCGGCGATCCCGCCTATGCCGAACGCGCCGCGCGGGTATCAAAAATGTCCAACGACATCACCGAATATCTCGCCACGCTGCCGCTTGCGAGCGCGGGAGAGGCGGCGAATCTTGTGGTCGCCTATCACTCGGCCTGTTCTTTGCAACACGGCCAAAGGGTGACGCGGCAGCCGAGGGAGATTCTCAGCAAACTAGGCTTCGTTGTGAAGGACGTGCCGGACGGTCATTTGTGCTGTGGGTCGGCCGGGACCTACAATATTCTACAGCCAAGTATCGCAAGGAGGTTGCGCGAGCGCAAAGTCGGGACTATCGAGAGATTGCGACCTGACGTGATCGCAGCCGGCAATCTCGGATGCATCATGCAAATCGCAGCGGGCACGGACCTTCCAACTGTCCATACGGTCGAGTTGATCGACTGGGCGACAGGCGGGCCTTGTCCGCCGGTGCTGCGGGAGCATCGGTCCCCGTCGGCGATGCACCCTTCGACGGTAACCGGCTGAGCAAGGCTTAGCCGTGAGTCAGAGACCGGTCTCGTTTGCAGACCGCACGGATTTTGAACCGCTAGCAAGATCGGGAGGTCGATCATGGCGAAAAGGGCGAAGGCAAAGAAAAAGTCCACCAAAAAGAAGGCCGCTCCGGCCCGCAAAAAGCGGAAAACGCTGAAGGCGGCGCCGAAAAAAGCGGCGAAGAAAACGGCGAAGAAAACGGCCAAGAAAAAGTCGGTCAGCAGGTCCGCTCCCAAGCGTAAGGCGGCGCCTAAGCCGGCCACGTCGGTGATGCCGGCGGCCGAATCGGCCCCGATGCCGTCATGGAGCCCGCCCGGTGATTTCGGCGGCGGCGGCGATAACAACGCGTAGTCTGACGAGCTTTTGCCGGAAGCGAATCGCGGCGGCGCGGTGCGCCGCCGCCTGCATTGCATAAGCCTATTG
>JBAPZR010001029.1:0-2102 GCA_049285335.1 Xanthobacteraceae bacterium | reverse complement strand
GCGTTGCCGGCTTGCCGGCCGCGTCCGCGGGCGTCGGCCGTATCGGCCGCGTCGGCGGAGGCACGCGGTTGCCGCCGTTGGGCGGGAGATTATTTCCTGTCACCGCCACTCATCCAATTTACAGGCCGCAACTTTCAGGCTGCATGTTCGACTTAGAAAAAGGGAGCACGAGAATCGAGACAGGTGCTCGTGAGTTGTGCCATCGCCAGCCCGCATTTGATCGCCGAGGACAGCAGTGGATCGCAGGCGACTACGGAGCAAATGTGGCGGAACCGCGAAACGTCATCTTTACGCCAATTTGCGGAAAACCAGCGAAGCGTTGGTGCCGCCAAAACCGAACGAATTCGAAAGCGCAATGTTGACCGACCGTTTGCGCGGCGCATGCGGCACGAGGTCGATGGCTGTCGCGACAGATGGATTATCGAGATTGAGGGTAGGCGGCACGATTCCGTCGCGCATCGCAAGCAGGCAAAATATCGCTTCGACCGCGCCTGCGGCGCCTAAAAGGTGACCGATCGAGGATTTGGTCGAGGACATCGCTATGTTGCCGGCGGAATTGCCGACGAGCCGCTCGACGGCCTTGAGCTCGATCTCATCTCCGAGCGGCGTCGAGGTGCCATGCGCATTGATGTAGTCGATATCGCCGGGGGAAACACCCGCGCGGCGAATGGCGGCCGTCATGCATCGGAATGCGCCGTCGCCGTCCTCGGCCGGCGCGGTAATGTGGAACGCGTCGCCGGAAAGACCATAGCCGATAAGCTCCGCATAGATCCGCGCGCCGCGCCGCTTGGCGTGATCGTATTCCTCGAGCACGACCGCGCCCGACCCCTCGCCCATGACGAATCCGTCGCGATCGCGGTCGTAAGGCCGCGACGCATGTTCGGGCGCTTCGTTAAAGCCGGTCGAAAGCGCGCGGCAGGCGGCAAATCCGGCGAGGGAAATCCGGTTGATAGGCGATTCGGTGCCCCCCGCCACCATGACGTCGGCGTCGCCAAGCGCAATCAGCCGGCCGGCGTCGCCGATCGCATGCGCGCCGGTCGAACACGCGGTGACGACGGCGTGATTGGGCCCCTTCAGCGAATGCGTGATTGACACGTAGCCCGACGCCAGATTGATGAGCCTGCCGGGAATAAAGAAAGGCGAAACCCGGCGCGGGCCTCGGTCGCGCAGCACCAGCGCTGTTTCGGCAATTCCCTCGACGCCGCCGATACCAGACCCGATCAAAACGCCGCTGACAATCTGATCGTCGCGTTCGCGCGGGTGCCAGCCGGCGTCGTTGAGCGCCTGCGTTGCCGCAGCCATGGCGAAAATAATGAAGTCGTCAACCTTGCGCTGCTCTTTCGGCTCCATCCAATCGTCGGCATTGAATGTGCCGGCCGAACCGCCGCCGCGCGGGACTTGGCCGGCGATCTTGCAGGCGAGGTCGGCGACATCGAATTTCTCGATGCGCTTAATTCCGCTTTTGCCGGCGAGCAGCAGCTGCCACGTTTGCTCGATCCCGCACGCGAGCGGCGTCACCAATCCAAGTCCAGTGACGACGACCCGTCTCATCAAGAACGCTCCCGGGCACGGCCCGAACACCGTCCACCCGCACGGTGCGATGTGCGGTTGTCACGGCGTTCTACGTCAATCATGCAAGAAATGGCGGCCCTTTCGGCCGTCAGCTCTTTGCGTTCTTTTCCAGAAATTTGATTGCGTCGCCAACCGTCAAAATAGTTTCCGCAGCGTCATCGGGAATTTCGCAACCAAACTCTTCCTCGAACGCCATGACGAGCTCGACGGTATCGAGGCTGTCGGCGCCGAGATCGTCGATGAAACTGGCGTTTTCCGTGACCTTGTCGGGCTCGACGCCGAGATGCTCAACGACGATCTTCTTAACCCGCTCGCCAATATCACTCATCGTTTCCAACCTCTTCTCTCAACGCGACCCGACAATAACGTCTCGGCCCGTCCAAGTCTTCGCAGTTCCAAATCTTGGTGATACCAAGTGTTACAGGTCTTTGTGACGGCCGCGGATCAACGCCGAACAAAGGCGAGCGTACACCCCCGCGCTCCTCGGCTTCAAACGGCGACCCCAACCCAACTCACGGTCCGGTTACCAC
>JBAPZR010001028.1:0-19117 GCA_049285335.1 Xanthobacteraceae bacterium | reverse complement strand
ACAGACTGCGTTGAATTCGAAACGGTCACCCTCAGTATCGCCGCCCTCGATATAGGTCTCGTGCAGATTTTCGATGAGTGGCAGGGCTCGGGCAGGCCGCTCGATGACCAAGGCGTTCTCGACGAAGAGCGCCTCGAACTTACGACCAACTTCCAGATTTCGGTCATACGATCCGAGCCGGACAATCTCTTCCTGCTGATCAAGAATCCAGCAACGGTCGACTTGAAGCGGTCCGTAAGCTCCGATCTTCGAGTGGGACAGAAGATTTTCAACTTCCAGATCGGGCGGAGGTTTGCCATATGTTTTATAGGCAGCAAAAGCGACGATGGCCTCGACCGCATCTTCCCAATGCCGTGAGGCGATGGCTGCCGCTGCCCGGGGCGCCCACAGATAAGGGAAGCGCCAGGCAAAGCTTTCAAAATTCTGACCGGACTTCTCGCGGCGGTGCTGCCAAAAGACATCGGCCATCGCGTCCAGATATTGGTGGCCCTCGATCGCACGATTTCGGCGAATGAACGCATTGGCCATAAGCGCCGTCGCCAGCCCGACGATCGCATGGGGCGTATCTTCCTCGTACCACTTGGTACGGGGAAAGCGCGGCAATTGGGTGAGTGCATCCGGTTCGCCACTCAGAGTGATAAGGGCTGCATCGGCATCGTCTGCGTCCAGACAGGCGCGCAGCCGGTTGGCAAAGTCGGCGATAGATTGATCGGACACGCTGGGACTCGGCCGCTTTAGAGCCTTGCTGCGATTCCGCCAACCAATGTCCGCGCATGACACTGGCCGGGGTTCAACAATTCGTGTAGCGAATACGGAAACCCCAACGACCGTGGAAGTATTTCTCGGGTTGAGAAATTTGCTCGGTCGTCAATCGGCCGCGTCATTGACAATCAAGACGCGCTGGCCATGATCCCTCGGCCTCAACGCGGGAGCGGGTGCTTCAGGATGGGTCTTGCGCTCGAAATTCTCGGCCTCATCGTCTTTCTCGGCGCGCATGTGTTCGTGACCATGCGCGATCGGCGCGCGGCTCTGGTCTCGCGGATCGGCGAGTGGCCGTACCGTGGATTGTTTTCGCTCGTGTCGATTGTCGGCATACTTCTCATTGCCTATGGGTTTTCGGCCTATCGCGCGGCGGGGATGATCATGCTGTGGTATCCGCCGGCCTGGACGCGCCACATCGTCGAGGCCCTGATGTGGCCGGCGAGCATCATGATCACGGCGGCGTATATCCCGGGCAACATCAAACGCGTCCTAAAACATCCGATGCTCGCCGGGGTGAAGACTTGGGCTTTTGCGCATTTGTGCGCAAACGGCGATCTTGGCGGTATCATCCTGTTCGGATCGGTACTGGCCTGGGCGGTGTACGACCGCATTACGCTCAAACGCCGCAGCGATCCTGGCGCGCCGCCTATTCCAATTGGCGGGACCAAGAACGACATCATTGCTATTATCGTCGGAACAATCATTTATTTGGCGCTCGGCTTCGTATTTCATCCGATCGTCATCGGCGTTCCGGCATTCGGAACTCCGGCGCTAGGAAACTGAAGTGTCGACGCAAAACGAAACCCGGCGGCTGACGGCGCCCGACATCCGCGCCCGCAAGGGTGGCGAGCCGATCGTGGCGCTGACCTCATATCACGCGCATACCGCCCGCATCCTCGATTCGTACTGCGACCTTATCCTGGTGGGCGACTCGCTCGGCATGGTCATGCACGGACTGGAGACCACCGTTCCGGTGACGCTCGAAATGATGATCCTGCAGGGACACGCGGTGATGCGCGGCTCAAAACGCGCTCTGGTCGTCATCGACATGCCGTTCGGCAGCTATGAGGCTTCCAAGGAGCAGGCCTTCGCTTCGTCCGCGCGCGTTCTCAAGGAGACCGGTTGCGGCGCGATCAAGATCGAAGGCGGCCGGCGTCTAGCCGAAACGATTACATTTCTGGTCGAGCGCGGCGTGCCGGTCATGGGGCATGTCGGCCTCACCCCACAGGCGATCAACACGCTAGGCTCGTTCCGTGCGCAGGGCCGCGACGAAATCGATTGGGCGCCGATCGAGGCCGATGCGCGGGCCGTCGCGGAGGCGGGGGCCTTTGCCGTCGTCCTCGAAGCGGTCGCCGAGCCGTTGGCGCGCCGCATCACCGCGCAGGTATCGGTACCGACGATTGGGATCGGCGCCAGCCCGGCTTGTGACGGTCAAATCCTGGTGCTGGAGGATATGCTCGGCCTGTCGCCGCGCGTGCCGAAATTCGTCAAACGCTTTGGCGAACTTGGGCCGTCGATCGAGCAGGCGGTCAGGGCCTATGCGCATGAAGTCCGGGCCAGAACCTTTCCCGGCGCGGACCACGTCTACCCCATGCGCCAGGCCACGGTCGCGAAGTTGCCCGAGCGGGGCAAGGGCCCGTCGCGGGCCTAAATCGCGGGCCTAATGCGTCCAAACCACGCACAATGGGCTTGGGGAACCTATCGGGCTTTGCCTTGCTGACGCCACAAGATTAAACTAGGTGCGACAAGGGTTTCCTATTGGGCGGCGGCTTTTGAGCTTACCTTTGTTTTGTGCGTAAACCGGCTCGGCTTGGTGCCGTAAGGGGCGACATTCCAAGCCATCGCATGATGTGCTGGGGCTAGGGCATGATCCGGAAAAATGGAAACCGGTTTTCCGAACAAGGCTATGCCTCATCAAAAATACCTGGAGCTGCAATCGATGCAGTTTGAAACGATTGCGCTCTAGGGGTGGGACAGTTCCGTGACAGACATATTCCAGGAAGTCGATGAAGAGGTACGCCGCGAGCAGCTCAAAAAGCTGTGGGAACGCTATGGCAACCACTTCATCGCCTTATGCATCTTAGTGGTCGTCGGCGTCGGCGCGTGGCGCGGTTACGAGTGGTGGCAAGTCAAACAGGCGGCGCAATCGGGTGCGGCCTTTGAACAGGCGGTGGCGCTAGCCCAGTCCGGCAAGCACGAGGAAGCGGCCGCAGCCTTTGCCAAACTCGCCGGCGACGGCACCGCGAGCTATCGCGTGCTGGCGCGACTACGCGAAGCCGCCGAGCTTGCGTCCTCGGACAAGAAAGCCGCTATCACGGCCTATCAAGCGATCGCCGCCGACAAAAACGCCGGACCGGTCATTCAAGACTTGGCCACCGTGCGGGCGGGCTTTCTCCAAGTCGACACGGTGCCCTATTCGGAGTTGCGACCAAGCCTTGAGCCGTTGACGGCGAGCGATCGTCCGTTCCGGCATAGCGCTCGCGAAATCCTGGCGCTCTCGGCCTGGAAAGCCGGCGACGCGGCGGAGACGCGGCGTTGGACCGAAATGATGATGGCCGATCCGCTCACGCCGCCGAGTACGCGCAGCCGTGCGGCGATCTTAAGCGAATTGGTCGCATCGGCGAGCGCGAAAGGCTAAAGGCCATGGCGGAACGCGCGTATCCCTCGTTTTATCGCTCGGCCGCCGCGCTCGCGCTCGTGCTCCTCGTCGCGGGTTGCACGAAGGGCGGCCAATTCGATCCGACCGACATGTTTAATTCCGATGTGTTCGACAGCAAACAGAAGCTGAAAGGTGACCGTTTGCCGGTATTCCCGGACGGGGTGCCGGGCGCGACCACGGGCGTGCCACCGGATCTGGTGAAGGGCTATCAGCCGCCGGCCGATCAGCCGACTGATGCCGACACCGCAGTCCCTGGCCCGACGCCGCCTCCGGACCAGGCCGAGGCGCAAAAGCCGAAACCGAAGCCCAAACCGAAACTCGCCGCGCAAAAGCCGGCGGCCGCGCCGACACGAATCTCGGTCGGATCGAAGCCCTCTACTGCGCAGCCGCAGCCCACTGCTTCGCAACCGGCTTGGCCATCGCCGCAGGCGAATTCAGGGCAAGCGGCGGCGCAAAACTCCCAATCGGCCTGGCCGGCGCCGACGCAACAAGCGGCGCAACCGTCTCAATCGATCTGGCCTAATCCGCAGCCGGCGCCAAGGACCCAATAACCTGCCAGCCGTACCGATCCTCGCTCTCGATTGACGTTCGGCTGCTTGCGCCGGCTTCAAACAAAATGGTGTAGAGATATTTGCCGCGAAGCTGCCGTCCCGTCGGCGCTGCGCACTACGTCGATCAGCCCATGGTCTTCACACCATGTCCTTCACGCTATGTCCATTACGCCATGCCCTTCACCCTCGTGATCGTTGGCCGTCCCAACGTCGGTAAATCGACATTGTTCAACCGCCTGGTCGGGCGCCGCCTGGCCTTGGTCGACGATCAGCCAGGCGTGACACGCGATCGGCGCGAAGGTGACGCGCAGCTCGGCGACTTGTCATTTAAAGTTATCGATACCGCCGGCCTTGACGATGCGGAAGGCGACAGCCTTTCGGCGCGGATGCAGGCGCAGACGGCGGCAGCGATGGCGCATGCGGATGCCGTCCTTTTTCTGGTCGATGCGCGCGCCGGTGTCACTCCGGCCGATCGCGCATTCGCGGATCTGATTCGCAAATGTGGTAAGCCCACGATCGTTTTGGCCAATAAGAGTGAGGGCCGCGCGGGCGAGTTGGGCGCGCTCGATGCTTACGCGCTCGGTCTGGGCGAACCCATTCCGATCAGCGCCGAGCACGGCGAAGGCTTGGCCGGCCTTTACGAGGCGTTGCGTGCGGCGTTGCCCGAGGCAACCGCCGGGGGCGAAGAACGCGATGATCGCTCCGCGATCGAGCACGTCATCCGGCTGGCGATCGTGGGACGCCCCAATACCGGCAAATCGACGTTGATCAATCGATTGCTCGGAGAAGAGCGTCTTCTGACAGGGCCGGAGGCCGGCATCACCCGCGACGCCATCGCCGTCGATCTCGATTGGCAAGGCCACCACTTTCGCATTCACGACACTGCCGGCCTGCGCCGTCGCTCGCGCATCGATGCAAAACTGGAAAAACTGGCGGTGGCCGACGCACTCAACGCCATTCGTTTCGCCGAAGTGGTTATCGTACTCATCGATGCCGCGACGCCGTTCGAGGAACAGGACATCCGCATCGCCGATCTCGTGGAGCGGGAAGGGCGCGCCGTCGTGATTGCTGTCAATAAGTGGGATTTGATCGAACCGGAGCCGGGCGCGCTGTCGCGTTTGCGCGCCGAGGTCGATCGGTTGTTACCGCAAATCAAAGGTGTGCCCGTCGTGGTTCTCTCCGCCAAGACCGGCCAGGGCCTCGATCGGCTGATGCAAGCGGTGGTCGACGCCCACACTGTCTGGAACAAGCGGATATCGACCGCCGCCTTGAATCGTTTCTTGGCCAAGGCGATTGCTTCCCACCCTCCGCCGGCCTTGCGGGGCCGCCGGCTTCGGCTCGACTACATGACACAGCCCAAGCCTCGTCCGCCGACATTCGTCCTGTTCGCATCGCGCGCCGGCGAGCTGCCGGAGACCTATCGCCGTTATCTAATCAACGGCCTGCGGGAGGACTTCGACCTGCCTGGAACGCCGATCAGGCTGACTGTGCGCGCCAAAGCCAATCCCTTTGCCGAGCGCAAACGTCGCGCCAAGCGCTAAGGCGCGATCCGGAAAAAGCCTGCCTCGGACCCCGATCCGGGGTGGAAACCGGTTTTCCTAAAAGATCATGCTTCGTGAAATAGCTGGAGCCGCAATCGATTCAGTTTGAGAACGATTGCGCTCTAAGCCGGCTGCGGAAAGTCCAAGAACTTGCCGGCGCGGTAGTCATAAAGCTTCCCGGTTTCGGAACAGCTTGGCAGGCAAAGCGGAACGATCTTCTCAGCGACATCTTCAGGTGTCGGCAGCGTCATCGGGTCTTCTCCCGGCATGACCTGCGCGCGCATGCGGGTGCGCGTGGGACCGGGATTGAACAGATTGACGCGGATCGACGTCGCTTCGGTCTCCGACGCATAAATTCGCGCCAGTACGTTCAGCGCGGCCTTTGACACCGAGTAGACGCCGCTATAGGCGCGCGCGTGGGTCGCAGCGCCGGAGGTAATGAACACCGCGCGCCCGGCGCCGGCGCGCCTGAGCAGCGAATGCATGGCGCGAATGAGATGCCAATTGGCGGTGACGTTTACCGCCATCGCCTCATCCCAGTTCTGCGGATCGACGTGATCCAGCGGCGAGCGTTGTCCGACGATTGCTGCATTGCCGACAAGCACGTCGAGCCGCTGATATCGCTCGCTGAGCGTGGCGGCAAGGCGATAGAGGCCCGGGTAATCGCGCATGTCGAGAGGCACCAACGTTGCCGAACTGCCGGCGGCGCGCGCCGCGTCGTCGATCTCCTCAAGCGCGCCCACCGTGCGAGCGACAGCAACGATATGCGCGCCGGCGTGGGCGAGCGCCAGCGCGGTAGCGCGGCCAATGCCCCGCGACGCGCCGGTAACGAGCGCAATACTGCCGGCAAGTGATTGGGTCATTCTTCAGCTTGCTTCGGCGAGCAACGACAATTGGCGGGGTGCCGTTTCCTGAGCCGTGAGATCCGTCAGCGGCGTCGGATATTCGCCGGTAAAGCAATGGTCGGTAAATTGTGGCCGAACCGGATCGCGGCCTTTTTCGCCCATGGCGCGATAGATGCCTTCGACCGAAAGGAAAGCGAGCGAATCGGCGCCGATGAATTTCCGCATGCCTTCGAGATCGTGGGTCGCGGCGAGCAATTTGTCCTGCTCCGGCGTGTCGATGCCGTAGTAATCGGGATGCGTGATCGGCGGCGAGGCAATGCGCAGATGCACCTCGGTGGCGCCGGCGTCGCGCATCATCTGCACGATCTTCACCGAGGTCGTGCCGCGCACGATGGAATCGTCGATCAGCACGATCCGCTTGCCGGCAACGACGGCGCGGTTGGCGCTGTGCTTGAGACGAACGCCGAGCTGGCGGATGTGCTGGGTCGGCTCGATGAAGGTCCGGCCGACGTAATGGTTGCGGATGATGCCGAGCTCGTAAGGGATGCCGGATTCCTGCGCATAACCGACGGCCGCCGGAACTCCGGAGTCGGGCACCGGAACGACCACATCGGCCGCCGCCGGCGCCTCGCGGGCGAGTTCGGCACCGCAAGCTTTGCGGACCGTGTAAATGCTGCGGCCGCCGGAGATCGAATCGGGCCGGGCGAAATAAATGTATTCGAAGATACACGGCCGCGGCGGTATCGGCAGGAACGGCCGATGCGAATGCGCGCCATCATCGTCCAAGATGAGGACCTCGCCATTCTCGACGTCGCGCACATATTGCGCGCCGATAATGTCGAGGGCGCAGGTCTCCGAGGCGAGTATTGGACAGCCATCGAGCTTGCCGAGCACGAGCGGGCGTATCCCCAGCGGGTCGCGGGCGCCGACGAGTTTTTTGTTGGTGAGGCCGACGAAGGCGTAGGAGCCTTCGAGCATCCGCAAACCTTCGATCAGGCGATCGACGAAGCGGTTGCGGTGCGAGCGCGCCACTAGATGCAGGATCACTTCCGTATCGGTGGTCGATTGCATCATCGCGCCTTCGCGCACGAGCTGACGGCGCAGCGTCAGCCCGTTGGTGAGATTGCCGTTGTGTCCGATGGCGAAACCGCCCGCATTCAATTCGGCAAAGAGCGGCTGAACGTTGCGCAAAATGGTCTCGCCGGTCGTCGAATAGCGGACATGACCGATGGCGGCATTGCCGGGCAGGCGGTCGATGACCTCCCGGCGTGAGAAAGCATCGCCGACGAGCCCGAGGCGGCGCTCGGAGTGAAACCTTTTGCCGTCGAAGGAGACGATTCCGGCGGCCTCCTGGCCACGATGCTGCAAGGCGTGAAGCCCGAGCGCGGTAATGGCCGCTGCGTCAGGATGGCCGAATATGCCGAATACGCCGCATTCTTCACGAAGCCGATCGGCATCGAGATCGAGGGCGGCAGGTTCGGTCATGATTTCAAGCCTTCCAACCGGTCGAGCTCACTATGCTGGTCAGACCCGGTACCGGGGTTGTCGGTATCCTCCGGATGGGAGTGCTTCAGCTTGTTTAAGATGGTGCTTTCGGGGTCATCCGGCAACATCGACATCAGCCATTGTCCCGTGCTGGCAAGTACTACCCGCGACTTGGCGCCCTTGACCCATTGCGGCTGGCTGCGGTCGGGAACGAGCCAGATGAAGAACTGGAATGCGATGACGACAATGATCAGGCCGCGCGCCAGCCCGAACAGAAAGCCGAGTGAGCGGTCGAGCGCTCCGACACGGCTATCCAGCACCATGTCGGAAATCTTAATGGTAAAGACCGACACGATCAGGAGCGTCAGTAAGAATACCCCGCCCACCACGGCGATCGCGGCAACTATGTCGCTATTGAAGTACTGTTTGGCGTAGGGCAGGAGCTTGCCGTAGGAATAAAGGGTCGCTCCAGCGGCCAGCACCCATGCGGCGATGGAGAGCACCTCGCGCATGAAGCCGCGTACCATCGCGAGCAGCCCCGAAAGCAGCATCACGAGGATCAGGATAATATCGAGCAGCGTGATCGGCATGGGTCAGGCGTCGGGACACTAGGTTCCGTGGGTGTATAGCGGGACGCCAGCATGCCGTCACCCGTCTTCTCGGCATGCTCAACGGTTTCCGCAAACGCGATTTTGCCCGCGAAAACGGCCCATTCATGGTCCGCCCGATGAAATGGCTTCATTAACTGTGAATTCGGTGGTCGGGACCTGTCGAATCGATCAGGCGTCCTGCCGTCCGGCCCGTCGCAGGGCAGGAATACCGGCCCGTGCGATATCGGCAACGAGGTCGGCAAGCGTTCCGATGGGCGAAAGGGCAAAACCCTCAGGCGCCTCGCCGCGCGCCGGCTCCGGGACGATGGCGCGGGCGAAACCGAGCTTTTGCGCCTCGCGAAGGCGCGCCGCGGTCTGCGGCACCGGCCGGACCGCGCCGGAGAGAGAGACCTCACCGAAATAGACCGCGTCGGCGGGCAGTGGGGCATGCGCCAGCGAGGACACGAGCGCCGCGGCGGCAGCGACATCGGCGGCCGGTTCGTGAATGCGCAATCCGCCGGCGACATTGAGATAGACGTCGTGGCCTGACAGACGCACGCCGCAATGCGCTTCCAGGACCGCGAGCACCATCGACAAGCGGTTCGGGTCCCAGCCGACCACGGCGCGGCGCGGCGTGCCGAACGTGGTCGGCGCCACAAGCGCCTGGATTTCCACCAGCAGCGGGCGCGTTCCCTCGATGCCGGCGAAAACGGCGGTGCCGGCGCTGCCGAGGTCGCGCTCGGACAAAAACAGGGCCGATGGATTGGTCACCTCTCGCAATCCGGAGCCGGTCATCTCGAACACGCCGATTTCGTCGGTGGGACCGAACCGGTTCTTGATCGCGCGCAGGATGCGAAATTGCTGGGAGCCTTCGCCTTCAAACGACAACACGGCGTCGACCATGTGCTCAACCACGCGAGGCCCGGCGATCTGACCGTCCTTGGTGACGTGGCCGACCAGGATGATGGCGGCGCCACTGCGCTTGGCGAAGCGAATCAGTTCGCCGGCCGAGCCGCGGACCTGCGTCACCGTGCCGGGCGCGGCTTCGACCATCTGCGTCCACATCGTCTGGATGGAATCGATGACCAAGAGCCGCGGGGTAGCGCCATGCGAGAGCGTGGCGACGATGTCCTCGACGGACGTTTCCGCCGCAACCTCGACCGCCCTTTCGGCTAGGCCAAGCCGCTCGGCGCGAAGCCTCACCTGGGCCACCGCCTCTTCGCCGGAAATGTAGACAGCCCGATGCCGGTCTCGTGCAAACGCGGCGGCGACTTCGAGCAGCAGCGTCGACTTGCCGATGCCGGGATCGCCGCCGAGAAGAAGCACCGAGCCGCGCACGAGGCCGCCGCCCGTCACGCGATCGAATTCAGCGATGCCGGAAGCAAGCCGCGGCGCTTCGAGCGTTTCGCCCTTCAAAGGCTCGATGGCAAACGGACGGCCCTTGCGCGACGGGCGCCGCGGCCCTTCGGCGCCTTCCTCGACGAGCGTATTCCACTCGCCGCAGGCTTCGCATTTGCCGGCCCAGCGTGCGAAAGCGGCGCCGCAATTCTGGCAAATGAAGGTTTGCGAACGTGTGGCCATTTCAGCCGTTCCGATAGGTGAGATGGCAGCGCGGACCAAGCCGGGTGAGAACCTCATAGCCGATAGTGCCGGCCGCCGTCGCGACATCATCGACCGTCAGTTCGCCGCCGATCATGGTCGCGAAATCTCCGCGACGTACCGCGCCGTCGGGGAGGTCTGTGATATCGACGCAGACGAGATCCATCGAAATGCGCCCGACAATCGGACAGCTTTTGCCGGCGATCATCGCCGCTCCGCCCGTCCGTTCGTCGCTTGCGCTGCCGGCGCGCAGCAAGCCATCCGCATAGCCGAGTGCGACGACGGCAATCCGCGTGTTTCGCCGCGCCGTCCATGTCGCGCCGTACCCGACCGTCTGGTCGCGCGCGACCGTACGGATTTGCAAAATTCGTCCGGAAAGTTCGACGACGCTCTTCATCGGATTAGGCCGGCCGGGCATGGGATTGACGCCGTAAAGCGCGGCGCCCGGCCGTGCGAGATCGAAATGCGCGGCGTGGCCGAGAAAGATTCCGGAAGAATTGGCGAGCGAGGCGGGAGTGCCCGGATAGAGCATGCGCAGCTCGCGAAAAAGCCGAAGCTGTTTTTCATTGAGCGGATGATCGGGGGTGTCGGCGCAGGCGAGGTGGCTTAACAGAAGCGAAATGCCGTGATTTTCAGTTTGCACGCGCGGCGCCAGCGCCACGGCTTCCTCAACCGTGATGCCGAGCCGGTTCATTCCGGTATCGACATGAAGCGCCGCCCCACCATGCCAAGACCGCGCGCTCGCAAACGCGTCCCATTCGGCAAGCTCGGTGGCGGAGTTAATGACCGGCTGCGCCTTGAGGCTGATGAGCGCCTCGCCCCAATCCGGCGTGAAGCCATGCAGAACATAGATCGTGGCCGAACGCGCCTGCGAACGCACGATTCGCGCTTCGGCGATATCGGCGACAAAGAACGTCCGGCAGCCGGCCTTTCCCAGCGCCGCAGCGACCGGTTTGAGCCCGAGGCCGTAGGCATTGGCTTTGACGACGGCTGCGCATTCGACGGTGACAAGCTGGCGCGCGAGCGCCTGCCAATTGGCGACGATTGCTGCGAGATCGACGGTCAGCATTCCGGCGGTTTCGGGAGCAGCCGGAGCCGTTTCCGGGGATGAAAGGCGTTTTGCGCGTGCCATGATTACCGCTTTATGCCCGCCGCTTTATGACCGTCACCGCAGTGGCCGTAAAGCGAGCGCTTCCGGCCACCTAGAAACTGGGCCGATGCGCCGTATCGAGATTGGCAAAGCGGGTCACCGCCGCGTCGAACTGTAGTTCAACGGTCCCGGTCGGGCCGTGCCGTTGCTTGCCGATGATGACTTCGGCTTTGCCGTCCACGCGCTCGCCTTCCGCGAGCCATTCAGCGAATTTTTCCCGATTTGCTTCCGTGGGCTTGCGCATCTGATGATAGTATTCCTCGCGGAATACAAACAGCACCACGTCCGCGTCCTGCTCGATCGAACCGGATTCGCGCAAATCCGACAGTTGCGGGCGTTTATCCTCGCGGCCTTCCACCTGCCGCGACAATTGCGAGAGCGCGAGGATGGGAATGTTGAGTTCTTTGGCGAGCGCTTTGAGCCGGGTGGTAATTTCCGTAATTTCCTGAACGCGGCCTTCGGCGGCGCGGCGCGTCGAGCCCTGCAGAAGCTGAAGGTAGTCAACGACGAGGAGATCGAGCCCGCGCTGGCGTTTGAGCCGGCGCGCGCGCGCGGCCAACTGCCCGACCGAGAGGCCGCCGCTTTCGTCGACATAAAAAGGCAAGTTCTGCAGATCGATCGAAACGTCTCTGATCTTTTCGAAATCCGATTCATCGATGCCGCCGCGGCGGATCTTGTTCGAGGGTATGCCGGTCTGTTCGGAAATGATGCGGGTGGCGAGCTGTTCGGCGGACATTTCGAGCGAAAAGAAGCCGACAATCCCACCATTGACCGTCGCCATATGGCCGTCGGGCCGGACCTCGCCGGCCCAGGCCTTGGCGACATTATAGGCGACGTTGGTCGCGAGTGCGGTCTTCCCCATGCCGGGGCGGCCGGCGAGAATGATCAAATCTGAAGGCTGCAGGCCGCCCATCTTGCTGTCGAGATCGGTCAGCCCGCTTGCCAGGCCGGACAGGCTGCCGTCGCGCTGGTAGGCGCGCGCCGCCATATCGACCGCGATCGTCAGCGCTTGGGCGAAGCGTTGGAAGCCCGCGTTATAGCGGCCGGTCTCGGCGATCTCGTAAAGCCTCCGCTCGGCGTCTTCGATGTGGTGCAGCGGCGTTGAATCGACGGGGGCGTCATAGGCGAGGTTGACCATATCCTCCCCGATCGCGATCAGGTCGCGGCGGATGGAAAGGTCGTAGACCGTGCGGCCGTAATCCTCGGCATTGATGATCGTCGTCGCCTCGGCCGCCAGTCGCGCGAGATATTGGTTGACCGACAGACCGGCGATATCGATGTCGCCGGGCAGGAACGTCTTCAGCGTGACCGGGGTCGCAAGCTTGCTGGCGCGGATAAGCCCGCCGACGAGCTCGAAAATGCGCTGATGGATCGGTTCGAAGAAGTGCTTCGGCTCGAGGAAATCGGAGACCCGGTAAAATGCCTCGTTATTGACGAGAATGGCTCCAAGCAACGCCTGCTCGGCCTCGATATTGTGCGGGGCAGCGCGGAAGGCTGGTTCCGGCGCGATCTGCTTGCGTGCGGTCGAATCGAATGTTGGCATGGTCCCAGTCAGAGGAATCGCGTGCTGTGGCCGATTTGCGGCGTGAGGCCGAGAAACGGCGATGGATTAAATTGGTTTGGATACTCAACATCGTGGACCACTCAACGACAGCGGCGCATGACCCGCACTTGCGACAGCCGCCTCCGGCTCCTTCGATAGTCGAGCCTCCGTGCGATGGGAAACCTTCGCTGCGGCTTTCCCCCGCTACTCACCGGTCGCCGCTGCGGATGTTGCGTGTTGCGCGGCGGCACTTGACGGACAAATGTTTGGCGCAGTGACGAAGGCTATTCACCGGCGAGTCGCAACGGCGCGGTGTAGCCGGCTTCGAGTGCGCGCAATCGGGCCTCTTCGCGGGCGATATAGTCACGCGTGGCCGGCGTAACGCCCTTCTGCTTGGCCATTTGGATTTGGAATACGATCATATCGCCTTTGCGAAACGCCATTTCGGAGCAGGCCAGGTAGAATTCCCACATGCGCACGAATCGCTGATCGTAAATGCGAACGACTTCGTCTCGGTGGGCGAGAAAACGTTCGCGCCAAGCCCTCAACGTCTCGGCGTATTGAAGCTGTAAAATCTCGACGTCGGTGACGAAAAGTCCGGCGCGCTCGATCGCCGGCAATACCTCGGACAATGCGGGGATGTAGCCGCCCGGAAAGATGTATTTCGCGATCCACGGATTGGTTATCCCGGGAGGACTGGAGCGTCCGATCGCGTGCAAAAGGACGATGCCGTCGTCGGTGACGAGTTCGGCGCATTTTTCGAAGAATGTATCGTAGAAGCCGACGCCGACATGCTCGAACATGCCGACCGATACGATCCGGTCGAACCGGCCGCCCACATCGCGGTAGTCGACGAGCTGGAACGTCGCCTGTCGTGCGCGGCCGCGCTCAAGCGCCCGGTTTTGCGCGCATTGGTATTGCTCCAGCGACAGCGTAATGCCGGTGACGTTCGCGCCGGTAATATCGGCGAGATAGAGCGCGAGCCCGCCCCAGCCGCAGCCGATATCGAGAACGCTGGCGCCGCGCTTCACCCGCAGTTTCGCCGCCAGGTGGCGCTTCTTTGCAAGTTGCGCGTCGTCAAGCGACTGATCCGGCGATTCGAAATAGGCGCAGCTATATTGCTGGTCGCCGTCGAGGAACAAGGAATAGAGCCTGGCGTCGAGGTCGTAATGGTGCGCCACGTTTTGGCGCGCACGGGACCGCAAATTGAATTGCTGGAGGCGGCGAAATAGGTAGCGCAGGACGTGCGGCAGCGCCCAGCCTTTCCCGACGAGGCGCTCTTGCGTCAATAGCAGCGCAAGCACATCGGCGATCGAGCCTCGCTCGACCAGGAGCGTGCCGTCCATATAGGCTTCGCCGAGCTTCAGCTCCGGATCGAACAAGACTGCGGCTTGCGCGCTGGCGGTGGCGAAGCGGATCGCTAGCCGAGGGCCGGTGCCGTCCCCAAACGTGCGGGTGCGACCGGACGCAGTTGTGACACTAAGGGTTCCGCGGCGAACAAACCGGCGTAAAAATATGATCAGTAACCAATCCACGGCCGCCTCCACTTGCCGATAACGCTTTTGCAAGCGGCGAAGGGCGCCCAATCAACGTTTTTTCGGTTCGGGCCGCTCAATCGTACACTTGCACGGGCGGAGTCTTGTTATTGCCGTCATTAAAACAAAATCCTCGTTGACCAGCAATGCTGTGAAAGGCCTGCCGGGGGGCCGACGCGCGGCGCCCTCCTTCGCCCGGTTTTGGGGTAAGTATGACCGCTAACCCGGAAACATTCGAGGAGACCGGCTTGTTCCGTCGTCTTGCGCCCGTGATTGTTTCGAGAACCTTTGTCCCGACGATCGGGCTTCTCGCGATCATGCTTTCGGCCACGATCGCCTCGCCTTCGTTCGCCCAGACTAATATCGACCAGGGCAAGACCCCCGCCGAACTGTTCGCGAACGATTGCGCCGCCTGCCACAAGACCACGCGCGGACTGGCCAATGGCGAGAACAGCCTGTCGCTCTCGGTTTTTCTGCGTGAGCACTACACGGCGAGCCGGGACCAGGCCGCCGCGCTTGCCGCCTATGTCCTTGCCAATGGCGGCAACGCTCCCGCGCCCAAAACCACGGTGGAGCACGCGCGGGGGGAGGAGCCTAAAAATCAGGAACACAAGGGCCAGGAGGCCAAGGGACCGGAAGCCAAAGGCCAAGAAGCCAAAGGTCAAGAACTGAAGGGTCAGGAAGTCAAAGGCCAAGAAGCCAAGGGTCAGGAATCCAAAGGTCAAGAAGCTAAGGAAACCAGAGCGCCGGAGCCTAAAGTTCAGGAGGCCAAGACCCCGCCGGCTACGCAGCCAGAACCGGCTTCGGCCGCCGCGACGCCACCCGCCCCCGAGACCTCGCCCGGTCCGACGACGAGTGCCGCAGCCGCTCCAGGTGAGTCCGAGCCGAGCGACAACGCGCCCGTGCCACGCGACAATATTCCGGACTGATAGCCGTCTTCGACCCCTTACGGGTTCTCGCCGGCCGGCGGCGAGGGGGCTTGCTCCCCGGCTTCCTCGGGTTGCGCCGTTTCTCCGGCTCCTGGCTCGAAGAATGCTTCCGCTGCGATGGCTGCCGCTTCCTGTTCCGTCGGCTCGCGCAATTGGGTGACATGCTCGCCGCGAATGATCCGCGCCGCTTCGTCCTCATTGCGCGCGACGACGACCGCGACGGAAACCTCGACTTCCGGATGAAGCGCAATCGGCACGTTATGCGCACCGATCGTCTTGATCGGGGTGTTCAGTGCGATTTGATTGCGGTTTAGGCGAAAGCCCGCATCGCCGATCAGGCCGACGAGATCGCGCGGCGAAACCGATCCGAAGAGCTGGCCGGATTCCGAGGCTTGGCGTAGCACCGTGAACGTCTTGCCGTTCAGCTTTTCGGCAACTTGCGCCGCCTCCGATTTCTGCGAGAGCGATCGCGCTTCAAGCTCGCTCTTCATGGATTCGAAGCGCGTGCGATTTTCGGCCGTGGCGCGCAGCGCCTTGCCGCGCGGCAGCAGAAAGTTGCGGGCGAAGCCGTCCTTCACGCGCACAACGTCGCCCATCTGACCGAGCTTGGCGACGCGTTCGAGCAAGATCACTTCCATGTCGGCCTCTTTTAGCGGATCACATAGGGCAACAGCCCGAGAAACCGCGCGCGCTTGATCGCCTGAGCGAGTTCGCGTTGTTTTTTTGCTGAAACCGCAGTGATACGGCTCGGAACGATTTTACCGCGCTCCGAGACGAACCGTTGCAGCAATTTGACGTCCTTGTAGTCGATCTTGGGCGCGTTGGCGCCCGAGAACGGACAGCTCTTGCGGCGGCGGAAGAACGGACGGCGGCCGCCAGCGCCCTGCGGTGACATGGCCATGGTCAGTCCTCCATTGCGGTATCGGTGTCATCGGAGTCGTCGCGGCTGCGCCGGTCGCGATCACGCGGGCGATCGCCTCTATCGCCTCGATCGCCTCGATCGCCTCTATCCCCTCGATCGCCTCTGTCGCCGCGATCCCCCCGCCGGTCATCGCGGTCGCGATCGCGCTCGGCCCGGCGCATCATCGCCGACGGACCTTCCTCGAGCGCATCAACCCTGATGGTGAGATAGCGCAAGACGTCTTCGTTGAGCCGTTCGAGCCGTTCGATCTCATTGATCGCCGGCGGCGGCGCGTCGATATCCATCAGTGTGAAATGGGCTTTGCGGTTCTTGCGCATTCGGTAGGAGAGGGACTTTACACCCCAATATTCGGTCTTCTTGACCGACCCGCCGAGCCCTTCGACGACGCCTTTCAACTGTCCGGTCAATTCCTCGACTTGCTGCGTGCTCGCGTCCTGGCGCGCAAGGTAAACGTGTTCGTAAAGCGGCATTGTTGCCCTTTCCTCATGTGCCTTGCTCGCCCAGGCGCGAAGCCCCTCGAACCCTTCGGGAAAGGCTCGAATGCTCTGAAGGCGGGAACACCGGACGCCGGACCCCAAGGCCCTACCGCGCGGCTATCGCCAAAGCGGCCGTCCGTTCAGCCCCCGGCCGGGGTCGAGCGGAAGGCCGCCTTATACGCGGGCCGGCAGCGCAAAGGCAAGACGTCCAACGGGGGCGGCTCGGACGCCTTGACATCAACGGCACGCCAGTATCTTTCGCCAGCTTTCAGCCATGACGGGTGAAAGTCGTTAAGGGGCGGATATCGGCCGATGGCGGTTGCGTTTGTTTTTCCGGGCCAGGGGAGCCAGGCGGTCGGCATGGGCCGGGCGCTGGCAGAGAGCTTCGCGCCGGCCCGGGCGGTGTTCGAAGAAGTCGACGCTGCGCTCGGCGAAAAGCTGAGCGACAAGATCTGGAACGGCCCGGCGGAAACCTTGACGCTGACCGAAAACGCCCAGCCGGCATTGATGGCGGTTTCGCTCGCGGCTCTGCACGTGCTTGAGCAAGAAGCCGGCGTGGATGTAAAGCGCGATGTGGCTTTCGTCGCCGGACATTCGCTCGGCGAATATTCGGCGCTCGCCGCGGCGCGCGCTTTGTCGATCGGCGACGCGGCGCGTCTTCTGCGCATCCGCGGTCGCGCCATGCAGAAAGCCGTTCCGGTCGGCGCCGGCGCCATGGCCGCGTTGATCGGTCTCGAACTTGACGAGGCCAAGGTCATTGCCGCCGATGCCTCGATTGCGGGGGTCTGCGCAACCGCGAACGACAATGGCGGGGGCCAGGTCGTCCTCTCGGGTGACAAGACTGCGGTCGAGCGCGCCGTGGAAGTTGCCAAAGCCCGCGGCGTCAAACGCGCGATGCTGCTGCCGGTATCCGCTCCGTTCCATTGTCCCTTGATGCAGCCCGCGGCCGACGTTATGGCAGACGCGCTATCGAAAGTTTCGGTCTCGCCGCCGCTGGTGCCTGTGGTCGCCAATGTGGTGGCACGCCCGATCCGAGAGCCTGCGGATCTCGTCCGCTGCCTGGTCGAGCAGGTCACCGGTACGGTACGCTGGCAAGAATCCGTTCGGTTCATGGCGCAGGCCGGCGTCACATCGTTCTACGAAATCGGCGCCGGAAGGGTCCTGAGCGGTTTGATCAAACGTATCGCCGATGCCGCATCGGCGTCGGCGATCGGCGTGCCCGAGGACGTCGCGCGGTTTAAAGCCTCGCGCGGCTAAAGCGCGGCGGAGGCGGCCGAGGAGAACCAATGTTCGAACTCACCGGAAAAACAGCGCTGGTGACCGGGGCGACCGGCACGATCGGGGGCACGATTGCGCGCACCCTTCATGCCCAAGGCGCGAGTGTCGCGATCTCCGGAACGCGGCGTGAGATCCTCGACACTCTCGCGGCCGAGCTCCGCGAACGCGTGCATGTTCTGCCGTGCAATCTCGCCGACCCGGCCGAGACGGAAACGCTCGTGCCGCGCGCGGAGGAGGCGATGGGTCAGCTCGACATTCTCGTCGCGAATGCTGGATTGACCCGAGATAACCTGCTCGTGCAATTGCGCGACGAGGACTGGGAACAGGTCATTGCCGTCAACCTGTCCGCTACATTCCGCCTGGCGCGCGCCGCCGTGCGTGGAATGATGCGCCGCCGCTTCGGACGGGTCATCGCCATTACATCCGTGGTCGGGACGACAGGGAATCCCGGACAGGCCAACTATATTGCCGCCAAGGCCGGCACGACCGGGATGGTCAAGGCCATGGCGCAGGAATACGCCAAGCGCGGCGTGACCGCCAATTGCATCGCGCCGGGATTCATCGTCACGCCGATGACCGACAAGCTCAACGACAAACAGCGCGAAGTCATCATCGCAAAAATCCCGGCGGCCCGCGCCGGCGGCCCCGAAGAGGTCGCGGCGGCGGTGGTGTTTTTGGCCTCGAACGAGGCCGCTTACGTGACCGGGCAGACGTTGCACGTTAATGGCGGAATGGCCATGATTTGAACGCGATAGAAGATAGCACTGTCCACAAGCCGGCGCGCTGGTCAACGCTTTTGAAGTGTGGTAACCGAACCGAAATCGAGCTGGGGGAGCCGGAATGCCGGAGCGCTGGGCGCAACGTCCGCCTCTGATCGGTGTCGACCCACGGCCGTCGGAAAAGTTCAAGTGAAGGACTTAGACGGAATCGGAAGAACCTTAATGGGTCGCGTTGAAAGATGAGGTTGGAACGATGAGTGATATTGGCGAACGAGTGAAGAAGATCGTTGTTGAACATCTCGGCGTCGAACCCGACAAGGTGACCGATAACGCCAGCTTCATCGATGATCTCGGTGCCGACAGCCTCGATACCGTCGAGCTCGTCATGGCCTTCGAGGAAGAGTTCGGGTGCGAAATTCCCGATGACGCGGCCGAAACCATTCTCACGGTCGGCGATGCGGTGAAATTCCTCGAAAAGAACGCGAAGAGCTGACCGTCGGCCACGTCCGGCAGTTATTGCATGAATTGCGCAT
>JBAPZR010001027.1:0-2232 GCA_049285335.1 Xanthobacteraceae bacterium | reverse complement strand
GATTGGACTCAAATCGTATCTGGCCGGCCGCGAACCCTTCCAGGGCGAGACGCTCGACTATTGTTGGTGCGATGAAGAGCCGCCAATCGATATTTACACCGAGATTCTGACCCGAACGAATGTCGGCAATGGGCCGGTATGGCTAACGCTGACTCCATTGCTCGGCGTCAGCGCGGTTGTGAAGCGCTTCCTGCACGAAAAGTCGCCCGATCGGCACGTCACGTTCATCACGATTGGGTGGTTGACCATTTTTCGACCGAAGAAAAGCAAAGGATTATAGCGAGTTATCCGAAACATGAGCTGGAAGCTAGAACTAAAGGAATCCCAATCCTTGGTCTGGGCGCATCTTCCCGATCGAGGAATCTCGCATTGTTTGCGAGCATCGCGATTTCCCTTCTCACTGGGCCCGCATTGGCGGCTGCGACTTCGGCTGGGACCATCCCTTTGCCGCAGTGGAATTGGTCTAGGATCGAGACGCGGATGTTGTGTATGTCGCCCGAACGCATCGGCTCAAGGAATCAACCCCAATCGAACATGCCGCAGCTCTCCGATCTTGGGGCAGAGATTTGCGCTGGGCGTGGCCTAGAGACGGCAAGCGCGAGACCTTAGAAGGCGGCCGGCATCTCGTTGGCTGAGCAATATCGTGACCAGGGTTTGAATATGTTGCCCGACCATGCGCAGTTCGAAGATGGCAGCGTCTCGGTCGAGGCCGGCTTAATGCTGATGCTGGATAGAATGCGCACCGGCAAGCTCAAAGTATTCAAAGAGCATAACGATTGGTGGGAAGAATTTCGGCTATATCACCGCAAAGACGGCAAGGTCGTTAAGGAGGGTGACGACCTGTTATGCGCAACGCGTTACGCCCTGATGATGCTGCGTTACGCCACGACGCAATCGTTTAACGATAAATGGCGACGACCAATTGAATATCCGGACCAGAGGTACGCATGAGCGACGAGGTTATAAAACTCACCATTCAGACTCGCGCCCCGAGGGGTTCTGATCCCAGGCTATTACGTCTTTGTCGAGGGCAGTGTCGTTCTGACCGATGAGAAAGGCAGGCCGATCGGCGGTGACGGGACCAAACGTTACATCGGATTAGACGGCCACCATCGCAACGTCGCCTGTATGTTGTTGCGGCAACGAGCCCGCTCGATAGCGAGGTCGCATTCGTTCCATGCGCCGATTCAATATGGCCGCAGTTGGCGTGGCGTTTGATCCGCGACGGGTGCCGCTCTTCGCCTGCCGCGGCTGTCCGCCTTGCCTGCATTGTGACCAACGTCACACAGAAATTGCCGGCGAATGAGTACGTTTTGCCTACTTTTGAAAGATCGGCACCGTGCGATTGGAGGAGAACTACTATGTCAAATATTGTTGGCGCGTGGACAGTAACTACAGATTTTGGATGCGATGGCAGTATCGCCGGTTCATTCAATCAGACCTTCAATGCGGACGGTACATGGACAAATACCATCGGGAGTAACGGCAGGTGGTATCAGGTCGAAGATCTCATCGTATGGGATTTTAACAACGCGGCCAAGCTGGTTTATTCGGCCAATGTGGTCGGAAGCTGGATGTCGGGAGCCTTGGGTTATACAACCGCAGGAGGACTGAAGGGATGCTTTGGCGCGCACAGAGAGGGCGTACCGGGACTCGCTGCTAAGGCGCTCGACGCGAAGCGTGTCCGTCCCGATACCGGTGAAAAATATTAGCGTCGATCTTGTCGGTGGATTGGCAAAACTGCCAGGGCTGCTTATTCCCCGGCATGGGCCACGCTGCAGCCCGGATGAACGGCGCGGCGTGGCCTACTCAAACACTTTTTTAGGCGTATGTCACAAGCACGTGTCAGGGCGACGAGACATAGTAAAACGCCGGTTAATGGTAGAACAGTCGCGATCCAGTGCGTCATTGCGGTGCCTTTGCTGGCAAGACATTGCGGTGAAGATCGCTAAGAAATCGTCTCCATCTCTCACAGCCGCCGGCAGAGCGGGGCTGTACCGCGGATGAACCGGGCGCGTCAGCCCTATCTTACTGCGGAACGACTCTAACGGGATCGAGTTGGCATAAGTGGCCGGAGACTTGATCGCATGGCGGAACCCTGTCTTTGGCCACTTCACGGAAATGCGGGGCTGGTTTTTACCACGGGCCGGTCCTGCATTCTTTTTTCAGGCCAGCCGCTCGATAGCGTAGAGCTTGTCTTGGAGATCTATTAATCGACGACCGAGGCCGTCC
>JBAPZR010001026.1:0-2899 GCA_049285335.1 Xanthobacteraceae bacterium | reverse complement strand
GCGCCACGCGTTCGCACCACCAAGGCAGGGCGGACAGAACGCGAAACTCCGGCGGCAGGGCAAACAGCACCGTAGCGACCGCGAAGCTTTGCAGCACGAGCCGCGGCGCGACATCGACCGGGTGTTTGTCGGCGAGCACGCCAACCGCGGCGATTAAGAGCACTCCGGCGAACAGCAGCGTCGATTGTACCGCGCTCGCCGATGTCGAAAAGAACAAGACAACGGCCGATACCGCGATGGTGGCGGCAATTACTGCGATCCCGCCACCCCGCGGCGTCGGAACAGCATGCGAGGATCTCGCGTTCGGCCGCGCCATGGCATAGCGCGTAAGCAAGGGGCGCAGCACGATAATGAGTATAGCGCTCAGCGACGCTGCCGCCGCCGAAATCGTAAGCGCCGTAACAGTCCCCAACTGATCTTGCATGCCAATCACGTCCGCTCTTCGGTAGCCGTTGGCATTACCACACCTGCTGGACTGCGCAATTTCCAGGGGTGTTGATCGGATTCGGAAAACAGGCTTTAGGCTTGCCCTATGACGGGCTTCTCCACTATCGACCCCCTCGATCGCGCGTTCTTTGTCCGGCTCGCCGATTGGCTTGCGCTCGGCGTCGCGATTGCGTTGCCATGGTCGACGAGCGTGACCGGGATTTGCATTGCCGCATGGTTCGTCATTTTGCTGCCGACCCTCGATCGGGTTGCCCTGCGACGTGAGCTTGCGACCGCGGCCGGCGGATTGCCCGTGGTTCTGTGGTGCCTCGGCGTGCTTGGGATGTTCTGGGCGGATGTCGGCTGGCAAGAACGGCTGGCCGGACTGGGCAGCTTTCATCGGCTGCTGGTTGTTCCGTTGCTTCTGGTTCAATTCCGCCGCTCCGAGAACGGCATTTGGGTTGTTTGGGGCTTCTTCGTCTCGTCGGTCACGGTCCTGATCGCTTCCTTCGCGTTGGTGCTGATGGGGCCGACGTGGTGGAAGGGCGCCTACGGGGTGCCCGTGCACGACACCATCTTCCAAGGTACCGAATTCCTCATTTGCGGATTCGGTGCGCTCGGCTATGCGGCGCTCTCGCCTGGGCAAATGCCTTGGCGTAAACGGGCGTTGCTATTGACGCTGGGAATGCTTTTTCTGGTCAATTTTGGCTTTGCCACGACGAGCCGCATCGCGCTTTTCACCGCGCCTGTGCTGCTTCTGCTGTTGGGCTGTCGGTTATATCGCTGGAAGGGTGTCATCACGGCCGGCATGCTCGCCATCGCAGTCGGGGCCGCGGGGTGGGCTGCCTCCCCGGTTTTGCGAGAACGCATCGAGGCCTCCGTCAGGGAGCTGCAGGATTATCGCGCTGTCAATAAAGCGACCTCGATCGGGGAGCACCTCGCCTTTCTTAAGGAATCTTGGACGATCATTACGTCGGCGCCGGTCATCGGCCACGGCACCGGTACCATTCCGAAGGAATTTAGTGACGTAACTGCCGGGAAAACCGGTGTCTCGGGGCTCGCGACGGTCAATCCGCACAATCAGACTTTTGCGGTCGCCATTCAGCTTGGGCTCCTTGGCGCGATCGTGCTGTGGGCGATGTGGCTTGCGCACCTCGCCTTGTTCCGCGGCGAAGGTGCGATCGCGTGGCTGGGTTTGGTGGCAGTGAGCGAAAATATTATCTCTTCGATAGCCCACTCTCACTTGTTCGATTTCAACAATGGATGGCTTTATGTTTTTAGCGTTGGAGTGCTTGGTGGAATGACGTTGCGCGAGCCTGTAAAGCTTTCGAAAAATCTTCCATCTCGGTCCTGCTCGGCGGTTGCTGAAAATGGAACTTAAAGGCATGGCGTTTTGTTGTTGCCGTGAACAACTTATTAGTTAATCGCAGTTTCAAGTTGGACGGGCGCCGATTCCTGCTCTTCTTCACGGTGCTCGTTAAGCTCAGCATTATCGCAAGGAGCTTTTTCTTTACTCCTGCTTCTTAGTGAAAGCATTGAAGATTTCGAGGTCAAGTAAGCGCGCGGTCAGCAGGCACCTATTCAAGGTGCAGGACCAGCGTAAAGGTCCTCCTCGGCGGTTCTATCGCCTGGCGGAAGCAGCAACTTTCGGCGATGACCACTGTGAGCGATGCAGCCTGAGCGCGCGAATCGCCGTGCTGGTACTTCAAAATATTTGAAGTTAAACAAACAAACCCCGACAAGGAGAGGGACAAAGATGAGAACCTTGACGGCCTTTGGCAACGGAAGGGTTCCGACAGCCCAAAGCAATGGCCAATGCCAAAGATAGATGCCGTAAGAGAGATCGCTAATGAAGCGCCCGTTCATCGCCGTCGCGACGTAACGCGAGCATGCACACCACAACAGCAACGCTGCGTTAGAAAGCAATCACATAAAACGGACTATCGTGATTGGATTCTTGCTCTCACCGCCGATGACATTGTCCGGCACTTCGAGCTCAAGCCAACACGCTACGGTGCGACCAAGGGGCATTGCGCCTGCTCAATCGCTAAGCTAGCGACCGGCCTGCACGAGAACACCGTCCGGAATGCATGGCACAGATACCAGGGCATTGCCGACCAGCGGAGGGGGACCAACTATGTCACACAAGCCGTGGTTTTGGTAATTGGCGCTCAGCGGCATTTTTTGGTGCGTTTTCCTCGTGTGGGTTCAGCCCGGCCGAATCCTTTCCCCCGGATATGCCGTCCATTCCACATCTCAACCGCCCATCGATACACGATGCGATCGGCCTGGATCAACTGTTCGACGGCATCGCGCTCGGCCAAAGATAAGTCGTTGGCTGACGGGCGGTCGGCCGTCTGGTTATCTCGATGGGCTGTAAGCTTCACGCCGATGGCGTGTGAGATGATGTCAAGGCTTTCATCAAACCGCTCTGTCAGACCCACAATGTCAAATTCACCCAGCACCATAATAG
>JBAPZR010001025.1:0-2636 GCA_049285335.1 Xanthobacteraceae bacterium | reverse complement strand
CGTAGCTCCACGCCAACGCGGTCAGCAAGGTAAGCGCGAGGACGATGACGATACGGTCGCGTCGGAGGACGGCGGGCTGAGTAGGCGCGGGAATGACGGTCTCGCAAGGGACTCCCGAATGCCGAAGCTCCTCTGCGACATGGGCAGCTATCTGATGGGGTTCCACAAACGGTCCCCCGTCGTGAGCGCTTTCGCTTTCTGATGTTCGACGCCCGCTCGCGATTAGAGGACGACTACTCTCATCATCCGCCATCTAACACCAACGTTCCAAATGCTTTTTGCGCACTACGCTCTGGGATAACGTCAATCTGCTTTTGGTCGCAACTCAATCCGTCGTGATTTCAAGATTGTGCGTGTGGCGGCGCCCTCCACCGCTCATCGACTACACCCTATTTAGCGGAACTAAAATATGGTTAATGGAACTAATATGCTGCGCCCGTTGTGTGGTGGCGGAGTGGAGGAAGCGCGAATGAAAACCAGGTGTCTTGCAGTTGCCATGCTGAGCATTGTGCTTGCATCTTGTTCTGGTCCCCAAGGTCCGCAGGGCCAAGCTGGACCTCAAGGGCAGCAAGGAGCCGCGGGACCACCTGGACCGACAGGCCCCGCAGGCCCAGCAGGACCAAAAGGCGACCCGGGACCCAACGGTCCTCCCGGTCCAGCCGGTGCATCTAGTCCAGCGTTTCGTGTAGTAACCGGCGAACAAAAATCGGTCACCTGTGGTGACGATGAAGTGCTGGTCTCGGTTGTCTGTTCGGCTGGCGCGCCCGATGGTCCCTCATGTGCTGCCGGGACGACAATGACCGGCCTCTGCATGAAAAAGTAAGAGCGCTCATCCGCCGTGGCTTATCATGTCCTGTGCTACACAAAGCGGCCTTCGACAGAAAATTCTGATTTGCAATTTTTTAAGGGGCAATGTCGCCCGTCCCACGCTCAATCTCGTATCTCGGAAACTTCTCCAGCGCCGCTGCCATGTCATCGACCGTAGGTGCGCCGTAGCTTGCACCGACGGTCTTTTGTGCGTGGCCAGTGATGTAATCTGACGTGCGTTCAGTGATCCCGGCTCGGTCGGCACGCGCCTTGAACGTATGACGCCAGGCGTGCATCGGGCTTAGTTCTTCGTCAGTGACCCCAAGTTTTCTGACCCACTCAGCGAGCCGCCGACGGATAATCTCCGCGGGGTGCCGCTTGGGGTTCAGCGGATCAGATGCGCATGCAACGGGACAACTCGAGTTTTGCCAGTTTTGGACGTGCCCGCGGCAGGTGTCAGCTTTATCACGTGGACTCGCCCGCGTCGCTCAATGTCCTTGCCGCGAAGTTGCGTGATCTCCCCCGGACGGGCACCCGAATAGGCGCAAAGCCATGGCACCCACCGCTGCGCACCCTGAAACGTTGTCTCAGGCGAGCAGATGGCGGAAGCTGCCGTCAGTATCGTAGCCCACTCCTCCGGCTTGAAAGCTTTGGTTTCTCGATACTCCACGCGTCGTGGCTCCGTTACTTTCAAGCCCGTGAAGGGATTGCTGCCGATCATCCGTTCGCGCTTCGCCCACGCAAAGATGGTTCGGGCCGCATTGATCCACACATCATTGACTGTCCGCGCGCCCCGATCATTCGTGACGAGCCGCCGCGACCACTCCCTCGCCTCATCTTCGGTGATGTCGTTTGCGCTCGCAAAACTCCGCTCGAGATCGAGAAATACGACCCGCCATCTGTCGACGCTGGACGCCGCCGGCCTCCGAACCTTCTGCCATGCCTCGAAAAGCTGCCATGGGCTGAGTTTGCCCGTAGATCGTGTAATCCTTGGTCCATCGAACTTCGGAAACTGTGAAGGTCGCTCGTCGGAATCGTACCGACCCTCCGCACGCCGTTCTAAAAGCAGGATTGCAGCGATGAACTCGTCCAACACACAGTCCAGAAATGCGGCTTGAGCCTCGGTGTTGAGAACGACGCCCTTGGAAGCGAGGAATTGCGCCGTCTTGGCTTCGTCGGCGATCAGCGGCCGTGCACCAGCGCGAACTTCTGGCTCCCGTGTCCATTCGAGATCGCGCCAGCCCTCCTCGATGACCGATCGGGGCGCGTGGTCTTCGAGATGATTGATGAGCACATCCCACATCATCCGCCAGTGCTCGACCGTGCCGGGGTTTTCCTCGTGCCGCGCGATGTACCATCGGTACCACTCGCCCGCCAATGCGAAGGCTCGGCGCTGCGTCAGGGATTGCCCCTCGCCTCGCTGTGCCGCGCGGATCGCCGCGATCCGGCTCTCGACCTCCGCGGTCCACTCGCTGATGCGGACCTTGGCCTCGTGTGGCTTCATTCCAGTAGGCAGAGTGAACTTGGCTTCCCACCGTTGTCCGTACAGCCGCTGGTACTCAGCGCGCACGGCTTCGGGAATGCCCTTGCGGTGGATGATGGAGCGTGACTTGGAGATGCGCGGCGTGATCATACGAAACAGCATTTGTACCACCCTTTTGTACTTTGGGCTGGTCAAATGCGCTGTGGTTCCAGTAACTTATTGAGCCGTCTGAGGTTCCGCGGTCGTTGGTGCGGACGGCGGGACTCGAACCCGCACAGGGTTACCCCCAAGGGATTTTAAGTCCCTTGCGTCTACCATTTCGCCACGTCCGCGGAGCGAACAGAAC
>JBAPZR010001024.1:0-2884 GCA_049285335.1 Xanthobacteraceae bacterium | reverse complement strand
ACCCATGGCCGCCCGACCGAAAACAATGCCCATCCGCACGCGGCGGAAAAATTGGCAGTCGTGCATAATGGGATAATCGAAAACTTCAGCGAGCTGCGGCGCGAGCTGGAGAAAAAAGGCGCAAAGTTCTCGACCGACACCGACACCGAGGTGATCGCCCATCTGGTGACGGAGGAAATGAAAAAAGGCGCTACGCCGGTCGAGGCCGTAAAGGCGGCTTTACCGCGGCTTCGCGGCGCCTTCGCCTTGGCCTTCCTGTTTGCCGGCGAAGACAACCTTTTGATCGGCGCGCGAAAGGGTTCGCCGCTCGCGGTCGGTTTCGGCGACGGCTCCATGTATGTCGGGTCCGATGCGATCGCGCTCGCGCCCTTTACCGACCAGGTCAGCTATCTCGAAGATGGCGATTGGGTGATCGTCACGCGAAGCGGCGCCGAAATACACGACAGCAGCGGCAGCATATCCAAGCGCGCCGTGCTCAAATCGTAGGCCTCGGTGCTCCTTATCGATAAGGGCAATCATCGCCATTTCATGGCGAAGGAAATTCACGAGCAGCCGGAGGTCGTCGGCCATACGCTGGCAAATTATCTCGACATGACCGCGGAGCGGGTGAACTTGCCGATAAAGCTGCCGTTCGATTTTCGCGCGCTCAACCGGGTTTCGATCGCCGCCTGCGGCACCGCCTATTACGCCGGCATGGTGGCGCGTTACTGGTTCGAGCAATTTGCGCATTTGCCGGTCGAGGTCGACATCGCCTCCGAATTCCGATACCGCGACGTGCCGCTGACGGCGGGCGACTTGTCGATCTTTGTTTCGCAATCGGGAGAAACCGCCGATACGCTCGCCTCGCTGCGTTACGCGCGCGCGCATAAACAGCATGTCCTCTCGGTCGTGAACGTGCCGACCTCGAGCATCGCGCGCGAGAGCGATCTCGTCATGCCTACGCTTGCCGGACCGGAAATCGGCGTGGCGTCGACGAAGGCTTTCACCTGCCAATTGGCGGCGCTCGCGTGCCTTGCGATTGCGGCCGGGCGCGCCCGCGGCGTGCTGAGCGAAAGCGACGAAAAAACGCTCGCGCATTCTTTGATCGAAATGCCCCGGCACCTGAACGAAGCTTTGATGCTCGAGCCGCAGCTCGAGCATCTGGCCCGCGATCTCGCCAAGTCGCGGGACGTGCTTTATCTCGGTCGCGGCACGAATTTCCCGATCGCGCTCGAAGGTGCGCTAAAGCTCAAGGAAATTTCCTACATCCATGCCGAGGGCTATGCGGCCGGCGAGCTTAAACACGGCCCGATCGCGCTGATCGATGAGAACGTCCCGGTGATCGTGATCGCGCCGCACGACAAGGTATTCGAGAAGACGATCTCAAACATGCAGGAAGTTGCCGCCCGCGGCGGCCGGCTCATCCTGATGACGGACGCCGAAGGCGCGCGCGCCACGGAGGGTCAATCGGCGGTGACATTGACCTTGCCGACGGTGAATGCCGCGGTGGCGCCGCTCGTCTATGCGATTCCCGTCCAACTTCTGGCGTATCATACGGCAGTGTGGATGGGGACCGACGTCGACCAACCACGCAATCTTGCAAAGTCGGTGACCGTGGAATAATCCGCGCCGTAAACGGCGGGGTGCGCCATGCCGGCAATGTGCCCATTGTCGCATAAAGCGATTGCGGGGTCACCCGTGCCGGAAATTTCGGTAGTGTCTCCATCGTCGGCAGCATTTTGGGGATGGACCGCGGCGTTCTGGTCCAAGGCTTTCTCAAAATATTCATTCCGTTGATTGCCGGATCGATTACGGGCGCCATCGTCGGCACTGCGTACTATACGACCCTAAGGACGGTCGTATTGCCCATCATCATATGGTGGGCACGTTTCCTGGCGGCCAAAGAGTCGATGAGAAGGAAGTTGAACGGAGGACATTGGCGCGGGCTGCCAGCTTTGGAACAGACACTTCGAAGCTTAAAGCATTGCATGTTTCTGAAAAAGACTGCGACCCCTCTTTTAGGTATAAGGTCGACATCAAAACGTTAACACTCATCGAACTTCCGAAGCCAGAACGCCTTGGGGTCAAAGGCGTCGGCTCCAAAGCTAGATCATCCCATAAAAGACCAAAGAAACGTGGCAGAGGCCCCAGACGGCGCGGCGCGCATTCTGGTCGCCGATAGGCTGATGGACTATGCCAAACACAGTCATCGCAATAAGCGGCTCTATCCTATCTCGGTCGGCGTCCTCGTCATTATTGGCCTCGTTCTGTGTTACTTTGGCTATGTGGCCTGAAACGGCGGAAAGCGCGCGAAATCATCGCAGACCTCTGTGACGTAGACCACCGACTGGATACGGGCTGCTGTGCAAGGATTAAGCACCCATTTTTAAGAGGGTGCGCTGTGTCTGGGTCGAACAATTCGCGAAAGCATTCTCTGGAGTGCCTACGCCTGGCGGCAGATTGTATGCAATTGGAGGGCGAAGCTCATAGCTTCGCTTTGCAGACGCATTTCGTTCGGATGGCGAGGGAATGGTCCAGCTTGGCGGATCAAGGACCGAACGCGAATACTCAGACCGAGCGCGGATACTCAGACTAAGAACCGAACCAACGGGAATTAGCTAACCGCCGCGCGACTTCGCGACGGCAGGCCCCAGCGCTCCGTTACAAAGTCATTGCCGCGCGCGACGTGCGAGCTAGCGATAATTTGTCTCTTGAAGGCATGGGATTGCTCTATGTCGACACGTCCAGTCGACATGTCGTTGACAGTCCTCGGCTTTCTTACATCCTGCGTCGCGCTTCTGTATCCCCCTGAACCGCGGCTGAGGGCGGCGTCAGGAAGGCATCGAACCGCTCCTTTACGACGGCGTAGCATTCGCATGATGCCTTTTCGAGGCCGGCACGGTCG
>JBAPZR010001023.1:0-1983 GCA_049285335.1 Xanthobacteraceae bacterium | reverse complement strand
CCGATTTACTGTCCTTCTCAGTGACTTCGTAGTGTGGCAGATGGGGATGAAAATTGAGCGTCGGGACATTCTTCATGAGGCCAAGCTTATCAAGGTCGTGGAACGCGGTGAGGGGTGCGATCTCCTTGGTTCCTTTGACTTGCGCGGGGCGGAGGCCCCAGAGATTGTGTACTGGGACATCAAGCGCCTTCATTAGCGAACGAGTGTACTGCCCAAACCGTTGCTGGCGCGGCACAAGCCTATCGCCGTGATGAAGATATTCCATCTGGCGCTGTTTTAGGTCATCGGTAAAGCCGACGTCGTGATGCGGCGCGAGCAGCAAGCAGGTGCCTTCGCGCTTGAGCCACTCGCGGATGGCTGCGACCTCTTCTGGCGTTGCCTCCTGCTCGCAAAGCAGATGGTCAAGGCCGAACACCATCAGCGTATCTGCGTCGGCAAGAATTCGTTCGTCTATGGGCTGTTTGAACCCCGCCTGATCGATCCGCTGGAAAACAGCAACCGGATGACCGGTTGTCTCCCCGGCAATTTGCTGGAAGCTGAGCGTGGAGCGGTGGAATAGTTCAAGCGTGCCCGCGATGCCCTGGAAAAACTGCGCCGCGCTCCATTCGGGTGTCTCATAGTTCGGCCACAGCACTGTGCGGACTTCGGTCATCGTGGAGAAACGGTTTTCCATCGCTGCAGGATCGCGTTGCGATTCCCATGGATAGCTCCACGTCCAGTAGATGCTGATGCGGCGTTTGCCGGGCATGTATTTGCGGGGGATATGGTTTTGATTGTACGTGCGCGCGTATGCCTGTGTGTTCATGGCCGTTTCCTTTACTCTTCAGAGCTTACAATTGCTGCCAACTGCTCTCTGCTTGATTCGTTTGCCGATCCCTCTTCAGATTGAGTTTACGGGCAGCGCTCGCCGCAACGCGAGCCAATATCCCCGCATAGGTTGGAAACGAGAGTGGAATGTGAGCCAGCTCATCGACCCGTATGCCACGGGCAATGGCTATTGCCGCCACTTGGGTGATCTCCACCGCCCGTTCGCCGACTACGTGGCAGCCCAACATCATCTTGGTCTTGCGATCGACAATTAATTTGCAAAAACCGATCTTGTGTCCATCGATGATCGTGCGAGTGGTTGAATCGAAGTGCAAAACGACCGTCTCAATGTCGTGCGTTTCCCGGGCCTTCGCTTCGGTGAGACCAACCTGGGCGTACTCGGGGTCCGTGAAACTCCCGATCGGACTCACCGGGTCCGCAATCGTCGTCGTCGCGCCCTGCACGGCGTTGGTAGCCGCAACGAATCCGTCCCGGAGCGCTTGCGGGACCAACATCAGGCGACCAGTAATGTCCCCAGCAGCAAAGATATGGGGCGTAGAGGTACGCAGATATTTATCGACCCTGACGAATCCCCGAGAATTGGTCTCTACACCGGCCGTATCAAGATTCAGCCCGTCCGTATCAGCGATCCATCCTACCGCTACAACCGCCAGCGTCGCCTCAGCGCTAGCCCGAGCGCCGTTCCGCAGGAACTTCATTCGCACTCCTGTCGGCGTCTTTTCGAAAGACTCGACAGCACCGATGTTCTCATAAACCGCGATGCCCGCTTCGCGGAAAGCTGCCGCGACCACTGCCGACACATCTGCATCCTCGGTCGGCAGGATGCGTGGGCCTGTCTGGAAGAGTTGGATGCGCGTACCAAACGCGTTGAAGATCGAGGCGACCTGCACCCCCGTCGCTCCAGCACCAAGCACTAACATTGATGGCGGGATCGAAGTCAAAGCCCAGGCATCGCTATGAGTGTTTGTAAATTCGAAGCCGGGCACTGAGAGCTTCCGGCTGACGCCGCCAGTGCAAATGATGATCTTTTCAGCCTGAAGTCTCAGCCCGCACTCGGTTTGGACAGAGTGTTCGTCGATGAAACGGGCAACGCCCGCGTGCTCGTGGACAGTCACCCCCAGAGAATCGATCTGCGGGCGTAGGGAGGAATTAGCG
>JBAPZR010001022.1:0-2329 GCA_049285335.1 Xanthobacteraceae bacterium | reverse complement strand
TTCGCTCCGTCCAGAGAGGAGCGCACTATTTCCGCTCAGCACTGGATTGACAGTATTGCCGCTCACCAGCGGATTGTTAATGGCTGCCAGAGGCGGCGGGGAACCTCGTAGCAGAGCTTTGGCCGTTGCAACGAGTAGGCCAGAGAAGTTCCTCCTCCCCTGTCACCTTCTCTTTCCCTAACCCAAGAGTTGAAAACCGTCCAAATCGTGACCTCGGTCACAGAGGCCCCTTGCCGTTTCTGGCAAAGTTGACCTTGGTGGAGAGGGATCATGAAAAAGATAGCCGTAATTTTCGCCCTGGCTTTCGCATTCACCACCGGAATGGCTATGGTGACAGTCGTAGCACATTCGGACCGAGCGATGGCGGATAGCGCCGGGACAGTTGTCGTGTATCCGGAGCAAGCGTCTCAATGTGACGGCACAAACTGCTGACCGACTTGAGAGCGATACTAATGCTCTTGGAGTTTGGCTTTGCGCTGTTCGCCGTCAGAGGAGTGATGTTCGCTGGTCAGTAGTTGAGCTGTGAGGGTGGTGTCATGAACGCAGACGTTGCGCCCACTAGGGATTGGATCGGGTCGGTCTTACTCTTTGCCTTTGCCATTCTGATAATTCTTGCCTTTGCGTTCCTTTAACTTCTGCTCCCTCCACTGTCATCGCAACGTTCAATCGATCCTACTTGGCAGATAGAAAGGCTGACGGCATGGCAATTCAGCACGACAGTGATGAACTGAGCGTGGGAGAGTTTATTCAAGAAAAACGTAGGCGCGAAAATGTACAGTACCTAGTCAACCTGACACAGATTTATATGATCTCCGCGCCAATTCTCTTAGCACTGATTTCAACTCTTCTAGCCCTGATTTTGTGGCGGCTGTGGTGAACCGCGCTCGCTCAGGCGAAGCAAAAATTTGATTGCATTCAAAGGTCAGGGATCGTCGCAAGCGGACGAAAAATTGTTCTTCTTATTAAAACGGACATTGCGCGCCCGCTCTCCGGTTACGACGTGAATACCTGAACGTCTCGCGCTCGCCGCCTGCGCGGCAAACGCAGCCGATCAGAGCGGAGCCAATACCGCGATTGCGATGGCGTTCGTCGAGATTGATGTGGCGCGGCCATCCCGCGCGGCCCGTCAGTGCATCATGCTAAACATCGCCCAAGCAATGCCAACAACGATGATCAGGATAACCAGCCAAAATCTGGTCGGCACGACTGTCCCCTAACGCCCGTTGCGAAACTCTTCTAACACTATTGCTCGTAAGGTATCGGAGTCGCGGATACCACGCTGCGCGCACTCGATGATGCTCTTTGCGACAGTTCGCGTTGCTGGATCGTCCGCCACCGAAATCAGACCCAACTCTTCGCAAACGCTTTTTAAGGCGCGCGACATAGCGTCGATTTTTTCAGGGTCAAATGATTGACCAGCAAGAAACGGCCTTATAGGCATTGGTCGGACCACATACTTAATCGCAATAATTCAACTGTAGCAATCGCTGAATGCCGCTACCAGAAGGCTGGAGCGGCGTAACTATCGCCAGATCACCAACACCGTGCCGATGATGGCGGCGACGATCAGCGCGACGGCAATCCAGTCGGATCGGTGCGGCCGTGGCAGTAATGACACGTCATCGTTGGCCGGAGGCGGGAAGCGGCGTTGCTGATACCAATAGAGGCCGGTGCTGGGCACTCCGACCCTTGTGCGACTATGACGAGAGCTTACAGTCAGCCACAAACCGCGACCACCAAAGCTATTGCTGACGCCTCGCCTTGATAGGTTCATGCGGAATGGGCCAGCGCGGAAGCGCCGGCGCTACCGCACGCCGCTATAGTAACTACGTGTTTGCCCTGACTCGCAATCCGAACCAAGTCATCCTCGAAGATCAACTGTGATCGTTCGAACGAGGCGAGTACCTCTTCGAATAGGCGAGTATCGCGGCCCAAGGCTTTCAACTGATTGATGAGCTTGCGCTGGCGACCAATCACCCGACGCCCAGCGACTGCGTGCCGTTGAGCTTGTGTGTAACGGTCTGCCCATGTGCGCATGAATGAATCCTGCGCCCAGTTCAAGCAAGAGTCTATGCTTCGAAGGAAATTTAATCCCAGCGAGTAGTCGGAGACTTCCCATGGTGATCTGGTGTGTTAGTGGATAGGTGGTTTCTGGGTCAGTCGCGCGCGGGGTGTCCGGCAGCGCCGCATAGTCAAGAGTCGTTCATCCCGTCGGCGCTCTATTTCATCGTGATCCGAAGCGGATAGTCGGGGTGTGGCGCGTCACCCTTCTCAACGGCCTGAACAATTCCAGAGAATGGGCGAAGCCCCACGGTCGTCAGGCCCAGCA
>JBAPZR010001021.1:0-2164 GCA_049285335.1 Xanthobacteraceae bacterium | reverse complement strand
GAACAGATCCACTGCGTGGTTGATCACGTACTCAGATCGAACCGGCCATGGTCTCTGCTTCCGATTTTACGGCGCGAATTTGGGTCCTAGACACGTCAGTCGCGACCTGTTGCGATACCGAACTCTGTTGGCAATTGAGGAGCTCCCGGTGACGATCATCGATTCCCAGGTTCACGCTTACGAGGCGAACACTCCGAAGCGCCCCTGGCACAGTGTGCCGAATTGGCCCGATCACGTTACGGGTGACGAGATGGTGGCGGCGATGGACAAGGTCGGTGTCGACGGCGCGATCTTCATCTCCGCCTTTTCTATGTACCGCTACGACGCGAGTTATGCGGTGGAGGTGCAACGAGCCCATCCGGGTCGGTTTGCGATAGTAAAGCCGGTCGATCCGGACAATCTGGCAGTGGACGATGTCATCGCCGACTGGAAGCGAACGCCGGGCGCCGTCGGCATTCGCATCATGTTGACGAAGGAGCCGGGGCGTGATCGCGATCCGACGGACCCGGGCCTCGACCGGATCGCGCGCTCGGCTGTAAAGCACGACCTTCCGGTCAATATACTGTGCTGGGGCAACGTGAATGCGGGCACGGCGTTGATCGACCGCCACCCCGATACGCGCTTCATCATCAATCATCTGGCTATCCTGCAGCCCCGTACGCCACCGCCCCGCCGCTGCCGTGGGCAGACCTGCCGAAGGTGCTGAACCTTGCCAAGCGCAAGAACGCAGTGATCAAAGTGAGTGGCGCTTGCACGTTGTCCCGGGAACCGTATGCGTTCGCTGACATCTGGGATCCGCTTGCCCGCGTGTTCGATGCTTGGGGTATCGATCGTTGCCTGTGGGGCACGGACTGGACACGTGCCTACGCCGTCGTCAACTACGAGCAGGCCGTCGAGCCGTTCCTTAAGACTGACCGCCTGAGCGATAGTGACCGAGCGATGCTGATGGGCGGCGCGTGCGCCAAAGCCTATAGTTTGCCGACAAAGAAAGGTTAGGCCGGACGGCAGTGCGCTCGGATTGACCGTTCGGCAGACACCTGGTCGTGGCTGACGGCTCTGTCGAACGGCTTAGCTTTACGAGAATATGGAGCGGCGCAGTGAATGTTCTGATATCCGGCGGATTCAGTAGCGCGTACGAACAGCTGGTGCCGGAATTCGAGCGGACGAGCGGTATCAAGGTCACGACCGGATCGGGCGCGTCACAGGGTGCCGGGCCGCAGACGATTGCCGCGCAGCTCGCCCGCGGCGTCTCTGCTGACGTGGTGATTCTGTCCAGGGAAGGCCTTACTGAACTGATCGCGGCGAACCGGATTATCGCCGGCACGGACGTGGATCTTGCGCGAGTACCCCTCGGAGTAGCGGTACGGGCGGAGACCTCGAAGCCCGACGTGAGTACCGTAGAGGCAATCAAACAACTCCTGCTCAAGGCCAAAACTGTTGCGGTTCCTGAAAGCACCAGCGGTATCTGGCTTAGGACGAATCTTTTTCCGCGCCTTGGCATCGCCGAAAAGATCAATATCAAGGCGACGCCGCGCGGCAGGCACGCAACCGAAATGGTCGCTGAAGGAGGTGCCGACCTTGCCGTCATGCCGGTGAGTGAAATTTTGCACGCGGCAGGCGTCGATTTCGCAGGCAGCCTCTCGCCGGAGATCCAATTCATCCAGGTGTTTTCAGCCGCCGTCGTAGCCGGCTCCAGAGACATCGAAAGTGCGAAGCGGCTAATCGAATTTCTTGCCTCGGCCCGCGCGTCCGAGGCAATCAGCAAAAGTGGAATGGAGCCGCTCTCGACTTCTGGCTAATGCATGTCCGCTTTTGGGGGTAAAGCGGACATCGGCGAGGTGTTGCCGAATGTCTGCTTATGACCCATAGCGGACATTGCCGACCTCGGATCCGACCACTTCCAGCGAGCGGGTTTTACCCGCTACGATGCTTCCTTCAACGCCCGGCGAGTGCAATGCAACGACGTGATTTCATCAAGGGAAAATCTCAAGACCGCGAAGGCCATCGGCATCGAAGTGCCGACATCGCTGCTGCTGCGCGCCGACGAGGTGATCGAATGAGCAACTGTGGTGTTGACTCAGGCGGATTTGGGCTGCCAGGCGACGTTGTCGCGCACCATGGCGTTGAGGGTTGTGATCATCTTGCGCATCACGGCGACGATGAT
>JBAPZR010001020.1:0-2561 GCA_049285335.1 Xanthobacteraceae bacterium | reverse complement strand
CCGAAGTTAGCTTCGCAAATTCGCGTGGCATTTTGCAAGATTGCTTGAAACACCGGCGTCAGTTGGCCCGCTGATAAGCTGATGACTCGCAACACTTCCGTGGTCGCCGTCTGCTGCTCCAATGACTCAGTGAGGTCGGTTGTGCGCTCGCGTAATTCATTAAGCAGTCGCGTGTTCTCGATGGCGATGACGGCCTGAGCGGCGAAGTTCTCCACCAGCGCGATCTGCTTCTCGGAAAATGTGCCGGGTTCTTGCCGGTAAATAATAATTGCACCAATCAGCTTGCCATCCTTATGCATTGGTACTGCAAGCATAGCTCGAAAGCCGCCGAGTTCTACCATGGTGACGAATCTAGGCTGGCGTTCAACGTAGCCTTGCTCTGCTGTGACGTCGGGGATGTGAACCACCCTCTCAGAACTGCGGAGGCGGCCAAGCGCGCTGCTTGGTTCGGGGTGAACCAAGGGGGTACGCCTCCGCGCCTCCGCAAACGCCTGTGGCACGTTGTGCATCGCAATCGTGCGAAATGCGTCCCCTTCGCAAAGATATAAATTGCCAAATTTTGCCGCGCAGAGCTGCGTCGCATTCTCGAGTATGGCCTGAAATACCGGCTCCAGGTCGCCGAGCGACCTAGAAATGACCTGCAGCACCTCGGAAGTTGCCATCTGCTGATCCAACGATTCGCGCAATTCATTGAGCAGCCGCGTGTTCTCGATGGCGATAACAGCCTGGGCAGCGAAGTTCTTGATCAGATCAATGTGGGCGACGGCAAACGAGCCCGGTTCATTGCGGGTGATGACGATCGCTCCGATGGGCAAGCCCTCACGCAGCATCGGCACGGCCAGGATGCTCCGCCAATTGCCGGCGTGCGCCATCTCACGGAGATAATTGGGATCTAAGAGAGTGTCCTCAACTTGAACCACTGTTCGCGTGAGGATCGCGCGGCCAGAGGCTTGGTCGAACTGCGGCCGTCTGGGATGCGTCCGATGCAGGACCTCGAGCACCTCGGGCGAGTAGTTGTGATGAGCCACCAAATGTATCAACTCACCATCGAACTGAAACACCGCGCCCATGCGCGCCCCACACAGGCGCACCGCACTGGCAACAATCATGTCGAACACTGATTGGACGTCAGCCGGTGACCCGCTGATTACGCTCAAGACGTCACTCGAGGCGCTCAACTGCTCCAGCGCTTCCTGCAGCTCGCGACGAAGCCGTCCAACCTCTGTTTCCTGAGTGGTAGGCGAGACCGAAGGACGATTCACGACTTTTGCAGTATTACTGTACTTCGGCGTAACCGCCTTGCGCCGTCGCCCTTTGGTCGTTTTGCCGCGTGCTCTAGAGCGCTGTTTCATTGCCCTCCCCAAGACTCAGGACAGGGCACTGTAGCGGCTTCGAACCTACACATCGAAAGCGACAGCCGAACCAAAACTTCATTCCTTTATATTGGCCGCGCTCACAACAGCGGACCACCGCGCGATTTCGCTCGTGATGAACGCGCCGAACTGATCCGGTGTCACGTCTTCTGCCGCAAACCCCTGCTTGCGTAGCAAGTCCACGGTATCCGGCGCATGCATCGCCTGTTTCGCTGCCGCGGCAAGCTTGTCGATCACGGGGCGCGGCGTGCCCGTGGGCGCCAAAAGGCCGAACCAGAGCGGCGTGTTGAAGTCTGGCATTCCCGCCTCCGCCATGGTCGGCACTTCGGGAAGGAGGTCGGACCGCTTATCAGTCGCTACGGCCAGCGCCTTGATCTGTCCGGCTTCAATCTGACCGATGACCGCAGAAGCAATCTGGAAGCTCATCATCACGCGGCTCCCGATCAGATCGGTCGTGATCTGCGGGCTACCTGGATAGGGCACCTGCACGAGCTTGACGCCAGCGCGTTGCGCGTAGAGCTCGCCGCAAAGATCGGGCAGGCTGCCAGGACCGACCGTGCCGAAAAGAATTTTTCCGGGCTTCGACTTGGCAAGAGCCGTGAACTCCTTGACGCTGTTCACGCCGAGTTTCGGATCGACCGCCATGACAAGCGGACCGCTGGCAAGCAGTGAGACCGGCGCAAAGTCCTTGGTCATGTCGAAAGGCACTTCCGGATGCACGATTTTGTAGGTCAAGGTCGACAGTGCCGCGAGCAACAGCGTGCAGCCGTCGTTGCTGGCGTGGGCGACGTATCCGGCCGCGATGCTGGATCCGGCGCCGGTCTTGTTCTCGACGACCATCTCCTGCCCGAGTATGGACCCGGCACCCTTGGCATAGAGGCGCGCGACGATGTCGGAAGAAGCCCCCGGCGTGAAGCCGACGATCAAATGAATTGGACGGGTCGGGTAATCAAAAGCGAAAGCGGGAGGGGGCGACGGGATCGTCGCCAAGCCAAGGAGCGGCCATGCAGCAGCTCCACCAATTTGCGTAATGAACTCACGTCGCCGCATTTGCCGCCCCCGGCAAAGACTAGGCTAAGCCACCTTGAAACTAGCACACGGCCGATAGCCCCGCGTGTGACATAAGGCACCGTTCGGATGTGCAGCCCGGGGGTCCGACATCGCGTCCGGGCCTCGACACCACGAAGC
>JBAPZR010001019.1:0-5105 GCA_049285335.1 Xanthobacteraceae bacterium | reverse complement strand
TTTTGAGCCCGAACAGTTCGTCGATCTCCTCGTCCTTCGACGTCAGAAAGATCACCGGCAAATCGGATTTGTGGCGCAGCCGGCGCAACGTCTCATACCGTCCATGCGCGGCATCTTGATATCGAGAATGGCAAGATCCGGCGGCGCCGTCTTAAAGCCGTCGAGCGCCGAAGCGCCGTCAGTATAGGTCGTGACCCGGTAACCTTCGGCTTCAAGCGCGATTGAAACCGAGGTGAGAATATTGCGGTCGTCGTCGACGAGAGCGATTGTCGGCATGGTAGCCCTCTTTACATGAACCGGCCGCAGCGGCATTCGCCCGGCCCCCACGGGAGATTGAACGTTTGTGTGGGGGCGAAAATGTGACACCTCTTGCGGTCGAGCCGAGACACGTGGTTCGACCTAACAAATTGGCTTATCAGATCCGCTCGCTATTCTGACGCATCGACCTTTGATCCGATCTTGGCTTGTGCTCACGTATGTTCATTTTTTTGAGTAGAGGCTCTAGCAACCGATGGCCAAGACCCCATATAACAAGCTCCCCCTTACAAAGGAGTGCCGAATGGCCTCGCGCCAAATCAAAATGCCTGCAAAAAACAACCAGGCTGAACAAGAAGCCGAGGAAGTTTTCTCACAAAGCAAGCGGCCTGAGCGCGGCCGATATTTGCTACAGGTAGACCGACAAACGAAGAATTCCTATACGACTTCGGAAGCTGCGCAATCGGCGGCTCTGGCCATCAAGACGAGTTATCCGATCGTTCAGGTGTCTGTGTATGACAGCGTAGAGCACACACACACGATGGTAGTGGCGCCGGCAGCGTCTTCCTGACGAACTTCCTTTGTCGCCATCATTTCCACGTTCGCTTTACACCCGAAAACGGACATTACTGACCGCGGCGAACATGTCCGCTTTGTGCCAGAAGCGGACATGAGGTGCTTCTTGACTTTCGTTCCTGTCCACACCAAATCGCCTTTCGTCGGGCCGCATTGCAGTCGCCCGGCTTACCCAAGGCATTTTGCCCAAGTACTGCGCGTAAGCCCGCTCATCGGGCTGGAGACTTTGGGAAATGCCTGATCTCCCCCGAGTTTTCGTCTGATAGCGGCAACGGGTTCCGGGCTTTCGACAGCCGCCCGGTGAGCTGTGGCATGCAGCCAAGCGTTGTCTCGCTCCAAAGGAGACGAGATATGCTTCGTACTAACAACGCTAACTCCCCCGACGCGGAAGCTGAGAGTTCCGTACAGCCCGCCAGCAAATCCAGAGCAAAAGGCGATCGGAAAATCAGCAAACCTTGCATCAGGCGGGACCATAATCATACGAACCCCGAATATGTTTGGGGTGACGAAGGACCAGTGAACGAACGGCGAGAGACTTCAGACTTCCTAAAACGCACTTGACGCTTAGGAGTCCATCCGTTCGTCCCGTTGCGCGCGTCAGGCGCTCGCCTCGAAAGATCCGGTCAATCCCCGGCGGCGGGGGCAAGCGCATGTTCACAGCAAGTTGGCGATGTCCGCTTTGTGCCATAAGCGGACATTTCGCGGTGTCCGGCCAATGTCCGCTTTACCCTCAATAGCGGACATTGGTTGAGCGCGGCGGGATGTCCGCTTTGTGCCAAAAGCAGACATTAAGCGCGCGCGGCTGTGGTCACAGTGAGCGCCAATCCAACGCGCCGAGACCTACGTAATCTCCCCTAAGCATCGGATCGGAATGTTCAGCACGATCTCTCTTCAATAGCGATATCAATAGATGCTTGGGAAAGGGGACTTCCGTGCGCAAATTCGCTTTGACACTGCTCGCTGCGGCCACCATTGGTCTAACTGCAAACCAGGTCGCATCAGCGGCTGATCTGGGAAGAGTCCTGCCACGGCCGTCTTATGTGCCGCCAGCACCAGTTCCGTACCTTTGGACCGGGTGTTATGTCGGTGGCAACATTGGTGGGGCCTGGTCGAATGTCGAGGTCGGCGACGTCGCCACCGGTGGGACCGTTTCAGCAAGCAATAGCAGTGTTGCTGGTGGCGGTCAGGTCGGCTGCGACTACCAGGCGGGCGCGTGGGTGGTTGGTTTTCGCAATATGCTCGATGCGACAAGCTTGAGCGGTAGCGGAACGCTTTCGACCGTACCGCTCACGGGTACGGCCAACAGCCGCACCAACTGGTTCGACACCCTGACGGTTCGCGGCGGCTACCTCGAGCAACCGAACCTCTTGCTATACGTCCAGGGTGGTGCGGCGTGGACGAATACAAATGTAACCTTTCTCGATGGCACCGGCGCGCAAGTTGGCCAGTTCTCCAACGACCGCACCGGGTGGACAGTCGGGGCTGGAGTCGAATGGATGTTTGCGCCGCACTGGTCAGTGTTTGCCGAATACAATTTCATGGGCTTCGGCACGCAAAGCGCGGCTTTCACGGCCTGTGGTGGTAGTTGTGTCCTCAGTGCTAAGGCGAACATTCAAGATGCCCTGGTTGGCGTTAATTATAAATTCTAATTCTGCTTATGCTGACATGGGTCAACACAGGCGCCAAAACGCGAAGAAGAGTGTCTCGTGTGCCAAGGGAGGATCGCTATGACGACCACATCGCTTCACCTATCCCACAAATGTACCTGCTGTGGAGAATGGCTTATAGCTCCAGAGCGGTCGACATACGTGAGCGAGGAACAAGTCAGTAATTTTTGGGTCTGCACCAAGTGTGGGAATGAATTTGAAACGTCAATCTACCTTAGCCAGGAAGTGCCATTGACACCCGAAGTCGTCGATACGTTTTTTTCTACGTTGTTGGTTGCCTGAGAGCATATTTGTCGCGCTTTTCCTTGCCCACGTGACGTTGAACAAGGTCACCCTTGAAATGGGGGCTCGTCTGGAAACCTTTGTTCGAGAAGCGCTACGACGCGACGACTGAGGCGTTTCACGCCGCTCTGGCCCGTCGAGGAAAAGCCTACGTGAGCCAGCAGCTTGTTAGACCCTCATCGCGATGAAACACCGCCGCAAATCGCCAGCCGTAGCGATCAAGCCGCTTGTTGTCGACCTTTCGCATCACAACGACGTCGCCGATTTCGGCGCGGTCAAAGCCGCCGGTATCGCCGGGATCATCCACAAGGCGACCGAGGGCGTCAGCTTTACCGATAAGCTCTATGTCGATCGGCGCGGTCGTGCGCTTGGTGCTGGCCTGCTGTGGGGTGCCTATCATTTCCTGCGCCCCGGATCGATCGAGGCGCAGGTTGATTTCTTTCTCAAAGTCGCCGCGCCAGACGATACAACGCTACTCGCGCTCGATCACGAGGATGAACGCGTCGCGCTCATTGATGCCAAAGAATTTCTGCTCCGGGTAGAGGATGCGGTCGGCCGCAAGGCCGTGCTCTACTCTGGGTCAGTCATAAAAGAGCAGCTTGGCAATCGCATCGACGGCTATCTCGCCGCGCATCGCTTTTGGCTCGCGCAGTACGGTCCCCGGCCGGTGACACCGCGCAACTGGCCAAGCGTGTGGCTGTGGCAGTTTACCGGCGACGGACTCGGGCCAAAGCCGCACAGTGTCTCCGGCATCGTCGGGTCTGGTATCGACATCAACAGTTATGAAGGGGACGCCGAGAGGCTCGCGGCGGAATGGTCCGGCCCGACCACGGTGGAGCCGTTAACTGCTTAGGGGTGGTCACTTGTGGGTTTTATCGAACGAGCCTTATGTGGCGTCCACTTTACCCCCGAAAGCGAATATTGAAGGGCGAGCTTCGGATGTCCGCTTTGTACGGTCCTGCGAAGCAACTCCAACAACTCATTCTTCCGACATTACTGCGGCCCAACTTGCCGCGTGGGGTGATCAGCGTTCGACGCACCTATCGGGGAATATTATTCGGATAGTGCAGCGGGCGATTGAATGATTTCGAGGCTGCCATGCGGCTGTGCCCTAGAGCGCCTCGCTAATCGCTTGGACCCGGCGGTGCGGCGTTCATCCTCAACTTGCGACGGTTGTGGCCTGTGCAAGGCTCGTGTCCGAGGGCTGGAGTAGCCGGGACGGCCGCTATTCCCCTGCAAGCGGAGATCGCTGAGATGGTGGACATAATGGACAATGTTGCCTGCGTGGTCGATTGTAATCCGAGCGACCGCATTGTTCTGATCTACTAATACTAGAGACAGTGGCACCTTAAAGCCGTCGGGCTCGCAGTGCTGAGCTAAGATTTTGGCGCAACCAATGCTATTCAGGCGGCTAGCGAGGACGCTGCCGTTTGGACTTACCGTGCACATAATGAGCGGAAACACCATTCCCTCTTTCTCACACCGTTTAAACATCTCGTTTATTCGGTTTGTGAGATCGTACTTTGTTTGAACATGATCGCAACCAATCATTGGTTCCCCCTGGATTTGTTGCTTCCCCTTCGTTTTAGAATGAAGGCAAGAATGGTGGTGACAAAAGCAGGAAGCATAGATTCGGTATCCACGTCGGCTTCAGTCCGACGTGACACTACGCCCGTAGCGGATTCATGGATCTACTGAGAGCGTCCGCCGGCGTCCCCTTTGAAAGGCCGATGGCGGGTCTCCTATCCCCCCTGTTCCGATCACGACTTAGTGTTACGGCTGAATTGAGAAGAACAGATGATTAATTGATGGACTTAGAAGTATCGGCACGCGATGTCCGCTTTACCCTCGAAAGCAGACATCGCCGAGGGCTGTCGTCATGTCCGCTTTGTGCCAAAAGCGGACGTCGGCTCGGCTTATCTCGATCACCTCGTCAGCCAAGATAGAGAACGACTCCCCAAAGTAACTCTATCTGACCGTGATGCGTGGGGAAGTTCGCTCCCGTCTAAAGGGTCGCGAACTTGGGGCCGGAATGGCTGAAAACAGATCAGCAAAATGACCTTCTTGGAAGGTGAATCATTCGCGCTTCCGGGGGACCTTGTCGAAGATGTGCGCCGGAAATTCAGCGCGAAGCGCGGCCAACATCGCCGATCCTGAGTTGTCTTCGTTGCTGGGTTTCGTTTGAGGACTGCCTTGTATGCCCTCGCCATCGATGAGCTGCTTTACGAGATCAACAGCGGCTTCTGGCGTTGGGTAAGGAAACGGCGTGGCAATGTACTTAAAATTGGCGTCGAACGGCCTCTTGGCCTCGGCCAACCATTGCCC
>JBAPZR010001018.1:0-1843 GCA_049285335.1 Xanthobacteraceae bacterium | reverse complement strand
TTCGATCACCTCGTCGGCGCGGGCGATCACGGTTTGAGGAAATTTGATCCCGAGCGTTTTGGCGGTCTTGAGATTGACCGCCAGTTCGAACTTTGTCGGCAGCTGAACGGCAAGTTCGTTCGGTTTGGCGCCCTTGAGAACGCGATCGAGATAGGTCGCTGCGCCACGGAACAAATCGGCGGTCTCAATCCCGTAGGACATCAAGCCGCCCTCACTGACAAAAAAGGTGAATGGATAGATTGTCGGAAGATGAGAACGCTCCGCCTGCGCAATGATTGCTTGGCGGTATAGTATCATGGAAGTTTCGGGAGCGACGACAAGCCCCGGCCCGGCCTCGTCGCTGAGCTTAATCATGAACGCTTCCGCTTCGGCGGCGCTGAGAACTGGTGCCTCAACTGGCGAGATGGCAAACGCCGCGGCGGCAGTTCGGAACGCGTCGACATAATATTTCGCGTAAGGCGCGGTGCTCGGATTGTACATGACGCCGACGCGCGAGACGGAAGGCACGACTTCATGCATCAGTTCGACCCATTTGCCGGCCAATGAGCCTTCTATGTTGATGAAGCCGGTAATATTGCCGCCCGGATTGGCGAGACTGGCAACAAATCCGCTACCGACCGGATCCGAGACATCCGTGAATATGATCGGGATCGTTTTCGTCTCACGTTGCAATGCTGCGGTCGCGGGAGTGGTCACACTGACGAGAACGTCAGGGTTCAGGGCGATCAGCTCCTTGGCGAACAACTGCACACGATCGACACTGCCGGCGGCCCAGCGATAATCGACGTGAATATTCCGACCCTCGATCCAGCCGAGTTCGTTTAAACGCTGGCGAAATGCACTAGTCCAAGTTTGGCGCTGCGGATCGGTTTCGGCAAGCAGGCTGAGCATGCCGACGCGCCGCACTTGTTCTCCTTGCTGAGCGCGCACCGCGAGCGGCCAAGCGATAACCGATCCAGCAATTGTTTTGATGAACTCACGTCGCCGCATCGCATCCCCCAAGGCCAAGGACTACGTAACACCACGCGATTACAGCATTTATTGGCTACTGGCGAAACCGGCTCGGCGGTCAAGTTGCACGGCAGCAATCTTAAGCGGGTGATGTCCGCTTTGGGTCAAAAGCGGACATCGGACTAGGTTCGCAGCATGTCCGCTTTACCCCCGAAAGCGGATATCGGTTGAGCCTGTCGGGATGTCCGCTTTGTGCCAAAAGCGGACTCATGCACCGCAGCAAATGTAACCGCTGCTATTCCAGGAAATTGCGAATTTTCGCCAGCAGTTGGCGCGGGCTAAAGGGTTTAGGTACATAATCATCACAGCCTGCCGCACGTGCCTTATTCTCTTCCTCGCGGAGCGCATAGGAGGTGACAGCGATGATCGGGATCGATCGCAGCGTTGGATCACTTTTGATTTGGCGGGTCGCTGTGTAGCCGTCCACGATCGGAAGCTGGATATCCATCAGAATAAGATCCGGCCGCTGCTTCGCGATAGCGGCAAGCGCCTGCTCGCCATTCTCGGCTTCGGTGATTTCGTAGTCGGTAGATGCAAGCATATCGCGAATGATCTGGCGCGTATCCGCCTGGTCTTCTACCACCAGGATGTGCTTGCTCATGTGACCCCCGCCTGCTGCTCAACGCGAACTGGCAACGTGAAAGCAAACGTCGAGCCTTCCCCTGGCTGCGACTCGACCCAGATCTTGCCCCCATGCATCTCAATTATGCGCTTGGATATAGCGAGGCCCAGCCCAGTGCCACCCTTCTTCTTGGTGATGGCATTGTCGGCCTGCTGGAACTCCTGAAACAGCTTGGTCTGATCGGCAGCGGAGATTCCGGGGCCGGTGTCG
>JBAPZR010001017.1:0-10230 GCA_049285335.1 Xanthobacteraceae bacterium | reverse complement strand
GTGCTGACCCCCGCGCAGGTCAAGCGCATCGTCGATGTCCATGGCGAGCAGATGGCGCGCTTCGGTTATTTGCCGAAGTGAAGCCGCTCCCGCGTCTTCCCGATCGTCAACTACTGGCAAGCAGGAGGCGGCACTGGCGCACTGTTATTCGGTTCGTAAGTCAAATAGCAGGCGTCGTGCCACAAATAATATTTGTATTGCTGAATTAGATTGCCGTCACGGTAGGTGAAAATAATCGCTTTGCGCACGCCTTCCTTAGTCATGATTGAAGACGCTGTCGTAGAGCTGGGAGTAGTGTCTTGTTGCCGATCGGCCATGTGTTGAGCCATCGCAGCGGTGGGCAACAAGGCGAGAATCCACACGCTTGCGAGGACAAGCACCGCCCGGATTGCTTTTCTCAAAGCTGACGGCTTAGGCATCGGACCCCTTGGATATGAGCTAGGTTCGCAGGAATAATAATCCTTTTCGAAAGGGCTGGAAATCTCCAGTTCGCCGCTTCAACGAACACTTGGTCTTCTGAGCGAAAAAAGATGCGGCCGGCTCCTGGGGGAGAGCCGGCCGCCGCGAACCCGGTCTGGGGACGGGGAGGGGTGGGGACGTGACCGGGGACGCGAATCCTTTCTTTCGTCGATCTAACGCGAGGTTGCAGTGGCCGGCGTTCCTTGCGGCTCGCCGAGCGAAACCCAAACGTTCTGGTCTGACTGCGACTGACGCTTCACAAAGTGGTAGCCGGTGTCCGACCACGGCAGGATTTCATCGATCTCGTTGTCGAGGATGAACTCGCCTTTGTCGGTTTTGACCGTGAGAACGGCATGGCCGTCGCCGTTTCTGTCGCGCACCACCGTCATCAACAATGCCTGGCGGGGCCATCCCGCCTGCATGAGCATCTTGCGCTTCTGCAAGGCGTAGTCCTCGCAATCCCCGTAGCCGTCACTCGGATAGTTCCACCGCTCCACGACGCCCCAATGATCCATGTCTGTCATCGGCGTGACGTGCGTGTTGACAAAGTGATTGATGCGCTCGAGGTCCTTCCACGTCCGCGTCGAAAACACCACGTCGCGCGGCATCAGCGGATTGGTTTTGCATTCTGGATCGTATTCGACGCAAAACTCGACCCAGCCCGCCGGCGGGCGCGTGACGTCACCGACCGCGATGAAAGGCGAACGCTCCTGTGTGAGCTCCTGTGTGCGCTCTTGGGCCGCGCTTACGGTCGGCCAGGCGAGCAGGCCCGCGATGGACGCGAGGACGAGACCTGCGACCGCGCTACGCCTTTTAAGGGCTCCTGCAACCGGATTCATTGTGACCCCTTCCCGTCTTGTTGGGGTCACTTTTCCCACAAAGGCTTTGCAGCGCCGCTAAGTTGATCGTTGCAATTTGAACTATTCGCCTTTCAAGCGGCGGTAACAACTTGAGAAAGGATTTGAATAAAATTTGAATGATTTTTCTTTTTTGGCCCGATTTTGCGGCTGTGGGGACGACGTGCGCCGTACCGGCGTTAGATTGCCGGTTGAAATTACCGGCTCACGAATTTAGTCGCCGCTAACGTTCTCTTCGAGGAAATCGCCATGCAGGAGGCGAGTGAACTCGATCGCGAAGCCGTCTTCGAGATAGCGCACCACACGGCCCTGGACTTTTCCAAGCGTGACCAGCGCGCCAATCGGCGGCCGCTCGCGCGTGGCGATGCCGGCGCCGGATTGCGAAACGTCGATGATGCGGCAGGTGATACTGATACCGTTCGGCATAGTGAGGCGGCCGAGCGGATCGCGCGGCGCGATACGGCCGTGGCGACGATCTTCGGGCAGCCCGAGAATATGGCGGTTGGCCAGCCAAGTCAGTTGCGCGGCGAGCTTGTCGCGTTTGCGGACCGTGGCGGCGATGGTCATCGCAAATCCGTTCTCGAAGAGGCGCGCGATGGCGCCTTCAGGCCGCCCAAGGTGATCGACGTAAGCGACCACCCGGTCGCCAATTTTGCCGACGACTGGGGCGATCACAGCGATGCCGCCGGGTGACATATCGACCACCTGGCAGGGAAATTCGCGGCGATCGGCCAACATGTAGCGGCCCACCAGACTGACCTTCACCCGCTGATGCCGGCGGCGCTCGTGGCTTAAGGCTCGCAGCGCTTGTTTTCGTTCAGCGAGCGCCATGGAAGGCCATGCCCTTGCTAGGTCGTCTGCATTTGTCGGGTCGTCCGCGGGCGTGCCGCAGCCTGCGAAGGAGCCTAGGCGCGCGATGTTAACGTCCCGTTATGATAAACGGCGCGAAGCGCAGTTAATTTCTCCTTAATTTCAGCAGCTTACGGGATCCGGCGCTTCCCATCTTTTCGTCCGGAAAACGGCCCGGAAGCGCGCTGGCGCGTTGCAGTGTCTTGCTGCGGCCGCCGGACCGGGCAAACGCGCTGGCAATGCCCGCAGGGAACAACACGCAATTAGATTGGGACTGTGTCTTTTCCACACTAGTGGAGAAGGAGTTGCTGCGGAAACGTTAATGGCTGGGACCGTGGGGCAAGGCGGGGGCAGGATGGATCCCGTTAAAATGATTTCCGCTGTGATTTGTTTCGGTCTGGGCTTGGCGTGCGCGGTTGAAGGATTGAGCGATCTCCTCTTGCGCCGAGAATGGCCGATGCTGACGGGCGATCTCGCCTTCCAGTGGTTTTTCGCCGGGACCTTCCTACTCACCAGCTTCTTACTGTTGCGCCGTAGGGTCTGATGGTCACAACAGGCGGGGTCCTGCAGCGCATGAGGGAGGGGCAGTTGTCATGGCGACGATTGGACGGAACTGGGAATGTCCCTATTGCGGCCACGCACAAGTGCTGAGCGGACAGCGTGTCGATGAGTTCAGCCACCAGCTGTCGCTTGAAGGGGAAAAAAGCGAACGTCCACTGTATCTCAACGGCGTCGCCATTGTGTGCGCCAACGAAGACTGCCGCGAACTAAGCCTCACCGAGGCGTTGTTTGAAGAGCATCAGGACGCCAATGGAAGATTTTCCGCCGTCAAAAGAGACTTCTGGAGAATGCTTCCATCGTCTTCCGCGAAGCCACAGCCCGATTTCATCCCGAAGGCGATCCGTGACGATTACTATGAGGCTTGTGCAATCCGCGATCTCAGCCCGAAGGCGTCGGCAACGATCGCACGACGTTGCCTGCAGGGGATGATCAGAGATTTCTGCAACATCTCGAAGAACAGACTTGGCGATGAGATCAAAGAGTTGCGCGAGCGAGTTGACTCAGGTCGCGCACCTGCCGCCGTTCTGCCGGATAGCGTAGAAGCGCTGGACGATGTCCGAAACATCGGCAACATCGGCGCTCATATGGAGGCCGACATCAATGCCATCGTTGACGTTGACCCGGACGAAGCTCAGGTGCTCATTGAACTCATCGAGCTGCTTTTCTCGGAGTGGTATGTCGCAACAGAAATTCGGCAAAAACGGCTTCGCCACTTGAAGGAGATTGCAGCCGACAAAAAACAAAAGGAAAACGGCTCCGCACATCAGCTCATTTCTGACGCGGGCGTCGAAGCGGCACCCAAGACGTAGTGCGCAGGCGAGGCTCGCAACGGCAAAGCGGGGGGAGGGTGCGATTGAGCTTTTGCAGCTAAGATGGCCGCAAATCCACCACCCTAGCCACGGTCGCCCTGCACGACAGTCAGGCGACGCTGCAGGGGCCGTACCAGCCGCGGCAGTCGGCGCACTTCAATCGTAGCACCGACATGCCGACGAGGCCCGATCGTCAGCGCGCTGATCGCGTTGACGCCCAACCATTCCGGCGTTTTAAGCGGGACCATAACCCCGATCGCTCGAGCCAAATTCGACCGGGTGGCGGCAAGCGGCAGCAGCAAAAGCTCAAGCTCGATCGCGTCACCGTTGGCCATTTGGCCAGTGACGCCGGCGACGGTGCCGACTTGCTCGTCCGCGGCGATGGCCAGAAGGTTAGAGACGATGGTCGCATTTGCCGCGGCCCACAGTTCGATAAAGCGCTCGCCTTTGAGTTCGCGGCCGAATAGCGCGCAGAGGCGCGTGCCGGCAAGACGGAACGGGTGTCCCGCTTCGCGGTCGAGAGCGAGGATGAATACGTCGCTGAGCAGGTGGCGAATGGGTCCGGGCGCGATGTCCGCGCGTTCGGGAGCGAGACGATTGCCGCGCCGCTCCTGCCAATAGGCGTAGAGATCTTGGCTCACAGCGTGTTTCATGAACGCGTCTCGACGCTTGCGCTTGCTGCCTTGGCCGATGCGGTGCCTGTCCCCGATTGGCACAAGCGTAGGCACACCGGCCTGATCGAATGAGATGCGTGCATGGTGCGTGCCGAACTCTCGGATCGGCAGCGGCACGAGAGACGCATGCGCCGAATTAAGCTTAATGAAACCTTGACGTTGGCTTCGATGCGCGCGGCTGCTTAAGGTGTGTGACGCAATCGGCTGGGCGGGAAGCTATGGGACGTGACCGGCGCCGTGCCGTGCAGTGACGCGTGCCGGCGTCATTCGGGTCAAACCCCGCATGGCCCTGCAAAAGGGAGGATTGCAGCCTCCCTTTTTTCTTTTGGAGAATGTCAGGCGCAGCGTCGCACCGCGCTTGTTCTCATCCCAACCGCGGTCTATCTGACGGGCGATTAAGGTGCGATTTGACCGAACAGTCCCAGCCCAATTTCTCAGAACCCATCTTCAACATTCCGGCGGTCGTGGTGGCGACCGTCGCCGTACTTGTGCTCGTCCATGTGGTGCGCATTTTCCTGCTTACCGACGAACAGTATGTCGCGTTCATTCTCGAGTTCGCATTTATTCCCGCCCGTTACGGCGGCGGCGATGTCGCCCCCGGGCTGTCGTTTCCCGGCGGCTTTGGCGCGGACCTGTGGACGTTTTTCAGTTACGCCTTCATTCACGCCGATCTGACGCATTTGGGATTTAATTTGGCTTGGCTCGTGCCGTTCGGCACCGCTGTCGCGCGCCGTTTCGGTGCCTGGCGCTATGGTGCGTTCATGCTGACGATGGCGGCGATCGGCGCGTTTACCCATCTTTTGACCCATATCGGGGCGTTGGAGCCGATGATCGGCGCATCGGCGGCGATCTCCGGCGCCATGGGGGCAGCCATGCGCTTTGTTTTTCAGCGGCGAGGGCCGCTCGGGCTGTTTCGGGACGATGGCGCCGGCTTTCGCCAGCCGGCGAGGCCGCTTTGGTCCACGCTTCGCGATCCCCGATTTTTACTCTTTGTCGCGGTCTGGTTCGGACTGAATGCGCTGTTCGGCTTCGGAACGTTCTCATTCGGCACCGTGGCAGGGCAGGAGATCGCCTGGCAGGCGCATGTTGGGGGGTTTTTCGCCGGGCTATTCCTGTTTAATGCCTTCGATCGCGCGCCCGCGCCTGCGGAATTCAACAATGAGATAAGCACTTAGCGCAGCGCCGAAAGGGCTTTGGTGGCGGCGTGGTGCAGCGCAGCGTGCGCGCCGGTCCTTTTTGTGAAACTATACGCTCTCCCGGAACGTTAGGGTCATTACCTTGCTTCGCCGAACCCCCCCGAACGGCGGCCGAGGTGTAGTCTAGGGAGGCTGCGAATGACCATCGGCATGATTCTTGCGGACAAGGGCCGCGAGATCGTCAGCATAGAGCCCGCCGCGACGCTCAATTCCGCCGCGACGCTGCTCGCGGAAAAGCGCATCGGCGCGGTGGTTATCCTGGGCGCCGACCATCGCATCATCGGCATTCTTTCGGAAAGGGATATCGTCCGCGCCATCGGCGAACGCGGCGTCGCCGCGCTCGACGAGCCGGTGAGCCAGACGATGACCCGCAAGGTGTCGACGTGCACTGAAGGCGAAACGCTCGTCGCCATCATGGAACGGATGACGGAAGGCAAATTCCGTCACGTTCCCGTTGTCGAGCAAGGGCGGCTTACCGGCATCGTCTCGATCGGCGACGTGGTTAAGCATCGTCTGCGCGAGATGGAGCGCGATTCCGCGGCGATGCGCGACTACATTCTCACGGCCTAGCGCGAAAGTCTTCGGCGCGCTTAAGCCCTAACGCGCGGTAAAATGCGCGCGCTTGAGCGCGGGCGGGGAAATGTCTTCGTCTTTCAATATTCGGTGTGTATCCAAAGCCTGGCGTGATAACGGCTGCCGCCGTTTGGAGGGGTGCGCCGTATTCCGCGGGTCACCGCTTAACGTTATGATGGTTGCCGCAATAGGGGAGCCAGTCATGTTGCGGGTCGTCACGCTGCGGGTCGTTACATTGCTTATCGCCGCATTCGCCGGATTTACGTTCGCAAATTGTGATTGCGCCGCGGCGGCCTCCGGACGATTTCACATCGCCCAAACATCGACCGTTACCAATTGCATGATGGCGTGCAACTCTCAGGCGGCAACCTGCCAGACGACTTGCCTGATCCCGGGAACGCCGCCGACCAACGCCGCCACCACGACCGGCAACGCCAATCAGAGTACGTCGTGCCAGCTCAATTGCACGACGCAGCAGATCAACTGTCAGACCACCTGCGGGACAACCTCGCCGTCGCAGTAATCAGGATCAGCCGAGATCGGCAACGGCTTCGGCAATCGAGTCCATTGCCTTTTCGGTGGCCGCCCTACCGACGGCGATGGATTCGGCGGCGCGATGGAAATCGAGCCAGCCGATATGGCCGATGCGCGGCGCGATGTGGATGTCCGGCGGGTCGCCGGCGAGCCGCATTCGGGTAAGACGGTCTTGCATGATGTTGAACGACTCCACCATGACCGTGGAGAAACTCGGCCGGCTGTCGCCGGAGATGATTTGCCGCTTGAGCGCACGCTCGGCGCTGAACATTCCACGTAAGCGTGCGAAGCCATTGCGGGGATGATCGTTCAGCGAAATCGGCAGAGCTTCGCCCGGCATCGATCCATGGCTCGCAATCGTCGTGCCACGTCCGAAGCGGTCGGCATCCATGTTGACCGCGATGACGACACGAGCGCCGAGCGCGCGCGCCACTGAGACCGGAACCGGATTGACCAGCGCACCGTCGACAAGCCAGCGTCCGCCGAGCTGCACGGGCGGAAAGATTCCAGGTAACGCGTAGGACGCGCGCACCGCATGCGACAGCGATCCGCGCGTCAGCCACACTTCGTGACCGGTGCCGATCTCCGTGGCAATCGCGGCGAACCGGACCGGAAGATCCTCGATGGCCATTGTGCCGATCGAGTTTTCCAACCGGCTGGCAAGTCTTCCTCCGCCGATGAGGCCGGAGCCGCCGATCCTGACATCGAGATAGCCGATGATGCGCCGCATGGTCAGCGAGCGCGCCCATTCCTCCAGGGGGTCGAGCTGATCGCTCGCGAAGCAACCGCCGACCAACGCGCCCATCGAAGTTCCGACGATGATGTCCGGCTTGATCCCGCGCTCTTGCAGCGCGCGCATGACGCCGATATGCGCAAAGCCGCGCGCCGCGCCGCTTCCGAGCACGAGGCCGATCGAAGGTCCACCGCTTTTGATCGCGGCCGGACCGGCATCAAGCGTTTTGTTCGGGATGTCGACGGTACTCAACTCAATACTCGCGCTTCGGCTAGGATCGTCTGCCGTGCGGTTAGGAATGGTCCATCGGCTGAACATATGGGGAAGCTACCTCAGCTCAGCCATAGGCTGCTTCAATCGCCTTGCGCATTCCTTAATGGGCCGCGGCGCGGCTTGAAAATGCCGCGATTGCGACCGAGAAAAACGCAATGGCTGGGCGGCAAATCGTTGGGCGGCAAATTGTTACGCGGCCTGTGAGCGCCTGTTGGCGATGCGCCATCGCGGCAATCCTTGCCGTGGCGGCGGCTATCGCGCCATTGCCGCAGGCTTTGGCCCAGACATCAGCCCAGAGCTCGGCCCAGACGCCCGCCCAGCTTCGAAGCCTCGTTGCGCCCCAATCGCTGACCAACACGCCGCTCGCGCCGGGTACCGGATATGACTATCCCGGCTCCTCCATCGTTATGCCGGCGCCAAGCGCTCCGCCGGCGACGCCCGCGGCGCCGCCGGTCGCGCAAGCTATTCCGGTGCCGGCGGTCCCGGCAGGTCACGTCGCGCTAGCGGTTGCCGCTCGCTACGGCCAAAACGCGTCGGCCATCAACGGCGGGCTCATTTGGCGCGTCTATGCGGCAAAGCCCGACGACACCGGGGTCTTCCGGTTGATCAAGGAGGATCGCGGAGCGACGCCGACTTTCATGCTGCCGCCGGGGAATTATGTCGTGCATGCGAGCCTCGGGCTTGCCAGCGCGGCCAAGTCCGTTGCGCTCCGCTCGGATGCGGTTCACGAAATCTTCGATATTCCGGCCGGCGGAATTCGGCTCGGAGGCAAGGTCGGCGACGTACGCATCCCCGGCGGTCAGATCTCGTTCGAAATCTATACCGGCAGCCAGTTCGATACGAGCGATCGCCGGCCGATTGCGCAGAATGTGTTGACGGGCGATGTCGTGCTGCTTCCTGAAGGCACGTATTATATCGTTTCCAACTACGGCGACGGCAATTCGGTGGTTCGCTCCGACGTTCATGTTGAAGTCGGCAAGCTCACCGACATCGTCGTCACGCATCGCGCCGCGGTCATCACGCTCAAGCTCGTGAACAATCCAGGCGGCGAGGCGCTTGCGAACACGCAATGGACGGTGCTCACCCCGGGCGGCGACGTGATCAAAGAGTCGATCGGCGCCTTTCCCCGGCTCGTGCTGGCCGAAGGCGATTATCACGTCATCGCGCGCAACGAAGGCAAAACCTTCCAGCGCGACTTTAAAGTCATCACCGGGGTCGACGGTGAAGTCGAAGTGCTGGCGCGCTGAGTGCGCCCTTTTTCGCCGCCGGGGACCGGAGCCTAGGCGGCCTTTTTGATCCGCGCCACATCCGGCGGCACGGCTTCTTGCGCCAGCGCGGAAAGTGCTGCGTCGAGCGCCATCGTTTGTTGCGCCTCGCTTCCGAGACGGCGAATTGAAACGGTGCGGTCGGCGGCTTCCTTCCTACCGACGACGAGAAGCGCCGGCACTTTCGCCAGCGAGTGCTCGCGCACCTTGTAGTTGATCTTCTCGTTGCGCAGATCGCCCTCGACGCGTAATCCCGCGCGCCTCGCCTTCTCGATCGCCTCGCGCGCATAATCCTCGGCATCGGACGTGATGGTCGCAACGACTGCCTGCACCGGCGACAGCCAAAGCGGCAGATGCCCGGCAAAGTGCTCGATCATGATTCCGGTGAAACGCTCCAGCGAACCGAACATGGCGCGGTGAAGCATGACCGGGGTTATTTTGTTGGAGCGCTCGTCGATATAGAACGCGCCGAGCCGTCCGGGCATGTTCAAATCGACCTGGACGGTGCCGCATTGCCAGTCCCGGCCGATTGCGTCGCGCAACACATATTCGAGCTTCGGCCCGTAGAAGGCGCCTTCACCCTTGTTGAGCGTCCAGGGCCGGCTGGAAGCTTCGAGCGCCTTCATCAAAGCCGCTTCGGCTTTTTCCCATACCGCATCCTCGCCGATGCGCTTTTCTGGTCGGTCGGAGAATTTGATCCGCACGTCGTCGAAACCGAAATCCCGGTAGATCGACAAGATCAAATCGTTGACCTTGATGACCTCGTCCGCGATCTGTTCTTCGGTAATGAAAATATGCGCGTCGTCTTGAGTGAAGGCGCGCACGCGCATCAGGCCGTGCAGCGCGCCGGACGGTTCGAACCGGTGCACCTTGCCGAATTCGCAGATCTTGAACGGCAGATCGCGGTAGGATTTCAGCCCGTTCTTGAATATCTGGATGTGGCCCGGGCAGTTCATCGGCTTGACCACGAACGTGCGCTCGTCTTCCTCGCGCGGCTGCACGAGGAACATCGAATCGCGAAATGTCGCCATGTGCCCGGAGGCGACCCACAGCGAGGAATCGATGAGCTGCGGCGCGTTGACCTCGGCATAGCCGGCTTGCTCCTGGCGACGGCGGATGTAGTTCTCCAGCGTCTGGAACAGGGTCCAGCCCTTCGGATGCCAGAACACCGAGCCGGGCGCTTCCTCCTGAAAATGAAACAAATCCATTTCGCGGCCGAGCTTGCGATGATCGCGCTTCTCGGCTTCTTCGACCTGCTTGAGATACGCGTCGAGCTGTTCTTGCTTGGCGAAAGCGGTGCCGTAAATGCGCGACAGCATTTCTCGGTTCGAATCACCGCGCCAATAGGCGCCGGCGACCTTCATCAGCCTCAAGGCGTTGCCGACCTTGCCGGTTGAAGTCATGTGCGGGCCGCGGCAGAGATCGAACCAGTCGCCCTGCTTATAGA
>JBAPZR010001016.1:0-2399 GCA_049285335.1 Xanthobacteraceae bacterium | reverse complement strand
GGTAGCCATCGTTTGTCCGCAGACCACACACTTTGCGACATTATGGTCAACATTGATTTCAACGTTCTTCCCACGCCGCGAATGCGTCATCGCATAATGGGCTCCACAACGCGGGCAAAAGAAGGCTTGGCCTTCTGGGATTGGTCCCGTAAGAGGCATAGCGGCCTCCACACTCAGAGCTGATTGATATGATGCATCTCCAAAAATTAAATTCCAGCGGCGAGCGTAGCTGCTACCCCCCGCAAAAACGTTAAAGTCTCGCAATGCGTTCGAACTTTTGAGGGAACTCAAGTCCTCCTAAAATTCGGCAAGCCGGGTGTTGTCGTGCTTATACTGATAGCTATCTGCATTGTCGGAACGGCTGTATGGCTGTGGCGAAAAATCTGAAGCGCGTTGTGCCGGATTGCGGGGGTTGAAGCGGTGCTATGAACTCGACAACTAGTATTTGGGCTGGCGCGGGATTGGTGTCGGCCGCGCTGTTGATTGTCGCTTCAGATCGCAGAGAGCATTGAGAAGGAACCGATGCACTAACGCGCTGCTTTCGACCCGCTTGCGCAACCTAAAGGCTCACCCAATTGGTGGGACGATGAAGCAAGCGCCGTTGTCCTCGACTGACCAGGGCGGTGGGAAGCGGCGTTTCATCCGTTCTCAAATGATTTACGCGCAAGTCCTCGCAGCCGCTCCATCAGCCTCGTTCCATTGATGAGTTCAAGCCGAGACGGGATAAAAGGAATGATGGTGGAGTCGTCTTTTATTCTCGGCGCCGAAATCTGACGTCGTAGTGAGAACTGCCTTCGACGTGCCGTCAGTCTGAAGAACCCTGATCAGGGCACGGACGTTGTTCGCGGTGACGCGGTGCGAAGGCTTAAACGCCTTGACTTGGTCGATGATTCGCACCGTGCACAGCGATTTTTTGACCGCAATAACATCTTATCCAGCTCAAGCAGATCAAACGCGCAATGCACCGCGCTAGCGAACGCGCCGTGGCGACGGATCAAGTTAAACACCGCAAGGCCGTTCTGATCGGTGACGATGGCCTCGCCATCGATCAGGCAAGAGCGAACCGGCAGTTTGCCGATCGCTGTCGCGATAAAGGGGAAGCGGGACGAAATACACACCCATGACGGAACACTTGAAGTTGGAGACGCCATGTACGCAATCACTGGAATCACCGGAAAGGTCGGGCGACCGAGCTCGGCGTTATTTCACGCCATGGAGCGCCACGACCATCGCCCACGTTGCGATGAGGGTGACGGTGGCAATCATCGTAAAGAGCGGCATCGCAGTCGATTTTGCTGATTTTGCCATAGTCATCCCTTCGTCTCTGGCGAGGGTGAATCGTATTCATCGGAAATGTGTTCTCGCCGTGACCGCCTAGCGTTTTTCGCGAACAGGCGTTCACCGCTCGCTGCCGCCCTTTGTGCGCTCTCGGCCTCACGCCACGTCGGCGAACGGCTGATCCGCCGCACCCTGCCGGGCCGTTGGCTAGTTCGCAAAGAAGCCTTTGAACCGGACTGGCGACAATTCCGTGTAACGAACGGTATGCTGGATCGACTTGTGGCCGAGATAGTCTTGGATGGGCCGCGTATCGTGGCTGTCATTGGCGAGCTTGTAGCCGCGGGCGTGCCGCAGCATGTGGATGTGAACCGGGAAGCCGAGCTTGGCCCGTTCGCCAATGTGCTTGATCTGCCGATTGAGGGCGTCGGACCGCCACCGGGCAAGCGGGCTTGAGAAATTTGCGTCCGCACCGTCCGCATCGGCTGCGGCCCTCTGGCAGCCTAATCCGGCCAACGGCTTCGCGGCGGACCGTCGCCAATGATGCGGACGCTACTGCGGAGGGTGCCCGCAGAGTGACCGACCGCACCAAGCCCTTTGCAATCAAACGCTAAGGCCGCCGCGGACGGTACGGACGCAAACTTCGCCCATGACAGCATCGGCGGGCCTCGTACCACCCCGCGAGGACTTCACCGTTCGGTGAGCTTAAACTCAATTCGGCGATTGCGGTGATAGGCGTCCTCGGTCGTGCCGGCGTCGATCGGCTGGAATTCGCCGAAACCGGCGGCGACGAGTCGAGACGGCCTCACCCCCTTGGCAATCATATATTGCACCACCGAGATTGCACGTGCGGCCGACAAATCCCAGTTCGACTTGAACTGGCCGATGATCGGTCGCACGTCGGTGTGGCCGTCGATACGAAGCACCCATGATATATCGGCGGGGATCTGTCCTTCCAATCCAATGATGGCGCTCGCCACTTTATCGAGTTCGCCGCGTCCCTCGGCCTTGAGGTCGGCCCTGCCGGTGTCGAAGAACACTTCCGATTGCAACACGAATCGGTCGCCTTCTATGCGCATGTCTGGCCGGTTGCCAAGAATCTCGCGCAGTTTACCGAAGAATTC
>JBAPZR010001015.1:0-1737 GCA_049285335.1 Xanthobacteraceae bacterium | reverse complement strand
TCACACCGTTGCAGACTTTGTCCAGTCCGGTGTTCTGGCTCCTCTACATCATGTTTATCATGGTGTCGGCGAGCGGGCTCATGGCGACGGCGCAGATCGCGCCGATCGCCAAGGACTTCAATGTCGGTGACGCGGTGATCTTGTTCGGCGTCTCGACGCTGAGCCTGGCGCTGATCATCGACAATGTCTGCAACGGCGGCGCACGACCTCTGTTCGGCTGGATTTCCGACCATATTGGTCGCGAAAACACTATGGCGATCGCCTTCGGTATCGGCGGAATAGCCTATTGGCTGCTTGGCACCCTCGGCCACGCGCCTTGGGCATTCGTGATCTTTGCCGCTCTGATCTTTCTCACCTGGGGCGAAATCTTCAGCCTATTCCCGTCGACCTGCACCGACACCTTTGGAACCAAGTTCGCAACTGTCAATCTCAGCCTGCTCTACACCGCCAAGGGTGCGTCGGCGTTCCTCGTCCCGATCGCCAATCTCATCAAATCTGCGAGCGGCAGCTGGCACCTTGTGTTCGTATTGACCGCTATCATGAATTTCGTGGTGGTGGCATTGGCTCTGTTCGTCCTCAAGCCGTTGCGGCACCGGTTTATTACTCTGACGGCACGCGATCGGTCAGTCCTTGAGGCCGGCGGAGGCCTTGCCGCGACTTCAACGCGGTAGTCTTTTTTCGCTGCCGCGGGATTGCCACTGCGCGCGGCGCCAATGCCGCGTTCCGACTGTAACAGGGTTGAGATGGCAGCCTTCAGACCTAAGTTGGACTGCCGATAGGTCCGCATTGGTAGTAGTTGTAAGTGCAGTAATTCCAGGTCCACGCTTGGCCATCAGTAAGGTTTGCCGAGCGCTCCAGTGCGTCATCTGAGACATCGAAAGCCAGAACCTTCTCGTCGGTGCCGATATCATCATTAATGTCCATGTAACTCTCCATCTTTGCCCAGCGTTCCACTTTATTGATTTCGAGACTCGGTGCTAACTGCTGCGACCGTTACCGGAAGGCCTCGCCGCTTATCGCTGCAGAGATGCGGGCATCAGAATTGATTGCATTGTTCGATGATCGCCCCAAGATCCCGGAAAGCGAAGCATCACGACGAGCGTGACCAAAAGCCCGATTGCGCAGAACTGCACTATCGCAATCAGATTGGGGTCGTTGAGTGCTGCAAGCGGCCAAGACCATTCAGGCGCCGCCTTTTTAGCATGCAACTCAGTAGGCATTGGAGGTCTCCCGCTATCCGGAGGCCGTTGAAAGATATGTGCTAGCGCATTTCGGGACTGTGACTTGGATCACTCCAAATGAAAAACCCCGTCCTGCCCGGCAATGTCGGCTTCTGACCCAAAGCGCGTCACTTCACGTCGGCATTTTTTTCGGATCATAGGCAATTTCCGCCGCTATGAATGCATTAAGGAATTTTATCCCGCCGCATTAAGAGATCCGGTACGGTCGAATCGTTTGGATAGGTCATACTGACGGCTTGCGTGACGCCTCGTCGGCGAAAGAACGCCGAGCTTCACACGGCCACCAATCTCTAATCTCTGTAATTTGAGGCGAGGAATTGTATGGCATCCTTGCATAGGCTGTGGGGGTTATTCTGACCCCGTCCAGCCGTTTCGATGATCCGCTTTGCAAGCACCTCACGAATGGGGCGCGAATATGGAGACCTGGAGAGTGTACCGCCCGAACTCTTGACCGCCTCCCACGCCGCGTCAAATGCCGAGACGAGAATTTCGATAT
>JBAPZR010001014.1:0-2039 GCA_049285335.1 Xanthobacteraceae bacterium | reverse complement strand
TCTGATTGCTGATCTGGAACATGCCTTAGCTGCGATCGAGTAAGTATGAGAGCTGCTAGCATGTCCGCTTTTGGCACAAAGCGGACGACCATCACAGAGGGAGAGACCCCATGAGCCTCACCGTCCGCCGCGTCGTCACCGGCCATGACGACAACGGCCGCGCAATCGTGTCGATCGACGAAACCTCCAAGAACGTCGTGCAGACGCGGCCAGGCGCGCACGCCGCCGTGATCTGGACGAGTGAAGGCTTTCCGGTCGACAACGACGGGAGCGCAGACACGTCGGGACGCAAAATCGACATTTCAACAATCGACGACGGCACCGTCTTCCGGGTGGTGAGCTTCGGACCGGGGGTTACCCCGCGCAACCACCGCACCGATACGATCGATTACGCAACAGTGATCTCAGGCGAGATCGACATGGAGCTCGACGGCACCAGCGTGCACCTCAAGGCTGGCGACTTGCTGGTCCAGCGAGGCACCATCCATAACTGGGTGAACAACGGCACGGTGCCGTGCGTCATCGCCTTTGCATTGATAGCGGCCAAGCCGGTTACCGTCGGCGGTAAGGTGCTCAAGGCTCATGGATAACGCCAATGAGGTGATTGAATAGAGCGGTCAATGTCCGCTTTTGGCACGAAGTGGACATTATCGCTGCCATAAACGATGTCCGCTTTCGGGGGTAAAGCGGACATGCCGTAGACCTGATGTGATGTCCGCTCCTGACCCAAAGCGGACATCCCGTCGCATGCGGGAGCGGCTGCCGACTGTTAGACTTTAACCCAGTTTAGCGTGGTCCTGGCCGGGGGCGGCGAATGAAGCGTCGCGAGTTTATTGCGCTATTCAGCGGCACCGCCGCGGCATGGCCGCTTGCGGCGCGCGCAGATAAGGGCGATGGGATAAAGCGCGTCGGGATAATCATGGGCTTCGCCGAGAATGATGGGGTATGGCAGTCCTATCTCGCAAGCTTCAGACAAGGCTTACAAGAGCTTGGCTGGACCGATGGACGCAACATTCGCTTCGACGACCGCTTCACCGGTGAGAGCGAGGAACGTATGCTCGCCATGGCCGAGGAAGTGGTTGCCCTCCAACCTGACGTCATTCTCGTCTCGACCAATTCAGTCGTTTCGGCAACGCTGAAAGCGACGCGCTCCATTCCGATCGTCTTCACCTGGGTGTCCGATCCGGTCGGAAGCGGATTTGTGACCAACCTGCCGCATCCAGGCGGAAACGTCACAGGCTTTCACAATTTCGAGCCGGCCATCGGCGGGAAGTGGCTCGCTTTTCTCAAACAGATCGCACCCGACCTGCGCCGCGTCGCAGTTGTGCATGTTCCTGAGATCGTACCAAATGTTGCGTTCCTCCGCGTGGTCGAAGCCGCAGCCCCTTCATTGGGAGTATCGACGACAGCAGCGGAGGTTCGCAATGCCGCCGACATCGAGCGTGTTTTGTCAGCATTCGGGCGGGAGGGCGGCGGCCTCATTGTGACGCCGAGCGCGCTGACGGCGACTCGTCGCGATCTCATTATTGCACTGGCCGCCCGGCTCGGCTTGCCGGCGATCTATTCGTTCGGCTTTTACGCTGAGAGCGGTGGCCTTATGTCCTACGGGATCAATCAGCTCGAACTGGTGCGAGCGGCGGCGTCCTACGTTGACAGAATTTTACGGGGCACAAGCCCCGGCGATCTACCGGTTCAGCTCCCGCTCAGATACGAGCTTGTCATCAATCTCAAGACCGCCGCGGCACTCGGGGTCGCCGTGCCCAACTCACTGCAATTGCTCGCCGACAGGGTGATCGAGTAACTGCAACCTGGTTCACTCACTTTGCTGCGTCTGCTCACGTCCGCTGTCGGCACAAAGCGGACATTGCCGCTGTCGTGATCGATGTGTCCGCTTTCGGGGGTAAAGCGGACATGGCCATCACCCGTAAAATGTCTGGTCCGAACCGGACGTTGCTGTTGTTAAATCAAAGCGGTCAGCGCTTCCCTCTGGCGGCAATGCAAATCCGTCATATAGCCAAGCAAGTCACTCAAAGGTGTCT
>JBAPZR010001013.1:0-8231 GCA_049285335.1 Xanthobacteraceae bacterium | reverse complement strand
ATCTCGTGATTGCGAGCTTCACGACCGGGCCCGGCGCGACAACATTGCCGATCCGCATCTATTCGGAAGTCCGGCTCGGCGTCAGCCCTGAAATGAATGCCGTTTGCAGCATTATCGTCGCCGTGGTCGGCATTGCCGTGATCGCCGCGTCGATCCTTACCAAGCTCAATGCGGCGCGCGGCGCGCCGGTGCACCACGACGCGCGGGCATAGCGGTTGGAACGCACTCAGCTTAGATGCGTTCGCTAGCGCGCCGATTTGGGTGGATTGGGTGCGGATGCGGACGAGGCGCCCGAAGCTTCGGCCGGCGCCGCAGGGGCCGGCGCGGCCAACAACTGGTCGATCACGGAACGCACGGCGTCGCTGGCGTTATACGTCTTGGCGGCGTCGAGAAGTGGCGCGGCAGCGCCCGAACGCCGGATCAGGGCCTGTGCGTCGGGCAGCATGATCGGATCGTCCCACGGCCCTTGCACGACGAAGGGCAAATCGAACTCATCGGCGCTTGCGCTTGCGTTCGAAACGAGCGCCGCCACGCCCTTGAGATCGAGATCGCGCGTCGGCACCGAGGCCTGGCCGCCGACGGTGAGCCGCACCGACGGACCGAGGACGCGCATATCGTCGATGGAGACCACGCCTTGGCTGACCCTGAGATTGACCACGAGCTGATCGAACGGCGTGTGGCCGCTGCGGAAGTCGCCGCTGCCTGAGAGCGGGCGGCGTTCGAGCCGGCGCAGCAATTGCTCGATATTGATGCCTGTCAGCGCGCCGGAGCTCGCGTTGAGCGTCGCCGTGCCGTTGAGCGCGCGAGTTACCGCCAGAACGGAATCGCCCGTGCCGTCGAGATTGACGGTCAAGGTACCGCGGCCTTCGATCTTGTGCAGGCCGAAAACCTGGCCGAGACAATTGTCCAAATCGACATCAGAGAATTGCATGTGCGACGTGGCGGCAACGCCGCGGTCGGTGCTGGCAAGCCCGAGCGTGCCTTTGGCGACCCCGCCGAAGGCTTGCGACTCGCCGACCGTGAGGCTGAGCTTGTTGTCGTGCATGGTCGCCGACACGGCCGTTCGGCCCAGCTGTGCGGTCGATATCCTGATCGAGGCCGCCGACAGGCGAAGGTCGAGGTTGAGATCGCTAAAACCGTCGAGCGTGATTGGAAGCTGGTTCCAATTGCGTTCGTTGCGCGCCAGCAATTGCATGCCGGAAACATAAGGCGTCAGATCGAGCGCGTCGGCCGCCAGCGTGCCCTGCACCAGGCGATTGCTGTCCGTCGAAAGCGTCAGCGCGCCTTCGGCGCTATTGCCGTCGAGCTCGACATTGACGTTGGACAAGGACGCTACGCCGCCGCCGATGTCGCTTTGCGCGCGCAAAGCAAACCGGCCAAACCCGCCGAACGGCAGCCTGTCGTCGCCGGTCCAGCGCAGCGCCTCGCGCAAGGACGGCGCCTCGATGCCGAGCGTGCCCTCGATCTTGAGCGTCGGCTCATCGCTCGCTGAACCGTCGAACGCGAGCGTCAGCGGCGCGCTCGACAATTTGACCTTGAGGCCGGAACTGTCGCCGGTGAGGGCCGCAAGGAAATCCGACAGGACGAGGCTCGCTTCGACTGGCTCATCGTGCCACACGAAATGGCCATTGGCGCCGAAACCGCGTGAAATCGATGGCCAAGCCACCTGAAATTCGGCGTTCTCAAGCCGCTCGGTCACATCCTTGCCGGCGTCGTAGACGATGACCGTACCGTCCTGAATGCCGATTTCGGAAAACGACGCGGCGCGGTCCGAATTCGGCGCAAGCGCCTGTGCGAGCGTCGAAATCAAACCCGACCAATTGGACGCACCCGTCGCCGAGAAAGAGACCCTGATGGTCGGTCGGATAAGGGCGACATCGGCGATCTCGATATGGCCCGCCAGCAGCGGAAAGTATCGGAGCCGGGCAGTCAGTTCGTCCGCGGCCAGCGCCGGTTCGCCGTTAAGGTCATTGCCGAGGAGGACGTTGCGAAACCTGACGGTGCCGGACGGAAAGATCGACAGCGAGATGTCGTTGCCCAGCACCGGATCGAGGCCGGTCACCGCCTTGATTTCCGCCCTCACGGACTCGCGCACCGACGCGGCCGGAATCAAAAAAGACAGGGCGATCAGCACAACGAACGCCGCCGCAACCAGGCCGGCGACGGCAATCGCAAGGCGTTTCAAGCCGGGGGCCGCAGTCAAGGGACGCATTTCCAGTGGGCGTGAGGTCGGTCGAATATACCGGTCAGCAGGCGGCCATACTTGCTAGGCATCTGTGTCGCTTTCGTGGCTTTTGGACGGTCTGATCCTAGGCGAACAACAACAAAATTCGACCCTTGGCGCGGCAGAGCTAGCGGCTGGCGGCCGAAGATTGCGGTTGGCGGGCTTGCGCGACTTCGGCAATGATCTTGCTGATAATGGCCTGACCGAACGAATTAAAGTCTTTGGCAACCATTACGAAAGCACTTGGGCCGCCGATGACGTTGTTACGATAATAGGTATCGAGGCCGCCCGGCGGATTGGTGTGCTCCGGATTCCACGCAAGCGGGCTTTCGCTCAAGATCGCCAGCCCGTTCACTGTGATCCCCTTGGCCACGGCTGCATCGCGCAACGGCGGCACATCCGGACCGGAATTGTTGGTGCCGTCGCCCGAAATATCGATGGTCTGGCGCGGCGCGGTAAATGGCGCCCGAGCGAGCTGGGTCATCGAAAATTCGATGGCGCCGCTGATCGACGTGCGATCGGCGAATGAACGCGGCGCTTCCACCAGCCGATCGCCGAAATCCTTCGCGGAGGCGGTGTCGTCGATTGCCGTCCAATCGATCACGACGCGTTGGGCGCCGACACCAGACCATTCGACGAAGGAAAGTCCAATGCGTCCGTGACGGCCCGCGCTGATGGTCTCGAGCACGCGGGGATCGGACATGGCGGCGGCATAGCCATCGCGTTGCAGCTGAAACTTCGTCGTGTCGATGCTGCGCGAAACGTCCGCCGCCAGAACCAGGAGGAGATCGACATCGGCGGCAAAAGCCGGGAAAATCGCAAGACTCGCGAAAGCGAGCCCGATGACGACCTTGATCATTCGCCTTGCCGCACGCATTGCATAGAGAATTGCCGTCAATCTCGGCAAAAACTCGACGGCATTAGAGATGCGAGTTCGATCAGGCGCTAGCCGCCCGCGATGCGGCTTGACGAAAACGCAATCTCAATCAGAGTTCCGGCTTCAGGCGCGCTTTTAATGCTGAATTGGGCGTGGTTGGCTTCGGCAAGCGCCTTGGTCAAAGGCAGTCCGAAACCGATTCCGCCAGAGCCCGCGCTGGTCGAGGTCGCGATATCGCGGAACGGCTCGGACGCCGCCTTGATGTCTTTTTCGGTCATCTCGACGCCGGTGTCGCGCACGCGCAAGACCGCTTCGCCGGCATCGGAGAATACCGTCGACACGATGATCTGGCCGCCGGGGCCGGTCAGCCTGATTGAATTCGACAGCAGGTTGAACACGATTTGCCGCAACGATCGTTCGTCGGCGTGCACGTGCGGCAAGCCGGGCGTGAGCGCGGTGCGGATGATGATCCGCGCATTGTTGGCTTGGGGCTGCATGATACCGACGCATTGCTGGGTGAGGTCGTTGAGACTGATATCGGTAAATGTCAGCTCCATCCGGCCGGTTTCGATTTTTGACAGATCGAGCAAGTCGTTGATCATTGACGCCAGGTGCGTGCCGGCGATGTGAATATCCTTGACGTATTCGCGATAGCGTTCAGTGCCGATCGGGCCGAAACGTTCGACCATGATCGTCTCCGCCAGACCCATCATGGCGTTGAGCGGCGTGCGAATTTCGTGGCTGATCTTGGCGAGAAATTCCGCCTTGCCTGATGCCGCGCTCTGCGATTCACGCTTGGCATTTTGCCATTCTTCCTCGGCTTGCTTGCGCAGCGTGGCGTCGCGCACTAACGCGCACACGCTATCGTCGCCGGCGCGTGTCAGTGTCAGCGTCAGCGGAACGCGATGGCCGTCGCGATGGAGCCCCGAGACATCGATCTCATTGCCGGGAGTTTGGCTGCCGTGAAGGGCGGCGCCTAAATGCGCCCGGATCGCATGTTCGTGCTCCGTCGCGAACAGGCCCACGAAGGGGCTGCCGGCAAGCTCATTCACCGGTTTGGCGAAAAGTCCGACGGCGCGCGCATTGGCGGTTATGATATTTCCTTCGATATCGAGCACCACCACGCCGTCGCTCGCCGCGTCGAGGACCGATTTGAGGTCGCCAAGTTCGCGCTCGGCGGTGCGCAGCGCGCGCTCGGCGTGGCGCACGGCGGCTTCGAATTGATCGTTGGTCAGGATCAGGGCGATCGCGGCCGAGCCGTTCCAAGGTACGCGGAACATGCGGCCTTCCACCGGCAGCTTGTCACCCTGCGCAGACTTGATCGCGAGCGATTGCGCGCTGGTTTCGGCAAGGGCCGAGCCGCCGGCGCTGGGTTCGGCGAAAAGCATCGGTAATCCGCCTGCCGTCTCTATTGCGGCGGCGCTGTCATAGCCGCTCCATTCCAGGAAATGCCGGTTGGCGTAAAGGAGCGTGGCGTCGCGGCAGACAAGGACGCCGAGCGGAACGCGGTCGAGGAGAGCAAGTTCAAGGCCCGTCTCGGCAAACGGCGTCGGCGCTTCGCCGGCGACGGGCAATTCCTGAGCCGCGCCTTGGACGGCACCTTGAGCCGCGCCTTCGCCGGATGTCGCGGCGTGCGCGCCGCGCAGCCGTGTCGTCAATTCTTGCGCAAGATCGCGAAACGCCTTGCGCTCCACCGGGCTGAGGCTTGGCGATGTTTTCGGCTCCACCGACGCCGCAGGGCGAAACGGCACGACATTCGCCAGATTTTCGGGCAAGGCAGGGACTTCGGTCGGCGGCGGCTCATCCGGCGCCGCAACGGCTTCGTCCGGTTTTGCCGGCTCGAGCGTGCCGGCTTTTTCAGCGGCCGCCGCTCTTGGGGCTGCGGTCGTGTCGTCGCGTTGTGCTGGCGCAGGCGAGGGCAGTTCCGACGAGGACATGGAATCTTTTCGTGCTTCGCGCCGCACGCGCACCAATGCGTTGATGTGATCGACATCGCGGCACACGCCGAAGCCTCGATATCCGCGGAACGTCCGGTCGCGATCGAAAACGGGAAGCCCGGAAAGCTCGATCGGCAGGCGCTTGTCGGAATCGTCTACCGGCCACGAAACGACGATGCCGCTCCATGTTTCGCGGCTCGCCAAGGCGCGTTTCACCTGATCGTTTGGATCGAGCGTCAGCGTGGCGGCGATGGCATTCCACGTGCCGCCGACGCGGGCCGTTCGCGGCCCGACCAGCTGTGCGAATTCGTCCGAAGCGATGGCGAAGCGGCCGTCCTCATCAACGTGCCAGACAAAACGCAGCGGATGACGGCGTTCCGCCAAGGGTTCCGGGCGCGTGGCCGCTGGCTTTACTTCGCCGAGGCTCATGAACGCTGCCGCGGCGTCAGCCACCGTGCGCGGCAGGATCGGCCCAGGCGGCCGATCGCGATTTGCGGCTGCCTCGCTCGTCGCGCCGTGTTGCGGCGAACGTGACGTGGACACGACTTTGGGCGCGGCCTCGGCAGGCGGCGCTAAAATGACGAGAACAATAGAAGACCCTTCATGGCCGAGACGGACCGCGGCGACATTGAAGGTGCGGTCATCGAGGTGCGCGGTTCCAACCGCGCTACCGCTTTCGCGGGCGTCGGCGGCGAGCGTTCCGAGATCGAGCGCGGTCAGATTTGTCGCCCCGGCGATCAGGCTTTGCGCCACCGGGCTGGCGCAGAGGAGTGCGCCATCCGGCGCAAAACCGGCGATCGCTTGGTCACAGTCGCCGAAAAGGCGCCGTACCCGTTCGGCGAGTGTGAGCGACGGTCCGGCGCGCTCGGTCGCGGCGATAAGCACCGCCCGTCTGCCGTCGGCGACCACGATGCGCGAACAGGCGCAGGTCAATGCGCGGCCGTAACCGCCGCCGAAACCGCGCAACCGTTCAAGGCGTTCCTGGCCCCCCGGCGGCAACGTCGCCGCAAGACGAAGGACCTGCGCGGCAGGAACGTCCGTGACCTGAAACTGCCGCCCCGCACAAGCGCTCGAGCTTTCCGCCCCGAATATTGCGGCGCCAACCGCGTTCGCCCAAAGAATTTGCGAGCCGTCGGCGCTCCATAGCCAAGCCGGGCAGTTGCTTGTCGCAAGCCCCGCCAGACGCGGATGGCGCAACACGGCAAGCTCGCTCTCCACGGTCGACATGCGTGACGGAACTCGCGCGGTAAACGAATTCTTAATAATCCTAGGCTTTTTCGCCGTCTATGCCCGCCGGTGCGGCACCGAAAGCGAAGGCCGGACAACCTCGACCGGTCCATCGCGTGGCGCAAGGCGTGGCGAACTTCGGAAATCGGGACACTAGGCTGCGCCAAGGAGCGCGCCAGAGGCGCGCGAAGCAGGGTGCGAGGAGTATGTCATGGCCAAAGATCCATTCGAGCCATTCAGCGTCCCGCCTGAAATCCGCGCGTTGGCGGAAAACAGCGTGACGCAAGCGCGACGAGCTTTCGAGGGTTTTGTCGAGGCGGCCAACAAGGCGGTCGGTCAGTTCCAGGGACAGGCCGAGGCGGCACAAAGCGGCGCCAGCGAGATCGCCCACAAGTCCATCGCCTTTGCCGAGCAGATCGTCGCGTCGACGTTCGATTTTGCCCAAAGGTTGATGAACGCCAAGGACGCCGCTGAGGTTCTCGGTCTGCAGTCCGAATATCTAAGCCGGCAAATGCTGGCGCTCTCAACCCAGGTGCGAGACCTAGGCCAGAGTGCCGCCAAAATCGTGGTCGATGCTGCCACGCCTAAGCCGTGATCCTGCCAAAGACGGCACGGCCGTAAAATCTACGTAATTACAATAAGTTGTTGTTGTTTGTGCATTGCAATAATTCCTATTGCAATGCACCAAAAAAATTGCTATCTACACCTTAGGAAGTCCCACGCCGGAAGAAGCAGAGTGAGAGTCGACGCCGTTCGGCTGCGGGGATCCACAAAATATCAGGCCACGCGCAACGGGCGGCGCGGCCACGATCAAAACACTGCACAATGAGCGAGACAGCCCCAAGAGCAATGAGCGAAATCGAGGATCATGTCATGGCGGAAGCCGCAACCACCAATCCCCCAAAAGTAAAAACGAGCAAGCCCTCAGCCGGCGCGTTCGAAATGCCGAAATTTGAAATGCCGAAATTCGAGATTCCGAAAGTCGAAATGCCGGCCGCATTCCGCGAATTCGCCGAACGCGGTGTCGCGCAGTGCAAGGATACCTACGAAAAGATGAAGGCCGCCGCCGAAGAGGCGACCGACGTGCTGGAGACCACCTACTCAACTGCGACCAGGGGTGCGTCGGACTATGGTCTCAAAGTCATCGAGGCGGCTCGGGTGAACACCAACGCCGCGTTCGATTTTGCCGGCGAGCTGATCACCGCCAAGAGCCTCTCTGAGGTGATCGAACTCTCCAGCGCCCATGCGCGCAAGCAATTCGAGGCCTTTACCGAGCAGGGCAAGGAACTCGGCGCGCTTGCACAGAAGGTTGCGACGGAAACCGCCGAGCCGATCAAGAGCGGCATGAGCAAGGCCTTCAACAAGGTCGCTTGATCGTTCCGAAGCGTTTTCGCCGAAAGTATTACGGCGAGGGGAAAGCCCGGGCACTTCCCGGGCTTTTGCTTTGTCGGCGGTTGAGCGGGGCGGCCTTGGCGCGATCGGCGAGACTTGGTGAGCTTGCCAAACTTGGGCGTTACTCCTAGGTTTTGGCGCGCGTGCCGATCGCAGGTCGTGCAGCTGTAGCTCAGTTGGTTAGAGCGCCTGACTGTGGATCAGGAGGTCGGTGGTTCGAATCCACCCAGCTGTACCAAAAGATCATTAAATATCATTAGCTTATGAACAAAGCCCGATCTGGTTCCAAACCTCGATCGTGGAGCGGACCCACAGCGGACCCTGCAGTTTAAATTTTGCGGGCAGTCCGATTTGCGCATTCTTTTTCTGAGGTCGCGCCTCTGGACAGCTTCGCTGCGCGGCAACTCGGGAGCGGCAGGACCAGGGCCAGACGAAGTGAAATTTCCATCCCCCTATGCCCCGACCGCAAGCCGAATTGGATTTCAGGTTCGCCCAAGCCCTCTTATTCCCCAAGCACTCGCCAACGATGCCCTCGCCTTTTTTCGCGGCGCTAACTTATCGGCCGATCGGTCTC
>JBAPZR010001012.1:0-4866 GCA_049285335.1 Xanthobacteraceae bacterium | reverse complement strand
GACCCGCGCGGTCAGCGAGCTCGATATAGGTGGGCAATTGCCAGAACGGCACGGTTTCGGGTGTGGCAAAGCTTTCGCGGACCTGCTCGAGCGTCAGGTTGGTCGGCAGCTTGTAGTTTGGCTCGAGATCGGGCGCTTTGCCGGTGGCGTAAATGCGCGCGTCTTCGAGCTGCCAAAAGCCCTGCTGCAAGGCGGCGCTCTTGGCTTCGATGCGCTGCTGGAAATGGCCTGAATTGTCGAATGTGTAGACGCTCACGCCGCCAAGCTGAGCGCCTTGCTCGCGGCTCGTGCTGGCGTTGATGATGGCGCCGCCGTCATTGCTTTTCTGCCTGACCCAGAAACCGCTCGTGCTCTGTTGCAGCGCGGAAAGATTTTCGCCCTGCATGTCCGCTTCGAGGCGCTTCGAGCGCTCGTGCAGCATCGCCGGGATCGGGTTGTAGACGGTCGTCGCGACGGTGCCGAAGACGAAAGCCGCGATCATCGCCGGCGCGGCCGCGCGCGCCACGACGAGTTCAAGCCGCCGCGACAGCGTCAAATAGCAGGACATCGCGCCGACCAGCACCGAGAACGGCATAATGCGTTCGGTCAATTGCGGGACGCGGTACATAGAGATTTTGGCAAGCAGCCACGCTGTGGCGTTGGGCCAATCCGCGCCGCGTCGCATCAATTCGACATAGTCGATCATGGCGGCAAGCGCGACCACACCGAGAAACGAGCCGACGACCGAGCCGAGAAATCGCATTGCAAAATAGCGCGAGAGCGTTTTGGCGATCATGCGCGCGCCCTCAGCTCTCTGCCGCCCGAGCAAGACGCTCGGTGATGGCGGTTGCGAATCTCGATATGGCGGCAGCCGGCTCGACCGCCCGGCCGCGCGAGACTTGCCACAGGCCTGCGGCCATCGCGCCAAATAGCGCGACGTACTGCAAATAGATCACGCCTGGCGCGCGGACGCCCACGATGACGCTGACGAAACCGGTCAGCCGCAACAATGCGACCGCGCCTATCATGCCCATGAGCGCGAGCGTGCGGCTTTGCCTTGTGGTTTGCGGCGGCCCGAGAAAAGCATAAGCGAGGATGACGAAAGCCAGCGGATAGAGCGGTTCGGCCAATCGATCGTTGAGCTCGGCACGATATTGATCCGGCTGCGCCGCATAGAGCGCATCGTCAGGCCGCGGCCACAACAGCTCCCACAGATACTTCTCGCGCACGGTGTAGACGACGTTTTGCGGGCCGCCGGTGAACTGCGAGAGATCGAACGGGTAGCGGTCGAAAGTGATGATGCGCGGGTCGCGCTGGCCCGCTTCAAGTTGTTGAATGCTGCCGCCTTGAAGCACCAAAAACGAAGCCGCGTCGTTCTTAACGATCTCGCCCTGTTCGGCGAGATAGGTCGCGTGAACGTTGGGATCGCGGCGATCGTCGACAAAAATGCCGACCAAGAGTCCGTTGGGCCGCCGGTCCGCGATGTGGAAGGTGAGATTGCCTCCGATCGTTGTAAAGCGTCCGGGTTGTACGATGTTTGTGAGAATGTCGGCGCGAACCTGCGCGCCCCAGTCGCGCAGTTCGCGCAAGCTGCGTGGCGACAGGTAAGCGGCGATGCCGCCGACCAGCAAGGACACCACGATCGCGGCGGCAAGGAACGGCCTCAGCAATAGCCATGGCGACACGCCTGCGGCGTTCATCACGATGATTTCGGAATCCGAACTGAGTTTGTTGAGTACGTGCGCCGCCGCCATGACGAGCGCGATCGGCGCGATCATCATCACCAAGAGCGGAACGATCATTCCGGTGATGCCGATGAATACGAGCAGCGTTTGGCGTTGACTCGTGATCAGGTCGAAGTCGCGCATCGCCTGCGTGAACCAAATCACGACAGTCAAACTCACAAGGGTGATCAGGAACGCGCCCATCGTTGCGCGAAACATGTAGCTGCCGATCGAACCCATCGGACTAAATATCCCCACGCTCGGCCCAAGCGCAGACCACCGCATCGGCGCCAATCTCCCGATACGGCGGCGGCCCGGGAACCGATCTCCCCTTCAGCAGATGATTTCATGCTTTCACAAAATGGCCCTGCCAAGGCAAAGCTATTGAACGCGCACACTAAAGCGTTAATACGGCCGTTTGAATTAAGGCAGCCATCCGTGAGGCCGATTCAGGGCCAAAACGGTGCTTTGCAGACCCGTCGGTCCAGGCCATAAACTGCCGTTGAGGCCAAAATCCCGCCCCGGACCCCCATCCAGAGGACTTCCTCATGCCCGTTGCTCTGAAATTGGACTTCGCACCGCTCACACGCCCGCGCGGTGTTCTTGTTGTGTTCTGCGATCAGAACTTGAAATTTGGCCCTGCGACTCGCCGACTGGTTGATCCAATGGGGGAGGCTGTGCGGCGTGCCGCGGCCGCTGACCGCTTCACAGGGAAAAACGGCTCATCCCTCGACCTCGTGGCGCCCACGGGGTTGGAGGCGCCAAGGCTCGTCGTGATCGGAACCGGCAAGGAGAGCGCCCTGAAACCGCAAGACTTCGTCAAGCTTGGCGGAATTGCGATGGGCAAAGTCCCCAACGCCGCCGCGAGCGCCACGATCTTCGCGGAATTTGGATCGGGAGCGCTTAAGCCCGACCAGATCGCTAATCTCGCGCTAGGCGCGCATCTGCGGGCCTACACATTCGACCTGTACAAGACCAAGCGGAAAGAAGACGACGAAGCCCGGCCAAGCAAATTCGAATTGAATATTGCCTGTTCGAATCCGCAAGCGGCGGAAAAGGCCTGGACGCGCAACGCCGCGATTGGCGACGGTGTGGCGCTCGCCCGAGATCTCGTCAACGAACCGGCGAATGTGCTTTATCCGGCCGAATTCGCCCGTCGCGTTTCCGAGCTGCGCAAGCTCGGCGTCGCGGTGGAAGTGCTCGATGTCCCGGCCATGCGTAAGCTCGGCATGGGTGCGCTTTTGGGCGTGGGACAAGGTTCCGCGCACGAATCGAAGCTTGTCGTCATGCGCTGGAACGGCGGCAAGCGTGGAGCCGATCCGGTTGCCTTCATCGGCAAGGGCGTGTGCTTCGATACCGGGGGCATATCGATCAAGCCGGCGCAGGGTATGGAAGATATGAAGGGCGATATGGCCGGAGCCGCTTGCGTGGTCGGCCTCATGCATGCGCTCGCCGCCCGCAAAGCGCGCGTCAACGCCGTCGGCGCAATCGGTCTCGTTGAAAACATGCCTGACGGCAAAGCGCAACGCCCCGGCGACATCGTCAAGACGATGTCCGGACAAACGATCGAGATCATCAATACCGATGCGGAAGGCCGTCTCGTCCTTGCCGACGTTCTCCACTACGTGAATAAGCGCTTTAAGCCGAAATTCATGATCAACCTGGCGACGCTGACCGGCGCGATCATCGTGGCGCTCGGGCAGCAATATGCCGGTTTGTTTTCCAACGACGACAAGCTCTCCGAGCGATTGGCGGAGGCGGGGGAGGCGACGGGCGAGCGCGTCTGGCGGATGCCGCTCGGCGCCGAGTATGACAAACTGATCGATTCAAAATTCGCCGACATGAAAAATACCGGCGGCCGCTGGGGTGGCGCCATTACCGCCGCGCAACTGCTGCAACGCTTCGTCGATAAAACGCCGTGGGCGCATCTCGACATTGCCGGAACGGGAATGGGCTCGCCGCAAACCGACATCAACAAGAGCTGGGGTTCAGGTTGGGGCGTGCGGCTTCTGGAACGACTCGTCGAAGATCACTACGAGCGCTGACGGTTTCGTCGATGACCGAAATGCTGTTTTACCACCTTAAGGGACAAACCCTCGAACAGGTGTTGCCGGCGCTTCTGCAGAAATCGCTCGAACGCGGCTGGCGCGTCGTCGTTCAGGCGTCTTCCGACGAGCGTGTCGACGCGCTGGACGCCCATCTGTGGACTTGGCGCGACGATGCCTTCCTGCCACATGGAACTTGGCGCGACCCAGAGGTTGCGGAACAACCGATCGTGTTGACCGCCAACGGCGATAATCCCAATGGAGCGACGGTGCGCTTTCTCGTCGACGGAGCGAGTCTGGCGGCAGATGCCGCCATTTACGAGCGCGTTGTTCTACTCTTTGACGGCGAGGACCCTGACGCCGTTGAAATGGCGCGGGCGCGTTGGAGCGAAGCCAAGGCGGCGGGCGCGGATGTGACCTATTGGAGGGCCGATGAGAGCGGTCGCTGGCAACGCCAAGCGGGAGCTTAACCATAGCTCGGAAATCGAAAAAATTAACCTAGTTAGTCGTTTGTTATGGCTGCACTTTTCTGCTTTTCTGGCCGGGACGTCTGGGGTGGTTTAAAGCCGAATTTCCGCCATTATATTCTTTGCTTAACCGCATAACGGGATGCTATAAGATTTCTATGAATAAACGTTCAGTGAAGTCAAAGAAGAAACGGTCGGCCAAGGCAGCCGCTAAGACGAGTCGAAACGGCCAGTCCCACAAGGTCCGCGTTCGCGCCGCAGCATCACATAGCGCTGCAGCGACGTCCCGTCGTTCGGCGAAAAAGTCGCCGCTGATCAGCGCCGTGAAGGCAAGCGCTGGCAACAAGATTGCCGGGATTGAGAAGGTCGCCGCAATCGAAATCACCGGCGTGACGGTTGTGCAGGTGACGGCGCTCAGTCCAGCGCTGCGGACGCATAAGTTCGAGGTCGGCCAAACGGTATTCTACACGTCGAGTCCGATCACTCGGCCGGGGGCGAGTGGAAGCTACAAAGTGGTCAGGTTGTTGCCGTCCGACGGGGAAGACTATCAATATCGGATCAAGAATCCCGGTGAGGCATTCGAGCGAGTGGCGAAGGAAAGCCAACTCGAAGTGGAACACTGACTCGAACATCCGCGCGGCTGGCGTAGAC
>JBAPZR010001011.1:0-1730 GCA_049285335.1 Xanthobacteraceae bacterium | reverse complement strand
ACAACCCGAAACCCATTCGTAAAATAACGCACATCATAATCGTATCGAAATCGAGCTTGTGACCGCAGATATTTTGCCTGACTGTCGAACGAGCCGCCACGTAGCCCGCGGAGTTGACATTGGCCGGTGGTCCAAGCCGACCCATCACGGGGGGCGTTTCGATAGTTGTCGTTCCAGCAATCTTCCACCCACTCAGCCGCGTTGCCGGCAGTGTCAAACAGACCGAATGCATTTGGCTTGAACGATCCCACTAGCGATGTCTGTGCACCTCCGCCGCCGCATTCCCGGCAGTTTGCCTGGCGTGTGCCGATCTCTCGGCCCCACCAATAGGGTGTGCTGGTTCCTGCGCGTGCGGCATATTCCCATTCGGCCTCTGAAGGCAGCCGGTAAGGCTGGGCGGTTTTTTCGGAAAGCCATTTCACAAATTCTTTGGCATCCAGCCAACTGAGATTGATGACCGGACGATCCCCGCGCCCCCAGTTTTGATCAGTCGGCGAGTATTTGCAGCCGCCCGCCGCGACGCAGAGGTCCCACTCCCGAAAAGTCACCTCATAGCGCCCGATCGCGAATGGCTTTGCAATGGTTACTCGGTGTATTGGACTTTCCATGTCGGCTCCCGATCCCATTTCAAATGTACCGGCGGGCACGACCACCATCTCACCGCATTCCTTACAATCTCGAAAAAAGTCACCGGGATGGTACCCGGCCGATACAGGGCTGGAAGTGGGTTCGGGAGTTGAGGAAGAAGGCGCTGGAGTTTGCGACGAGGCGGGGCCGATCGGCTGCGTTGGGCCAAAGGAGAATTCCTCTACCAACGAGGAAGCAACCCATGGGATCTGCTCATTGTTGGTTGCGTGCGACACGCCAATGCGCGTCCGGTTGAACACCTCTTCCGCCGTCAGGTTCGGAAAACGCAGCTCTTTGATTAATTCAGTGATGAACAAACTGTTTTCCCCCGTGCCGTCGGGGACTACCTTGCCCGTTGCCGCCGAATACATTGCCAGAGTACCTTCGGGCAGATCGAGAGCAGCGAGCCCAGCGGCCGATGGTCGGAAGTTGCGTTCCAATCGATTTCGCCGAGAGCCATCAATAATGACAATTTTGACGCGCGCTCCGTGCCGTTTCATTTCACTCAGTACCGCATCGAGGCTGATCCCGTCCCGCTGAACATCAGCCTCACTTGAGGCTTGGGTATTCACCGGAAGGAGAAAATTTTGGCGAGCAACCTGAATGCAGAGGCCGCTGAAATAGAACAATGCCCCTGATCCGCTCTGAATCTTGCTAGTGAACGCGTCAATGGCGCGTTGCATATCCTCCTTGCCTACGTTCTCCTTGAGATCGACATCGAAATCGCTGCGGCGAAGCTCGTCGGCGAGCGCACGGGCATCGTTTACGGTTGTGGGCAACGGCGTTCCGGCCTCGGGGTACCTTGCATTTCCAATGATGAGCGCCATTCGCGGGGCGCTTTGCTGAGACCACGCCGAGCCCACAAGCGCGACCGCTAACAGGGTCAAGCCCAGCCGTACGAAGGACCGTAAGTTCATAGCTATCTCAAAACCGTAAGAGTTTCGCCATATAATACATAATAAGGCTTGAGGAAAACTCGGTTTCCTATTTGACGCTCCGTGCTTTGGGCATCTCCTTCCGGATGGGACAAGGCGGCATATCGGCGTCGGCACAAGGCGTGCTTTCCAGCGGATTGCAATTCGCCTAATGTCTGTCCACCGTCC
>JBAPZR010001010.1:0-6221 GCA_049285335.1 Xanthobacteraceae bacterium | reverse complement strand
GATGTCCGCTTTGTGCCAAAAGCAGACTCTTGCACCGCAGCAAATCTGCTATTGCAAGAAATTGCGAATGTTCGCCAACAGTTGGCCAGGTCGCCCTTCATCAGGAAACTAAAATTGTCTCAACAACGCACGGCAGACGGTGTATCATACATTTCGGAGCTGCCAACGGGATATGCCGAAGTCCCTGATCGCGGCAGCGATGATGCCCGCGGCAGGCGCGCATAGCAAAATTCACGATCGTGTTCACGTCCACCAAAGGAAGGGTGGGACGTCGTCGAGCATCACCATGCGGCCTCTCCGTCGTCGCTTTCTCCAGATGGCAGCGAGTGCAGCTGCGCTGGCGCCGTTGTCGCACTTCGCTTGGGCGCTCGAGTACCCTACGCGGCCAATTCACTGGATCATCGGATACCCGCCGGGGGGCGGTGCCGACGTTGTGGCGAGAATTATGGGAGGCTGGTTGTCGGAGCGTCTTGATCAACAGATTATCATCGAAAACAGGCCAGGCGCCGGCACCAACATTGCCACGCAAGCGGTGATCAATTCAGCGCCCGACGGTTACACCCTGCTGTGGGCCGGAATCAGCAATGTCATCAATGCGACGGTCTATCAAGACCTGCCCTTCGATTTTCTAAGAGACATCGCGCCCGTTGCCGGAATGGTGGTTTATCCGCTGGTCTTTGAGGTCAATCCGTCTGTTCCAGCCAAAACCATTCCTGAACTGATCGCCTACGCGAAGGCCAATCCGGGCAAGATCACCTTGGCTTCATACGGGACCGGCACGATCTCGCAGGTAGCGGGCGAACTGTTCAAGGCGCGAGCCGGAATCACCATGGTTCACGTACCCTATCGCGGTGGCGCGCCTATGGTCGCCGACCTTATTGGCGGCCAAGTTCAGGTAGCACTCGACGTTGTGGCAGGCTCGCTTCCCCACATTCGATCCGGATCAGTCCGCCCGCTGGCCGTGACCACCGCCTCCCGCTTGGACGTACTCCCTGATGTTCCGACTGTCGCGGAGACCTTGCCGGGATATGAGGCGACCGCTTTCACCGGCGTTGGCGTCCCGACTGGCACACCGGAACCGATAATTGCGCGACTCAATCAAGACATAAACGCCGGCCTGAGCGACCCAGGCATCAAGGCACGGCTTGCTGAACTCACACTGACTCCGCTTGTTCTCACCCCCGCGGAGTTTGGCGCTTACATGACTGCCGAAACAGCGAAGTGGGCAAAAGTGATAAAGCTTGCAAACATAAAAGCGGAGTAAAGCCGTCTCACGAGGATGGTCATGGCTTACGCAATCAATGGTCGGGCCTGAGTCATTGTTCCGGCAAGCCAGCTCGGCGCAGCCCTTCGAGCATATGCGCGAGCGAGTGCTCGGATCGGCTGCGATTATGTGGCCACGACCGCACGCCGCTCACGGTCAAGCCCGGCCTCCGTCTGTGAATCTCCTGGACGGCAGTGCGCGCCTCGGCAGTGCGGCCAAGTTGGCCGAGCGCGGCCGCGAGATGGACGAACGGCCAGATCAGATCGACGAATGAGTGTTGTCGTGCGGCATCGCGTGCGAACCGAACCGCCTCGTCATATCGTTCCAGCAGGTACAAAGTGCTAGCTTTGAGCGTGAGATACGACCACAGCCCCGGATCGCGCGGGCTCAGGCGCAACGCGCTATCGAACTGCTCCAGGGCCTCCTGAAACCGGTCGGCTCGCTGCAACCCATAACCGAAAGCGTAACGCGCGAGCGCCGAATTAGGGTTGAGTCCGATTGCGATTTGATGCTCGGCGAGGGACGCTGAATAGTCCCGATGTTCCATCAAAGCCAGCCCTAGAGCGGTGTGGGCGAGCGCATCGTTTGGATCGAGCAGGACTGATTCGGAGCCCTGCTCTAGGAGTTCGCCGAGCGACGCGGCATAGTCGCTCGTAAACCCGTGCGTAATCTCGAAGAAGTGGCAGAGCCCAAGAGCTGCGCGCGGCGTTGCATAGGAGGGAAAGAGTTCGATTGCCTTTCGAAAGAACGCTTGCGCTTTGGCCAAATCCTCTCGGTTGCGCCGCAACAGATGCCACATGCCGCGCTGATGATGTTCCCAAGCGCCCAGGTGTTCAGGGGGCTTGCGTCGGGCTCTTTCCCGTTCGACGGCGCCGATCTCCGGCTCCATCGTCGCCGCAATCATATCTGTGATCTCGTCCTGGACCGCGAAAAAGTCTTGGAGTTGTCGATCGTACCGCTCGCCCCAGACATGGATGCCGGTCTCCGCATCGACGAGCTGAGCGGTAACGCGCACCCGCCGACTGGCCTTACGGACGCTTCCCTCCAATACGTATCGCACGCCTAACTCGCGCGCCACTTCCTTCACGTTCACCGCCCTGCCTCTATAGGTAAAGGTCGAGTTCCGGGCGATGACGAACAGCGAGCGAAATCGGGAGAGCGCAGTAATGATGTCTTCGCTAACTCCGTCGGCGAAGTATTCCTGCTTTGGATCACCGCTCATATTGGCGAAAGGCAGCACGGCAATCGACGGCCGGTCCGGCAGTCCAACTGCGTAGGTTGGTGCGGATACTTCGTGCCGCCCCGACGACGTTGCAACCGCACTTTCCTGCCGTACAGACCCGACGAAGCGGAAGCCTTTGCGTGGCAGTGTTTTGATCCAGCGCTGCTTTGCACCGCTGTCTCCGATCGCACTGCGGGCCGCATTGATGCGGGCACTCAACGTCGAATCTGAGACGACACGCCCACCCCAGATCGAAGAATTTAATTCATCTCGACTGACGACGCGCTCACGGTTACGGATAAGATACTCTAAGAGATCAAAGACTTGGGGTTCCACGGCAACTAGGCTTGTGCGACGGCGCAGCTCCCGCCGCTCTGGATCAAGTGTGCAATTGCCGAAAACAAAAAGCATGTCGCTGATTGCCGGGTCGAGAAACGGTCGACAGACGGTCACTACGCCACACGGCCAAAGAAAAAAATCAAGAGGGTCTTAAGAAAAAGGCAACGCATTCTAAAAGCGCGGCCCGCAGTTTCATGCATAGTCCTCGATTGGACGGACGGCGGCGGACCGTGCCGCTGAGCCTCAAGAGCAGGATGGACACCGATGATGTACAAGATTCAGTCAGTCCCGAGTTCGGTAAATCGCCACGTCAGGGTGGTTAGGACTGCATGGCGACGGCTCGCGGCTACTCTCTCAGACCCGAATCTGGGCGCCGTTGTTGTTTTCTCCGCGATCGGGTTATTGATTGCAATCAATCTGATTCTTCGCTTCCCCAACGTCAGCACGCTTATCATGGAATACAACCAGTTTTGATCCTGTAGCTCGCGCGGGAATGCGCTCGACATACTTTGCGAGCCCGCCGCGCTGCGCGAGCGGGAATAATCCCGCTCCCGGTGAGGATAGTTTAACTAGCGCACTTGCAAGAATCCAACGGTCGAGTGAGCGCCCTTCATGTCCGCTTTGTGCCAATAGCGGACATCGCAGCACCCACGTCACTGAGGCGGCCCTTCGTTGCGCCGCCGTCGAGGCGTGTGGTAATTGGCAGTGGCTGCGGCACTCTCTGGTGAGGAACCTGCTAGTATCCACCCCAATAATAGGGAGCCGGTGGCGGGATCTGATTGCCTTTGGCACTCATGCACTGAGCATAAACGGTGTCATATCTGGCTTGCAGCGAGCCACCAGCGGCAGCAGCGTTCCCTGATCCCACTGCACTACCTGCGACTAGACCAGTGCCAGCGCCAACTGCCACTCCTGTCCCCACATGTCCCGCGGCTGACCCAAGTGCAGCACCAGCCAGAGCGCCCAGTGCGGTGCCAACGACGGCGCTACCAACGGCAGCGTCATTCGCGGCTTGACCGGGGGATTGGTACCCTATCGCCTGCTGAGCGGAAGTTTGGCAGTACTGATCGTCACCCTGGAAAGACTCATATGTCTTGTGTGGGCCGGGCATCGCCGCGAACGATGGGGCGGCCGGACCGTTATAGGCGCATCCCCCACACGTGAGACAAAAAGCCCCCAACAACGCGAGAGATTTTTTGAACACCACTTACCCCCAACCAGCTGATGGCCCCGCGAGATAGCGCTTCGATTAGCTAGAATCATGGCAAAGATTAGGAATGATATGAAGCTTAACGATTAATTAATTGGAAAGCGGACGTCGGCGGCCGGAAAACTCAGACGATGTCCGCCTTACCCTCGAAAGCAGACATGCAGGGCTGTTGCGATCGCATAAGCCGCAGGTGCTCGAGAGATTATGATGGAAGGGTTGAATTGTCCCGGTGGCCGATGATCCAAGTGCATCGGCTGTGCTTAACAACCACACACCACGCTACGCAGCGGGGAGGATGGATATGACAATGTTGACTCGACGAAGAATTGGTGTGACCGCGTTTGCTGCGCTCTTTGCGACTTCATTTGCCGCGGCACAAACTCCGCAAACGGTGCGGGTGCGTGGCACTATCGAAAAGATCGATGGTCAGACTTTGACTGTAAAGTCACGCGACGATAATGCGTTGACGATTAAGCTCGCCGACAACCCGCGCGTCACGGCAATGGTCAAGGCCGCGCTTGCCGACATCAAAGTGGGCGATTTTATTGGCGTCACCGCCATGCCGCAGCCTGACGGTAGCCAGAAGGCGATTGGACTTCACATCTTTATGGACGCGCAACGCGGTGTCGTGCCGGCACGGTTCTTACCATGGGATCGCGAGCCGGGTAGCACCATGACCAACGCCGATGTTGAATCGACCGTGGCCGGTGTCGACGGACAGACGCTGATGGTGAAGTATCCCGAGGGCGATAAGAAGATTATTGTACCGACCAATACCCCCGTCGTGCGCTTCGTTCCCGGAAACATGGGTGATCTCAAGCCGGGCGCGCAAGTCTTCATTGTCGCCGGACAAAGAATGCCGGATGGAACGATTACGGCGCCAGCGATCAATGTCGGCCGGGACGGTGTCGCACCCCCGATGTGAGTATCAAGGCGTGTCAGACAAGATGGCCGCTTTGGGTCATAAGCGGACATTTCGCATCGTCCATCTGATGTCCGCTTTACCCCCAAAAGCGGACATCGCTAAGCGCGGTCGTCATGAAAGGGCGATGCCTCTTCCGCCTAAGCGAGCGAAAACTTGCGTGGTCGAGCGGCCAAGCCGGTCGAGTTTAGTCACGACGACGACATCGCCGGATTTAAGCCCGGCCATAAGCTTCGTGAGTTGCGGGCCTACCTGTTGAGTGGACCCGTCGGTGCGCATGTCCGCGGAAAGAATCGTCTAGAAGCTTTCGATTGCAACTGCTCGGTAAATACGTATTATACGAGCAGTGGTCGATCGAGGGGGACGAGAATGCAGGCTAAAACGCACCTCAAGCTAGCAACGCCAACCGGCAAAAAACGAGCAGTTGCTCCACAACGGCTGCCGAATAGCGAATATCGGAAGCGCGAGCATCTAACGCCGGCAGAGGTCGCGAAGCTGATCGAGGCGGCCAAGGGCAATCGCTATGGCCAGCGCGACGCCACAATGATCCTGGTCGCCTACCGCCACGGCTTCCGGGCTTCCGAGATTGTTGACCTCGAATGGTCCGCCATTGACTTCGTCAGAGCTGAAATGCACGTCCGGCGCGCCAAGAATGGCAAGCCGGCCACGCATCCGATTCGTGGCGATGAACTGCGCGAGCTAAGGAAACTCCGAAGGAAATCAGCAGGATCGTTTGTCTTCACGTCCGAGCGCGGCGGCCCGTTCACCACCGATAGCTTTAATTGGATGGTGAAGCGTGTCGGGCAAAAGGCTGAACTGCCGTTCCAGTGCCACGCCCACATGCTCAGACATTCGGCAGGCTGCAAGCTCGCTGGCGACGGTCACGATACGCGATCAATCCAGGACTACTTGGGTCACCGCGATATTCGGCACACCGTGCGCTATACGGAGCTTTCGCCCAAGCCGTTCCGCGATTTTTGGCGTGACTGAAAACGAGGCGCCGGTTCATCCACGATTCGCGAATGTGTTTGCAGTTGTTGAGGCCGAAGCAGTCAGGGATGTGGACCCCACGGCGCCGCCGTCAGCAGCTTGACCTCCTGTGTTCATAACGAGCGGTCGAAACTTCGAGGCAAAACCTTCCACGAAGTCCTTGTCGGCGAAGACCCCTGTCCAGTGCTTCCGTCGGTCGGCGTCGTCATCAAACTTCCAGAGATGGACAAGTTGGTTGATCGTGCCGCTGTCGGCCTGGAAGTAGCCCAGGAGC
>JBAPZR010001009.1:0-4746 GCA_049285335.1 Xanthobacteraceae bacterium | reverse complement strand
TCTGATCGGGCAGCTCGCGGACATCAACTATCTGCGAAAGCAGGCTGCGAAGCGGTGCTAAGAACTCGACAACTAGTATTTGGGCTGGCGCGGGATTGGCGTTGGCCGCGCTGTTGATTGTCGCCTCTGTGCAACCGGGATTATTTGGCATCGCGTGCGGGTTTGCGATTTCCATTATCTTGATGATTGCGGATGGTTTTGTCGACAGCAAGCGAGCGATAAAGCCGTAAGGCCAAATGTGGGTTCGGCATTTAATTCTGGTTGGAACAAGACTTTTTGTCTTTGACCCATCGCATTTTTGTGCAGACATGAGCGAATCAGTGGAAGCAGACAAGGCCGATAAGGGGGACAAACCAATGAGTTCTACGTCGCTCGTAGCCGTCAAGGACAAGTCATCCGAACCAGAGCTTGAGGGAAATATCCGCACGCTGGTGTGGGATAGCGCCTCAGCCCAGAAAGCCGTCGAGGGTGAAGATGTCGAAATGTCGTCCGGCGACCTCACGGCCTCGGTGCGCGAAATATCGAGAGTTTCGATAGAAGAAGTCGACAGCCTCATCGGTGAGCTTCAAACGCTGCGACGGCGGCTAAAGACGACCGGTGAACGTATCGAACGCGACATTGCCGAATACGCGACACTAAGCTCACAAACGTCCGAAATTACAAAAATTGTCCTTGACGGCGTGAAGCAGCTTCCAACGCGAGCTTAACCGGTCGCTAGGCGCTCGGGAGTCGCTTCCGTCCGGTGCGGAAATGCTATTTCCCCGCCTTAGTACGATACTGGACGGGCAGATGATCCTCCGACCTAATGCGGCTCAGACCGTACAGCGATGCGCGGCCGATTAACCACGGAATGGCCGCCAATACCGCCCAGGAGAGTAATGCAGAGAACTGGTGGCCGCTGAACCAATAGTCAGCGATACCAATTCCGAGAATCGTTGCCGCCACAACACAGGCAGCGGCGTAGATTGTATTTCCAAAGTCCTTCATGTGTTAGCCCCCGAAAACACGACCCCTATAATTTATAGTGTCGTAAAGTTTAAGACGAAAATAATTTTCAGACCAAAATATTCTACGCCACCAAATCAACGTCCCGGCTTTGCCATTGGTTGGCGAGGGCGTAGGCTTTCCGTCTGGCCCATAGAGCAGGCTTTGCGGCCGCCGCACATTATCGACCAACTAGACAGATCTAGGCCATCAAAGCTTCGCGCACGTTAGACGCGCCAAAAATCCTTGAATCGCTCTTGGCTCAATTCCGTGTAGCGCGCCGTATGCTGAATCGCTCGATGGCCGAGCCAATCCTGAATCGCCAAAACAACCGAAGCTGGCCGCGATGCTTTGGGCTATTACCACGAGCGCCGTGACGAAGGTCGCAATGTGGGCCTTGGCCCGGAACACGATTGGTCCTCAAATTCGATGAGCTATTTGAACGGAAGCAGCACCAATACGCTGACGAGACACGATCAGAAATTACAGGCTACTGAATGACCGAACCGGATTATTTGGTTGTACGCCATTTGTAGGACTATTTCCCTGCCCATAGTCGACGAGATCAAAGAGATCGAGGCCGACCAGATCCGGGCGTTGAAATTCACGGTTGAGGCTGCGGAGGCCGTCTTGGTGACGCGTTACGGATGTGGATGAGTAACAGCGCCAGCGTCAATCAGGCCATCAGTTCGAAACGTCGCTTCTTGTCAGAGTGTGATAGTCATCACATCTGGCTGTTTCCCGTTCTGACAAGCTGCCTACCACAACGCAGTCGACTACTTGGGCATCGGCTTGGAACGGTGGCAACAGTGGCAAAACTCAATCCGCGTTACGTTCGTGTCGGCACAGTGCCAAGGAAAATAAAGTATGGATGTGTGCTTTGCCACAACCACATCATGCACACAGACGATATGCCCTGTGGCGTCAACGGGTTTAGAGCTTGGTTTAATCCAGGGAAGCCGCCGGCGGGTTTTATTGAATGCCCATGTGGCTGGTCCGGCTTGCTCCACTACGCCTACAGCGATCACGTTAGGAGGAAGTGCGTAACATGGTACCAAATTGCCCGCAGAGCGTTGGATTACACGCCTGAAGAGGCACGCCAGCTTGATCGGTTACTTAAAAGATTGGGGTCATATCAAATCGATGAGGTGCTCAAACTCCTACGGGCTCATAGTCGGCAAAACGCGCGCTCGCAATTTCAATCGATAAAAACACATCGCTTGCAGTGGTCGCGATATTCATCAAAACGTTATGGGACTCGGTCGACGTCGCGCCTCGGTGGTGGTCAGTTAGACCGCACCACCAGCCGTGAGACGCGTGGCTGAGGTCCGTGGTCGCTATACGAACAATCGGCTCAGGCATGTTTTTCGCGTGGGCGCGATCCGCCGTTTCTTGCTGAGCATCGATCCGGCCGGTGGAACAAAAGTGAACACGAGCTGGCGTTCACAAATGTTCACGCCGAACCCGCACCGGGCCTTCAGCGTTTACTAAAAGAAAACAGTGACTCGCGGAGAATTTCAATGGCCGCTTCCAATGAAGGTGCGCCTGAACAACGGGCTGTGTTGTCCAAAGTGGAAGCTCGGCAGGGCGTGACCGGGCAAAATGTCCGTTATGTGCTTTGGTTCGCGCTTGCCGGTGTTATCATCGCCTTTGCTGTCATTTACCTGTTCTATTTCGCTTAAACCGACGCTCGGCGTCCGCAAGCAGCTGGGCATCGGTCGCGCGTCGAGCCGTCGCTTCCTTCCCCGTGGCGCGCCGTGGCCCGTCCTCCATCTTCTAGCGATTGAAGCCCATGCCTGATGCGCAATTGCCGCACCGTCGTGTCAAGTGGAACGACGCAAGGGCCGCTTTGTTGTGGATTTGGCGCGACGACAACGGCCGCGCCAGGCCCCGGCCCATCCCATCGAAGCACCCCAGCCCCCGACGATGGCCGGGGCCACTGATGCATAGATCGAACTTTCACAGACCATCCTCGTTAATTAGGACGCAGGGTGTCCACGACGAGGGAAGTGCGATGATGAGAGGTATCGTTCTCGGGGCAGCGGCTCTGGCCATATCTGCGGCCAGCGCATCGGCCGATGGGTATAGCCACGTCTATCGGCATCACTATGGACATCACTATGGCTATGCGACCCCGGTCTTTGAGTCCAACGGGAACGCCTATTACGGCTTTCCGCCCCCGTCGTATATCCATGCCGGATGGCCGATACATGTGGCAGTGCCGATCCGATATGGGTGGCGTTAGGTAAGATCGGCATGCTCGACTCTTTGTCGAGTTGCTCCTAATAACGGCCTATGTCGTTGCGTGTTGCCCATCTTGGGCTGGGCATTATCGAGCCATGCCTGCCATCCCACCGCGCAATAAAAAACGAGTGCTCTCAGTAATCAACCTCTGACAGTTGGTCATGAATTGACGAGAATCTTCGGTGCGGGCCTTCATCTCCTCGGTGAGCCATTCTTGGTAGGCGGAAATAGTATCAGCTGGCGAACGAGCGGCACTCAGTTTTTGGGACAGTTTGAAACCAAGTTCGAGCTCGGCGGTCGCGCGCGACATGGCCGCTCGGGTAATTACATCGAGTGTCTTGGCGAACTCATTCTGGACCTCACCAATCTTTTCCTCTGCTTCATCGATTTGCTTCTGAACAATTTTCGAAGTTTTGGTCAACATAGTGTGGCTCCGTGCCGCGAGGAACCCCCAGCGAAATCAACCTATCAGAAGGATTTTCAGAGTCATAGGGGCGTCGGTCTGATGCAATCTTACGAAATACGTGCGTCGGAGCCGATCGCCTGCACCCGAATCGTAGTAATGTAAGTGCACCGGACCGAGGGGGGTTCCATGGCACTACTAGCCATCTTTTTCATAGTCACCGTTGGATTCATGCTGTTTGATTCGTGTGCTCTCGCGGAGTGATCTCGTTCACAGTTCAAACATTTCAGCTCCCGAGACAGCTTTTTCCAGACCATGCTCGCCTTCACCGATTTCCCAGCTTCGGGCCGTCTGATCCAATCGATGGCCTGATCGCGCAGCGCCGCTTCCCGCCGCCCTGGTCAATCGAGGACATTGGCGCTGCCTTCGTCGTGAAGGACAGCGGCGGGCAGAAGCCGTTGCCGAAGACGACGGGAAAGCGATGCGGATATGTGTGGATGGTGGGCCGGGACCGTAGTTTGGCCCAGAGATGGCCCCAGCTCTGCCGTGCTTTCGATTAGCCCTAGCCGTGACCAGCCTATGCACGACTTAAGAGGGGGCTTCACCATGCGTCTCAGGACGCTCGCCATCGTCGCTGGTTTGCTATGGCCAGCATCTGTTTTTTGTCAGGAAGAGCCGGGTTTTTTTATCTCGGGCAACCAGCTTTATAAGCAGTGTTCTTTTCCTCTTGGTTCGTTGGATCGAGCTTTCTGTGTGGGATACATTGCGGGGATTGCCGATGCCTTTGGTGGGGACGGGACCGCGTGCATTCCGAAGGACGCGACCGTCCAGCAGGCTACCGATGTCATCATGAACGAACTACGAGCGGAACCTAAGTATCGGCATATTACTGCGTCGTTACTGGCCGGGGCAGCTTTGGGAAGGGCGTTTCGCTGCTCGTCCAAGTGAAATCTAGCGGCGGCGGAGGGGATTGGTTCATGCGATCTCTTATCAGCTTCTTCTTATTCTGCTGGTCGTCGGCCAAGTTGCTGACGAAGGATGAGGCGCGAAGGATTGCTGCGAACTTTGTGAAGTTGCCGGAGCTATTGCAGAAAGCCTGAGTGTGATCCCTGACT
>JBAPZR010001008.1:0-7368 GCA_049285335.1 Xanthobacteraceae bacterium | reverse complement strand
GCGCCACTGGTGCTCGGCGTCGGCGCCATCGGCATCGCCTATACGATGTTCGGCTGGTGGCGGGACGTCATCTTCGAGGCTGAGGTCGAAGGCGACCACACGCGCGTGGTGCAGATATCGCACCGCTACGGCATGATTCTGTTCATTGCCTCCGAAGTGATGTTCTTCGTGGCGTGGTTCTGGGCCTACTTCAACACCGCGCTATTTCCCGCCGAGTTTCGTGACGTCGCGCGGATCGCCTATACGGGGGGCGTCTGGCCGCCGAAAAGCGTCGAGACCTTCGACCCCTGGCATTTGCCGTTGCTCAACACGCTCATCCTGCTTACCTCGGGCACCACGGTGACCTGGGCGCATCACGCGCTCCTTGAGAACGATCGTAAGGGTCTGGTGTGGGGCCTGGTGCTGACCATCGCTTTGGGCTTGAGCTTCACCTGCGTGCAGGCGTGGGAATATATGCACGCGATGTTCCACTACTCGGGCAACATCTACGGCGCGACGTTCTTCATGGCGACGGGATTCCACGGCGCCCATGTCATCATCGGCTCGATCTTTCTGATCGTCTGCCTGTTTCGCGCCATGGCCGGGCAATTCAAGCCGACACAGCATCTCGGCTTTGAATTCGCCGCTTGGTATTGGCATTTCGTCGACGTCGTGTGGCTGTTCCTGTTCGCCTGCATCTATGTGTGGGGCGGCGGCCCGCACGCCGGCTAGCAAGAACAAAGATTCCTTCCCGCGACACAGCGGGAGCAGAGAAGCCGCGCTGGCGCGATGCGATCCCTTACGGGCCGCCGTCGGATGTTGTCATACGTGGTGACGATATGACTGAACACACAATTACCACGCTGTCCGGAGCGATTGGCGCCGGGCTGTCGTGCTCTTGTCCGCGCTGCGGGAAGGGCCGGCTGTTCCGGGGGTTTTTGACGCTGCGGCCGCGCTGCGAGCATTGCGGCCTTGACTACGCGTTCGCCGATTCCGGAGATGGGCCGGCGGTATTCATCATGTTCCTTGCGGGCGCAATCGTCGTCGGCGCCGCTTTGATCACCGAGATTTTGTTTCATCCGCCCTATTGGGTGCATGCGGCGCTGTGGCTGCCCTTGATCCTCATCGTTACGCTGGGGCCCCTGCGTCCGATGAAGGGCTTGATGATCGCGCTGCAATACCACCACCAAGCGGCGGAGAGCCGGTTCGGCGGCGAGCAATCGTGAGCACGCCCTCGCATGACGCAACGGCCGACCGAGATGGACCGCGCACGCGCAAACGGTCCTGGTTCGGGCTTTTCATCCCGACGGTTTTGACTTTCGCGATCCTGATCGCGCTCGGCACCTGGCAGATCCAGCGCAAAGCGTGGAAGGAGAACCTGATCGCTTCGCTCACGGAGCGGCTCGGAGCGCCACCGAAAGAATTGCCGGCGGCGGCGGACTGGCCGAAGCTCGATCGCGCGCGCGATGAATACAGCCGGGTCAAGTTCGAGGCGAGATTCGACAATAGCCGGGAGGCGCTAGTTTTTGCCGCGCCGTCAACGTTTCGGCCCGATGCTGTCGGCCCCGGCTATTGGGTCTTCACCCCGGCGCGGCTCGACGACGGCAGCACCGTCATGGTCAATCGCGGGTTCGTGCCGGACGGACGGCAAGACCCGAAATCGCGGTCCGACGGCCAAGTTGCAGGCCAGCTCGAGGTCACAGGCGCGATGCGCTGGCCGGGAGATCGGCACTGGTTCACCCCGAATGACGATCCGGCTCACAACCTTTGGTTTACCCCCGATCCGGGGTCTATTGCCGCCGCCAAGGGGCTCAATTCGCGGGCAAACCCGGTCGCGCCCTTTTATGTCGAACAGGAAGCCCCTGTGCCGCCTGGGGGCCTGCCGCAGCCCGGGAGGCTCGAGGTCACTCTCCCGGACAACCACCTGCAATATGCCTTGACCTGGTATGGCCTGGCTGCCGTCCTGGCCGGCGTCTTCGGCTTTTGGACGTTCTCGGCCCCGCCAATAGGCGCCAAGCCCTAGCACCGAAACGGTCAGTCGCAGGGTCGTTCGCTTTCCTTGTGGAGCCATTCGATTTGCTATTAGTGTGAGTCGGTCGCGGCGTGGCGGCTGACGGCGGCCCTGCAAAGGGCCACAAAATTATCGTTAACGATCAATGGTTTAACTTTGCGCCGGTCGCCGGCAGTTGGAAAGACGAGTGCAATATATCTCGACCAGAGGCGAGGCTCCCTCGCTCGACTTTGCCGAGGCCATGCTTGCGGGACTGGCCCACGACGGCGGGCTTTATGTGCCGGATTCCTGGCCGCGCCTCGACGCAGCGGCGATCGCGGGTCTTGCCGGCCGCTCCTATGCCGAGGTGGCAGTCGACATTATCGGTCGTTTCACCGGGGATTCGGTTTCCCAAGGCGACCTCGCGCGGATGACGCGCGAAGCCTACGGCAATTTTCGCCACCCCGCGGTCGCGCCGCTCACGCAGCTCGGCGCCAACACGTTCCTGCTCGAGCTCTTTCACGGCCCGACGCTCGCCTTCAAAGATTTGGCGATGCAACTTCTGGCGCGTTTGATGGACCACGCGCTAGCGGCGCGCGGCGAGCGGCGCACCATCGTGGTAGCGACCTCAGGCGACACTGGCGGCGCCGCCGTCGAAGCGTTCGGCGGGCGCCATCAGGTCGATCTCGTCGTTCTTTTTCCGCAGGGCCGGATTTCCGAGGTGCAGCGCCGCATGATGACGACGACGGCCGCCGCGAATGTCAGCGTCGTCGCGATCGACGGCACATTCGACGATTGCCAGGCGATCGTGAAAGGCATGTTCAATCATCACGGTTTTCGCGAGCAAGTTCGGCTCTCCGGCGTCAATTCGATCAATTGGGCAAGGATCGTGGCTCAGGCGGTTTATTATTTTACCGCCGCCGTGTCGCTCGGCGCTCCGGCGCGAAAAATCGCATTTGCGGTGCCGACCGGAAACTTCGGCGATGTCTATGCCGGCTACGTGGCGGCCCGCATGGGGCTGCCGGTCGACCGTTTGATCATCGCCACCAACGTCAATGACATTTTGACCCGCGCCCTCGCGACCGGGGCCTACGAGCCGCGCGCGGTCGTCGCGACCACCTCGCCGTCGATGGATATCCAGGTCTCTTCCAATTTCGAGCGGCTGTTGTTCGAGGCCTACAATCGCGAGCCCGGCGCGATACGCGCGGTGATGGGATCGCTGGCGCAATCGCAGCGATTTGCGCTGTCGGCACGCGCGCTGTCTTCGATCCGTGCGCTGTTTACCGCCGATCGCGCCGACGAAGACGAGGTCGCCGCGATCATGCGCACGGTCAAGCGTGAGACCGGCAATTTCGTCGATCCGCACACCGCTGTGGCGATCGCAGTGGCAGAAAAGGAATCGCGTGATCCCGCGGTGCCGATGGTCGTGCTCTCGACCGCGCACGCGGCAAAGTTCCCCGATGCCGTGGAGGCGGCCTGCGGTGCGCGGCCCGCTCTCCCGGAATGGCTAACGGTCATCAGTGAACGTCCGGAGCGCGTCGCCGCGCTGCCGGCCGACCAGTCCGCGGTTGAACGGTTCGTTCTGGCGACGAGCCGAGCCGCCCAGGAAGGAGCGGCAGCATGAGTGTCGAGGTAACGCGGTTGAAATCCGGCATCAATGTCGTGACTGATGCGATGCCGCATCTGGAGACCGCTTCGCTTGGCGTTTGGGTCGCTTCGGGCAGCCGCGACGAGCGACGCGACGAGCACGGCATTTCGCATTTTCTGGAACATATGGCCTTCAAGGGTACGCGCCGGCGTAATGCGCGCCAGATCGCCGAGGAAATCGAAGCTGTCGGCGGCGATCTCAACGCGGCGACTGGGGCCGAGAGCACCGCCTATTATGCGCGCGTGCTCAGGGCGGACGTGCCGCTGGCGCTCGACGTGCTTGCGGACATCCTTTCCGACCCGGCCTTCGAACGCGAGGAGCTGCTTCGCGAGCAGAATGTCATCATTCAGGAGATCGGTGCGGTCGCCGATACGCCCGACGATCTCATTTTCGAACATCTTCAAGTGATCGCCTTCCCCGACCAGTCGCTCGGCCGCTCGATCCTTGGCACTCCGAAGACCGTGCGATCGTTCGACGGCGGCAAGCTGCGCGACTATCTGGCGCGGAACTATCGCGCGCCGGATATCGTGGTGGCCGCCGCCGGTGCGGTCGAGCACCAAGCGGTCCTGGCGGAGGTCGAAAAGCATTTTGGCCGATTCAACGGGCCGGGCGGTCCGACGCCGGAGCCGGCGAGCTTCGGCGGCGGCACGCATGTCGAGAAGCGTGAGCTCGAGCAAGTGCACATTGCGCTCGCTTTGCCTGGCGTCTCGATCGTCGATCAGGCGCTTTATAGCCTGCAGGTGTATACAAACATTCTCGGCGGCGGCATGTCTTCGCGGCTGTTTCAGGAAGCGCGCGAGCGGCGCGGGCTGTGCTATTCGATTTATTCGTTCCATGTGCCGTATTCCGATATTGGAATGTTCGGCCTTTATGCGGGAACCGATGCTGCCGATACGTCGGAGCTGATGCGGCTGATTGTTGATGAGATCGCCAGCACTGCCGAGACGATCTCGGAGCCCGAAGTGGCGCGCGCCAAGGCGCAGATGAAGGCCGGATTGTTGATGGCGCTCGAGAGTTCGGGCGCGCGCATTGAACAATTGGCGCGCCAGATGATCACGCGCGGGCGACCGATACCGCTTGATGAGCTCGTTGCACGGGTGGACGCGGTGACGGTGGAGAGCGCGCGGGCGGCCGGACGCGCCTTGATCGCGCGCGGTAAGCTCGCAACAGCGGTTCTCGGGCTCGGTTCCGGGCTTGAAAGCGCCGCCGCGATTGCGGAGACTCTGACGCGCCGCGCCGCATGACCTTACTTACTGAAACTACCAATGGCATTCTTTCGCACCATCAATTTCACCGAACCGCTGCAGAGCATCGAAGGCGATGGTGTGATGCTGCGCACGCCGCAGATGACGGACTTCGAGGAATGGGCGGCGCTGCGTGAAACCAGCCGCGAGTTTCTCACGCCGTGGGAACCGACCTGGCCAATCGACGACCTTACCCGTGGGGCCTTCCGGCGGCGAATCAAGCGCTATGCCGAGGATCTGCGAAGCGATCAGGGATACGCGTTCTTGATCGTGCGCTCTACGGACGGAGCGCTGGTCGGTGGACTAACCCTCGCCAATATCCGCCGCGGTGTGGCGCAAGCCGGCAGTATCGGCTATTGGATCGGCTTACCTTACATACGGCAGGGCTACATGTCGGCGGCCGTGCGCGCCGTTATTCCTTTCGCTTTCGCCAGCCTTCGGCTGCATCGCCTCGAAGCCGCCTGCATCCCGACCAATACCGGGTCGATCAAGCTTCTGGAAAAAACCGGGTTTATGCGTGAGGGCTATGCGCGCGAATATCTGTGCATCAATGGGACGTGGCAGGATCACCTGCTTTACGGGCGGACGGCTCACAGAGATGATTCCGTGAAAAAACAATAGGTTGGTTCAAACGCTGTCAGTCGGGACAGCGGTGGGACAGCAGAATTTAAAATGGCGTGTCTGGCGGGCCACAAGAGAGGCGAGCCAATTAGAGGGCCAAAGGCGAGTTTCGTAACGGTCAGGTAGCCCTATAGCCAAGCGTTACGAAACGCCCTCAGAGCATGTTGATATTGCGGGGGAATTTTAAGCGAAAATCGCGATCGAGGGTCGATATCGGGAGCCGTGAAAGATGCGACCGCCCGGCGAGGAGGCTATCGACACCGAGCGGCCGCGGGCCGACCAAGGCATGCCCTACCGCCACCAGGAGCCCTTTCGAAATGCGAGCGGCGGCAGGGCGTCGTTCCAGAGCGTTCGGAAATTGCTGGACTCGTCTTGAATCGCGACGGTGGCGCTTTGTGTGCGGGCCAACACGACCCGTCCGCAACCAACGCTTACTCCGGCGATTACTGAGATCGACTGAGCCGCGCCGTTACGCTCGCCGAAAGGAGAGGGAGCGGCGGCACTGCCGAGACCGTGCCGCCGCTTTTATTTACTGGCGCGCCCGACATCGTCTCCTACCGGCGGCTTGAATCCGCGAGTTGCCCCGCACGAGCTTTGCCGTTTTACGGGCAGATGGGTAGCGGCTTCGAGCCCGGCACGCTGGGCGGGCAGATCTTCGGGGGCGGAACCGCGTCGACGGCGGTCGTGTGCACAATCGACCCAGATTTGCCCGTAATCGTGTAGACGCGAGCGGCCTCGCCAGGCGCGCAAGGAACCGAGTCGAGAAAGAGTTTGCTGGTAGTGGCCGTAAATGTCGGATTAAAAGACGAGCCTGTCGTCGGACCGGTGATCGACAGCGAAACGTTGCCGCCGAACCCGTAGAGCGGCGTGACCGTGACGGTGGGGGTGGCTGTGCAGACGCTGGAAGCTAAAACATTATAGACGGGCGAAACCGAGAGTGAGAAGTCCGGCGGGGGCGCATTCGTGCCGATCGATAGCGTCAACGGTTGCAACTGCGTCCGCTCGTTGACTTCGTTCAGCTGCGTGGCCAGCACGTTGAACGAGACGGCTCCAGCAGTCGGCGGTGTGCCGCTGAGAAGGCCGGTGTTCGGGTCCAAGGTGAGCCATGTAGGCAGACCCGAACTAGTCCAGAGAAAGTCCGATCCAGGACCCGTAGAAGCGAAAAGGGTATAATGATAGGGGATATTGACGTACGCCTCGGGAAGAGTGGTTATGGTAATGAAGGGCCCGGGCGGCGGAGGTTTGTTAGGCCCATATTCCACAGTGAAGCCGTCGAGGTCAGCATCGGGATCGGAGGGCATTGAAACGATGTGCGCCCACTGGCTTATTGCAAGCTCCTCACCGGTATTGAAATTGGGAGAATTGCCGTTGAGGAAGTCCCCGCTGTCAAACGTGACCCAGCCATAGTCCGCCAGCGCCAGATACCAGCAATCGTTAATGATGCAGTACTGGGGCGCCTCTTCGATCCATTCCGCCGAACTGAGCGCGCCCTCATAGGTCTGTGTCGTGGTGAAAACCCAGTTTTGCGTACTATCGCTGATGGTTATGACCCAGGGCGCCGAAGTTCCGGGAACAGGAGTGCCCTGCCCTCCGAAGGAGACGGAAGCCGTGATTTGGTCACCCGGCGAAACTGGCTTTGGGATTGTGACTGGTCCGGCGGGATAAAGCTCGTACCATGCGGAGTAACTGGGACCGGCTCCGACCCCCGACCCCAAAAACCCGCCGTAATAATCTTGCTCCGTTCCGACTTGAATCACGCTGTTATTGCCATCGCCATCGATACCAACCCAGGTGGCAGATTCCGGGCCGCCATCGCTGAACACCTCTGGAACCGTCCAGGATCCAGTGACCGAGGCAAAAGGGCCTCCCTGGGTAACGGCATAACC
>JBAPZR010001007.1:0-4099 GCA_049285335.1 Xanthobacteraceae bacterium | reverse complement strand
TGGCAATTGGCGAGCCGCAACACGGTCACCGGCACATGCTCGCCGGTCTCCGTGAAGAGACGCGTCATGCCAACCTTCTGTGCGAGCACTCCGGAACGCATCGTTTTTCCCCACGCCTTAGAGCTTGATTTCGACGTCGACACCGGCAGCAAGGTCGAGCTTCATCAAGGCATCGACGGTTTGCGGGGTCGGATCGACGATATCGAGCAACCGCTTGTGCGTACGCATCTCGAATTGCTCGCGGCTTTTCTTATCGACGTGCGGCGAGCGATTGACTGTGAATTTCTCGATCTTGGTCGGCAGCGGAATCGGCCCACGAACCTGCGCGCCCGTGCGCTTGGCCGTATTGACGATCTCGCGCGTCGACGCATCGAGGATGCGATGATCGAACGCCTTGAGTCGGATTCGGATGTTCTGGCCGTTCATAACCCCGTCTCTCTGCCACCGCGGTGCTTATTCGACCGCGACGGCCGGGACGCCGCCCGGCCATCGCGATATGCTGTTGTTTACTCGATGATGTTCGCCACGACGCCAGCGCCGACCGTCTTGCCGCCTTCGCGAATGGCAAAGCGCAGCTTCTCCTCCATGGCGATCGGCACGATCAACGTGACTTCCATGGCGATGTTATCGCCCGGCATCACCATCTCCGTGCCTTCCGGCAGGGTGACGACGCCGGTCACGTCCGTGGTGCGGAAATAGAACTGCGGCCGGTAATTGGTGAAGAACGGCGTGTGGCGTCCGCCCTCCTCCTTGGTGAGAATATAGGCCTCCGCCTTGAACTTGGTGTGCGGCCTCACCGAACCCGGCTTGCAAAGCACCTGGCCACGCTCGACCTCCTCCCGCTTGGTGCCGCGCAGCAGGCAGCCGACATTGTCGCCGGCCTCACCCTGATCGAGGAGCTTGCGGAACATTTCGACGCCGGTGACGACGGTCTTTTGCGTCGGCCGGATGCCGACGATTTCCACTTCCTCGCCCACCTTGATGACGCCGCGCTCGATGCGGCCGGTGCAGACCGTGCCGCGGCCGGAGATCGAAAACACGTCCTCGACCGGCATCAGGAACGGCTGGTCCTTCGGACGCTCGGGCTGCGGAATGTAGTCGTCCACCGCCTTCATCAGCTCGAAGATGGAGTTCTTGCCGAGTTCCGGGCTCTTGTCTTCGAGCGCCATCAGCGCCGAACCCTTGATCACCGGAATCTTGTCGCCGGGGAAATTGTACTTGGAGAGGAGCTCGCGGACTTCGAGCTCAACGAGCTCCAAGAGTTCGGGATCGTCGACCATGTCGACCTTGTTGAGATAAACGACAAGAGCGGGCACACCGACCTGCCGCGCCAGCAGAATATGCTCGCGGGTTTGCGGCATCGGCCCGTCGGCCGCGCTCACCACCAGGATTGCGCCGTCCATCTGCGCGGCGCCAGTAATCATGTTCTTTACGTAGTCGGCATGCCCGGGACAGTCGACGTGCGCGTAGTGGCGCTTGTCGGTTTGGTATTCGACATGCGCGGTCGCGATCGTGATGCCGCGCGCCTTCTCCTCGGGCGCCTTGTCGATCTGATCATAGGCGGTGTAGGTCGCCTGACCTTTTTCGGCCAATATCTTGGTGATCGCAGCCGTCAATGACGTCTTGCCATGATCGACGTGCCCGATCGTGCCGATATTGCAATGCGGCTTCGTGCGCTGGAATTTTTCTTTGGCCATGGGACTTCTCCGTTCGAACTCCTGCTCTAATCCTCGTGAATGCTCATTCAGGCGAACTTCGCCTGCACCTCTTCGGCGATGGCTTTCGGCACTTCCGCGTAGTGATCGAATTGCATTGTGAACGTGGCGCGCCCCTGACTCATGGAGCGCAGATTGTTGACGTAGGAGAACATGTTCGCGAGCGGCACCATCGCGGAGATGACATTGGCATTGCCGCGCATGTCCTGACCTTGGATCTGGCCGCGGCGCGAATTCAGATCGCCGATGACGGACCCGGTATAGTCTTCCGGCGTCACGACCTCGACTTTCATGATCGGCTCGAGCAGCACCGGACCGCCCTTTTGCAAAGCTTCGCGAAGCGCTGCGCGCGCACAGATCTCGAACGCCATGGCCGATGAATCGACGTCATGCGAGGCGCCGTCCACCAAGCTGACCTTCAGATCGACCACCGGAAATCCGATGAGAACGCCGGAGCCCAACATGGCTTCGAGGCCTTTTTCCACAGCCGGAACGAATTCCTTCGGCACCGCGCCGCCGACCACCTCATTTTCGAATTCAAAGCCGGTTCCGGGCGCGGACGGCTCGGCGACGATTTTGATGCGTGCAAACTGGCCGTGGCCGCCGGTTTGCTTCTTGTGCGTATAGTCGACGGTCGCCGGCCGCGTGATCTTCTCGCGATAGGCCACCTGCGGCGCGCCGATATTGGCGTCGACCTTATAGGTACGCTTGAGAATGTCGACCTTGATGTCGAGATGCAGTTCGCCCATTCCCTTGATGATCGTCTGGCCGGATTCCATATCGGTCGTGACGCGGAACGAGGGATCTTCGGCCACGAGCTTGGCCAGCGCCACGCCGAGCTTTTCCTGGTCGGCCTTCGACTTCGGCTCGATCGCGATCTCGATGACCGGATCGGGAAATTCCATTTTCTCCAGGATGACGGCCTTCTGCGGATCGCACAGCGTGTCGCCGGTGCGCACCTCTTTCAGGCCGGCCAGCGCGACGATATCGCCGGCATAGGCCTCCTTGATGTCCTCGCGATTGTTGGAATGCATCAAGAGCATGCGGCCGACGCGCTCCTTGCGGTCTTTGGTCGAGTTCAACACGCCGGTGCCGCTTTCGAGCCGGCCCGAATAGATGCGGCAGAAGGTGATGGTGCCGACGAACGGGTCGTCCATGATCTTGAAGGCAAGGATCGCCAGCGGCTCGGAATCCGATGATTTGCGTTCGACCTCGTTGCCCTTGAGATCGGTGCCCTTTACCGGTGGGACATCGATCGGCGACGGCAAATAGTCGACGACCGCGTCAAGCAGCGGCTGCACGCCTTTGTTCTTGAACGCGGAGCCGCACAGCACCGGGAAGAAGATGCCGGCGATTGTCGCTTTGCGAATGAGGCGCTTGAGCGTCGCAACGTCAGGCTCTTTGCCCTCGAGGTAAGCGGTCATCGCGTCGTCGTCGAGCTCGACCGCGGCCTCGATCAGCTTCTCGCGATATTCCTGGGCCTGCTCCTTGAGATCGGCCGGAATTTCGACGTCGTGATATTTGGCGCCAAGGGTTTCCTCGTCCCAGACCACGCCGACCATGCGGACGAGATCGACGACGCCCTTGAATTGCGCCTCGGACCCGATCGGAAGCTGAATGGCTACAGGCTTTGCGCCAAGCCGATCGACGATGTCTTTCAGGCACTGATAAAAGTCGGCGCCGACCTTATCCATCTTGTTGCATAAGACGATGCGCGGAACCTTATATCGGTCGCCCTGCCGCCATACCGTCTCGGTCTGCGGCTCGACGCCTTGATTGGAATCCAGCACGCAGATCGCGCCGTCGAGCACGCGCAGCGAACGCTCCACCTCGATGGTGAAATCGACATGGCCGGGCGTATCGATGATGTTCAGGCGCTTGCCGTTCCAGAAGGCAGTGGTGGCGGCCGAAGTGATCGTGATGCCGCGCTCCTGCTCCTGCTCCATCCAGTCCATGGTCGCGGCGCCGTCATGCACCTCACCCATCTTGTGGCTCTTGCCGGTGTAATAGAGGACACGCTCGGTCGTTGTGGTCTTGCCGGCATCGATGTGCGCCATGATGCCGAAGTTGCGATAGTCCTCGATTGGATGGGTGCGGGGCATGGGGAAATTCCTTCGCTGTCGCCGGCCTTACCAGCGATAGTGCGAGAATGCGCGGTTGGCTTCCGCCATCCGGTGCGTGTCCTCGCGCTTCTTGACCGCGGCGCCGCGATTGTTCGAGGCGTCGAGCAATTCCGCCGAGAGCCGGTCGACCATGGTCTTGTCGTTGCGGCCGCGCGCGGCGGCGATGATCCAGCGGATCGCCAGCGCCTGGCGGCGATCGGTGCGCACTTCGACCGGCACCTGGTAGGTCGCGCCGCCGACCCGGCGCGAGCGGACCTCGAC
>JBAPZR010001006.1:0-1561 GCA_049285335.1 Xanthobacteraceae bacterium | reverse complement strand
GGCATAGACGATGAGCTCGGGTACCGTTTCAGGCGGGAACGATGGATTGACCAGTATGACATTGGGTACGCGCAAAATGCTCGCTACCGGCGCAATATCGCGGATGAAGTTGAAATTGAGATTTGTATAAAGTGTCGCGTTTACTGCGGCGGCCGAGGCGAACACGAGCAGCGTATAGCCATCAGGAGCCGCGTTCACGACGTATTCGGCGGCGATATTGCCGGCCGTGCCCGTCCTGTTCTCGGTGACGAATTGGCGGCCGAACCGCTCCGATAACCATTGGCCTACCAGACGCGCGGAGATGTCGCTCGTGCCGCCGGGGGCAAAGCCCACAATGATGCGCACTGGCCGCGACGGGTAGGTCTGCGCCCAAGCCAGCCGCGACGCAAAGGGCAGTGCAGCAGTACCCACCGCCAGATGCACGAATTTTCGACGGGGAAGTTTCACAGTGATGCTCCGCGAGCTTCAGCGACTTCCCTGGCTTAATTATATACAACGCGTGTTTAAATGTCTCCTTTTTCGCATAAAACTTAACGCTGGAGCTGACCGATGTCGGCTTCGTGGGTAAAGCGGACGTCGCGCGGACTGTCGGCCTATGACCCAAAGCGGGCATTGGCTCCGTAAGATAATCCTCGCTGACGGCGCTTTATGTCACGCATCGGGTGCTTGCATAGCCCCGTTAGCCTAGGATAGGTCGAGCGTCTCCAACCCGAGGCTGGTAGATGCGGAACGTCACACGGATAAAAGTACTTGTGGCTCTTGCCGTGGCTATGCTGTCGCTCAGCTCACAGGCCAACGCACAAAAATTTCCTGACCGCCCGATGACTATGATCATCCCGTTCGCAGCGGGTGGTCCAACTGATGTACTCGGTCGCGTCGTAGCGGGACGCATGAGCGAGGTGCTGGGCCAACAGGTCGTGGTTGAGAATATTACTGGTGCCGGTGGAATGACTGGTTCCGCGCGCGTCGCTAAGTCCGCTCCCGATGGCTATCAGTTCGTCCTCGGAACTGTCGGTAGCGCTGCTCAGGGGCAAACTCTCTACAAGCACCCACTCTACGACACCGTGACTGATTTCACGCCGGTCATTCTCATCGCCGAGGTGCCGCTGGTGCTGATCGCGCGCAAGGACCTTCCGGTCAATAATTTCAAGGAGTTCGTCGCCTATGCCAAGGAACATCAGGCGGAGATGCAATTCGGCTCAGCTGGCGCTGGTTCGGCGACACATCTCGGCTGCGTACTGATGAACTATCTCATTGGCGTCAAGATCACGCACGTACCTTATCGCGGTACCGGTCCGGCGATGCAGGATCTGCAAGGCGGTCGGATCGACTTTTTGTGCGACGTCATGACCACCGCCAAACCACCGATTGACGGTGGCTCGGTCAAAGGCCTTGCGGTCTTTGACAGCAAGCGTTCGTCAGCATTGCCCAACGTGCCGACCGCGGCTGAGCAAGGCGTACCCAATCTTATCGCCTACACGTGGAACGCCATTTTCTTGCCGAAGGGCGCTCCAGAGCTGATCGTGAAAGCGTTGCACGATGCAGCGCTCGAGGCGATGCA
>JBAPZR010001005.1:0-1903 GCA_049285335.1 Xanthobacteraceae bacterium | reverse complement strand
GCCGTAGAGCCGAAATGGGAACCACCGACGATCGTAACAGCCCCCGGTGCCTTTGCGATGCCGATCGGGCCAGTGTTCTCGGATTTCGCCGAATCGGCTCACTTTCTGCTCGAAAGCGTAGGCGAAGATGTCATCCGCACGATCCCGCGCTTTTTTTACAAATATCGCGGTGTCGAAAAGATCGCGGAAGGACAGCCGGCCGATCGAGTCTTGCTGCTAGCCGAACGCTTTGCAGGCACAGCCGCCTTTGCGCATGGTCTGGCATTCTGCCAGGCCGTCGAAGCAATCACCGGCGTCACACCTCCACCGCGTGCATCGTCGCTACGCACGGTACTCGCTGAATTAGAACGCTTGCGCAGTCACGCTGCCGCGATTACCGGCATCTGCAATTCGACGGCCTTAGCCGTGGCCACCAGTCAGGCGGCGCTGATCGAGGAAAGGCTGTTGCGTTTAAGCTGCCAAGTAACCGGCCACCGCTATTTGTTTGGTTCGGTCGTGCCAGGAGGCGTCGCTTGCGATCTGACCACGAAGGAGTGTCATGATCTCGCTACACAAGTGGGCGAAATCGCGCAGAGTCTGAAGAGCCTTCTTCAAATGTTACGCTACGCCTCGAGTTTCCTCGATCGGCTAGAGGAGGTGGGCATCGTCACCGAAAAAAAGGCGCGCTCCTACGGCCTGGTGGGACCGATCGCGCGTGCTTCGGGCGTTGCTGGCGACATTCGCAAATTATTTCCCTACGCGGCATATGGCACCGTTGATTTCTCCGTTCCGGTCGAGCGCGAGGGTGATGGCTATGCGCGCTTGAGGGTCCTCTTTGCCGAGGCAGAACAATCTGCTGCCATCATCGGCAAAATTTCATCGACGCTACCTGAAGGTCCGACGCGCACAGGCGATTTTCAGCTGCGCGCGGGCGCTGCGCTTGCGGCTGTAGAATCGCCGCTTGGCGCGGCATTTCATTGGCTGCGGCTTGATGAAACCGGAACCGTCTTACGCTACCGCGTGACGCCGCCCTCGTTCACGAATTGGCACGGCTTCCATCTCGCAGCTGAGAAATTTGCCTTTCAGGATTTCCCCATCATCCTTGCAAGCTTTGCGTTGTCGAACGTCGAATGTGATCGATAAAGGAGACCGATGGCAAATTGGGTATTCAAGGGGCTTCGTACTGGCGTCAAGAGCAGCGTCTATCCACGCAGCTTTGATAGTGCGCCCGGCATATCACCTGGGCGTCCGGTTGAAACGACGCTGAAATCCGCAACTGCCGCGGATGCGCTTTTAGGACGCTGTCCCACGCGTGCGATTGCGCGTCAGAATGGCGGGATCGTGATCGATCTCGGTCGGTGTGTACATTGCTTCCGATGTCAGCGGGAAGTGAAGGATCCGGCTTCGTGGCAGCCAGATTACGAGTGGGCTACGCAAACGAGCGAGGCTGCTGCGGCGCTGGATAAGCTCGGAAGCATGTTTGGTCGTTCGCTACACGTTCGGTTCGTCGACGCTGGCGCTTGCGGCGCCTGCATGAGCGAGGCGCGACAGATCAATAATCCTTATTACAACATGCATCGGCTTGGCTTCTTCATCACGCCCACGCCGCGCAACGCGGATATTCTGCTCGTTGCCGGGCCTGTTTCAGATGCGATGCGGCTGCCGCTGCTTAAAACATATGAGGCGATGCCGAAACCGAAACGTGTCGTCGCGATAGGCGCTTGCGCTGCTTCAGGCGGCGTGTTTGGCCCGAGCTTTGCCGCCTTAGGCGGAGCCGCGGAAATTGTGCCGGTCGACGTCGTTGTGCCGGGCTGCCCTCCGCCGCCACTGGCGATTTTACACGGGCTCCTTGTTGCGGTGGAACGGAAGCCGCCGTTAATGACTGTGCCCGGCCGACCTCCTGCAATGACGGGACAGTCATGAG
>JBAPZR010001004.1:0-1649 GCA_049285335.1 Xanthobacteraceae bacterium | reverse complement strand
TCCCATGCCCACCGCCGGAAATATTGACTGCTTTGCCAAACCACGAGCGTCTCATTCCATCGCTCTGCGAATACGACCTCGTCGGTTTCCAGACCGGGGATGATGCCTTCAATTTCAGCCGCTATCTCACGCGTGAATGCGGCCTGCACAGCCGCGATTTCAATTTCGTCGTCGCCGACCGGACCGTTCGGATCGACGTGTTCCCGGTCGGCATCGAGACCGCGGCCTTCGCCGATCTTGCCCAGCGTTCAATGCGATTGCCGTTCGTTAAACGCGTGATCGAGAGCTTGGCTGACCGTGCGCTCATCATTGGGGTCGATCGCTTGGACTACTCGAAAGGGATTGCCCATCGGCTTTCGGCATTTGAGCTGTTCCTCCAAACGCGATCCGACTGGCGGGGCAAGGTGACTTATCTACAGATCGCGCCCAAGAGCCGCACCGAGATTCCGGAATATGCCGAAATAGAGCAGGAGATTGGATCGACCGCGGGACGCATCAACGGCGCTTATGGCGAGGCGGACTGGACGCCGATCCGTTATGTCAACCGTGCTTATAGCCACGCGACGCTTGCTGGGCTTTATCGCGCCGCACGTGTTGGGCTCGTGACCCCGCTGCGTGATGGTATGAACCTCGTCGCCAAGGAATATGTCGCGTCGCAGAATCCCGATGACCCGGGCGTGCTTATCCTATCGCGTTTCGCTGGCGCGGCTCAGGAATGCAAAGCGGCGTTGTTGGTCAATCCATACGATCCCGACAGCGTGGCGGCGGCCATCGGGCAGGCGCTATCGATGCCGCTGGCCGAGCGGCGCGAGCGCCACGGCGCGCTGTTCCAGGTCCTTTCACACAACGACATCCAACACTGGGCCGACCGCTTTCTCACCGCGCTGGATCGGGAGCCGGAGCCTCTAAGTCAGCTCGAGAAAATGCCTTCCATGGGTTAGTGTCGTGTCGTCCCCTACGCCTAAACGAACGCGATGCCTCCGTTTTTGGCGATCGGACGAGGTATTGGCCCTTGGCGGACACGCTGGTCAGCGATAGTCGCGGCAGCTTCCGGGGCTAATCTAAAGCGGATATCCAATTTGACCGCGCCGCGGCAGCTAAAGTTTCTGCCCGGATTCGGCCGTAAGGATCGGCCAGCCGGTGGCGCGGGCCATGCCTAGGGTCTCCAACTAATATCGAAACGAAACTATCAGTCGGCAGTTGATTGTCAAGTTAATTTCGAAACACTATTATATTTAAAAGAGGCGATCATGTCGGCGCGCGAAACGGCGGAACTCCTCCTACTGGTGGGACGGCTCGTGCAAGCCGACGGCTATGACGGCGAACTCAGCCCCGCGCAATGGATGACGCTCCGCTTCTTCGCCCGCGCCAACGCGTTCTCCCGGACCCCGTCGGCATTCGCGGAATTTCAAGCGACGACCCGTGGCACCGCATCGCAAGCTATTAAGGCACTTGAGGCAGGTGGGTACTTGGTCCGACGGCGATCTCAGGCCGACGGGCGAAGCGTTACTCTCCGCTTGACCGACAAAGGTCATAAAGCGGTTGCGCGCGATCCGTTCGAAGTCCTGGTGCGCGCCGTGGACTCGCTCGACGCGCGAGAGCAAGCCGCGATGCGCGACGCCCTGCACCATGTGCTGACCACTGTAGCT
>JBAPZR010001003.1:0-2833 GCA_049285335.1 Xanthobacteraceae bacterium | reverse complement strand
CCTTAGAGGCGGCCTTTCTATTTTCTACCCGCCTGCAACCGCCAATGTCCGCTTTTGGGGGGAAGCGGACATCAAATCGAAGTCCATCAATGTCCGCTTATGACCCAAAGCGGACATTGAGCTCATGTTTACGCCGCGGCCCCGACACAAGCGGCCGGGGCCGTTTGTGAAATACGTATCGGGTAGTGTGCTAGCGGCCGCTGGGGTTGGGGCGCAGTACAAAGAGTTCAATATTTCGTCGCCACACGGTTCCGTTATCAAATTGAATCGTCATTCCGTCGGAAGAATAGACTGCGCCTTCGTTATAATTTTGAGCCCAGATGTGGCCTCGGCGGTCTATCCAGGCCCTACTGGGTTGGCCCAGTTCATTGACGAGGTTGAGGTCCCATCCATTTTGCGTAACAAACGCTGCACCTGGCAGGCCTCCTGCGCATCCTTCTACACACTGAAATTGACCCGAAAGATTGAGCACTTGCCCTGGCGCTAGGACAGGAGCGGGCGCGATGACAACTGGAGTGACAATCCTCCTCATTACCGGTGCTAGCGCGATGTAATCATAGAGCGGCTGCGAAGAAGCGGCTGTAGCGACGTGGTGGACAACTATGTGCTGACTTTCCACGATCCGATGGCGCGCGATTGGCTGCGCCACATGCTCCGAAGCGGCAGTAGCGACGTGGTGGACAATTACGTGATGACTTGCCACGATCTGATGGCCCGCGATTGGCTGCGCCACATGCTCCGGTTGGAGTGATTGGACTACTTGTGCCGGCCGGATGACCCCCTCTGGAATGGTCACGACGGTATCTTCGCATCCAGCGTTCCACTTGGTTGGACAATGAAGGGCTCGTACGGCTGCTGCGTGACCGGCGATTGGGCATTCGTAACCGGAATGTTGGCTACCAGCGCAAAGGCTAAAGTGGCGCAGCGGATAAACGTTCTCATTGAGCTCGCTCCTATATTTTGAAACAAGAGCTGACAACGAAACCAACCGGGTGAGGTCAAAAGGCCTATTGATCGTTCGTATATTTCCACATCACTGAGGTTTAGCTGACCCGCGTCGCGGGCTAAGTCCTCCGTCATAACGGCGTCGACGTCGGCAAGATGGATTTTCTTGGTTCTATCAATGTGATGGACGCCTGATCGTCCAGTTGTGCCGATGTCGGTTATTGGCACAAAGCGGACATCAAGAATTGTCCGTATGATGTCCGCTAACGGGGGCAAAGCAGACGCAACTTGGACATCCATAATGTCCGCAAATGACGGTGGAGGGCGCACAGAATATGAAGCTTTATGTTACATATGGCTCCTCGTATGCCCGCCTCGCCCGCATCATCGTCATCGAGAAGGCGCTGGAGGACCGCGTCGAGATCATCGAGGCGAAAACACGCACCCCCGGCAGTCCCTATTATCAGATCAATCCTTCCGGCCGCGTGCCCTATCTGGTCGATGATACCGGAGTCGGCATGGAAGACAGCCAGCTCATCTGCGCCTATCTAGACGGCCTCGATGGCAAGCCGCGCTTCCGCAGCGCGGCGCACGCATCCGACCGGGCATATCTCCGGCTTGAGTTCGCGGCGCGCAGCATGTGCGACGGAATCGCTGTATGGGGTCGGGAAATGGCCCGGTCCGAAAGCGAACGATCGCCGACCACTCTCGCCCATGAGTCAGCGCGCGCCCAGCGAATGGCGGACTTCTTCGAGGACCGCGTAACCGATCCGCTGATGCAGGGACCGCCCGGCATGGCGCACCTGATCCTAGCCGTCGCCGTCGAGATGGCGCGTAAGCGCGGGCTCGGCGATCTCACTGCCGGTCGGCGGCGGCTTGCGAGTTGGATGCGCTCCATCTCCGATCTTCCTTCGATGCAGAGGACGGTTCCGCCATAGACCCGAAAAAGAGGGCGGCCACTGTACGACCGCGATGTCTGCTTTTGGCACAAAGCGGACATCCCAATAGCGCTTCTTGATGTCCGCTTTTGGGGGCAAAGCGGACATCGGGCGGCGGCGCTTCAATGTCCGCTAATGACCCATAGCGGACATGACGTGGCGGAAAGTCTTCCGCAACGCAATATGGCTGGCATCACCCGTCGTTAAAATAGCAGCTTCGCGAATTTATTGCAGGCGTAGTCGCGTTGCGAAAAACAGGAGACCAACAGCAACGAACAGGAGGGATAGACGGGTAGACCTGGAGATGCGGCTCGGATGGCCAAGATGCGCGCCTGCCGAGCGCCCTTTACAGATGCTCGCGACGGTCGGCTAAAAAGCCGAGTCCGACAAGCGTTCAGGTTATTCGGAGGTAAGCCACTAACGACTACCGAATTTGTGAAGCACTGCAGGGCCGATAGTGCGTTGATTAACGGTACAATCGCGATTCGCGCGGCTAGGCTGGTTCCCGAAGACCGGAACGCACATCCGGCTGACGCGTACCCGCAAATGTGTGAAACGTCCGCCCTGTATGACAGCGATAAAGAAGATCGTTCCTGACCAAGTTCTAAATGATTTAGCCGAGCTGGCGGCTATCCCACCGGGGATTGGGTTATGGCGACCGCACGAAAAGTTTGTTTTTGACGTTTCGAATTGCGTTCGGATGGTACACGACTATGGAAACATTCTCGACGCAAGTAAACTAAAGAGGCTCAAGGAGATCGCTTATCATGCGGACGAACTGGCCCAACACTTAAAGGCATCGGGCAAAAAGGAACTGTTTGCCGTAGTTTCCAGCGATACTATCCGGGGCATTACTGGGTTGGCACGAGGGGCGCGGCGCGCGAAATTGCTTGCAAAAGCTCCACGGCAGGGCAAATGGCCAGTCAAAATACGTAAAGCATATGTAGAGG
>JBAPZR010001002.1:0-2751 GCA_049285335.1 Xanthobacteraceae bacterium | reverse complement strand
TGGGTACGAGGCACGGGTTCCGCTGCCTTCGTTGCTGGCTTGCTGGTGGCTGGACAAATCGCGACCAAGTGGGGGCTGCCTTCGGTTCTTTGGCTCACGGCCGCCGGCCTTCTCGCAGCAGCGTTATCGACCCGATATGCGCCGGACCTGGCACAAGGCGCAAACTCAACAACCCAGAAGCGAAAGGTGATCGGGCGAGATTGGCTCGTTCTTGTCCGACGGCCAGCGTTTATGCGCATGGTGTTCGCGGCTGCCCTCGTTCTGGGCAGCCACGCCATGAACGATGCGTTCGCAATCATACGCTGGAGCGACGCCGGTATCTCCCCTGCTGTTTCGAGCGTGCTGTGGTCGGAATCAGTTGGAGCGGAGGTGATGGTCTTCGTTCTCTTTGGTCCCTGGTTGTTGGATGTATTAGGCGCAAGCGGTGCGTTGGCGTTGGGAGCCGGCGCAGCGGTTGTGCGCTGGGGTGTGATGGCTCAAACTGCTAACGTGGCTGCGCTCGCCGCAATCGAGCCGCTGCATGGGCTCACGTTTGCGCTATTTCACCTGGGATGCATGCGCATCATTGCTGAGACTGTTCCGCGCAGTCTCGCCGGAACGGCGCAGGCCTTCTATGGGACCGTCGGAATCGGCGGGGCAACGGCGTTGTTGACTATAGTGTCCGGCTGGCTGTTCGCGCGCGTGGGACCCGCCGGCTTCTGGGCTATGGCTTTTCTATGTAGCGCGGCGCTTCCCATCATCTGGAGCTTGCAGTTGTCGCTTACAGACATGAGACGCGCGTGAAAGTGATCAGGAAGAGCTAGGCGATCCTCGAGCTCGACGGCGAGGATCTCCGGCGCTAGCACTGCGCGTTAATGACCCCACGCCCTAGATGTTGCGATTATAAGTTTTTGCCCTCACGGCGCGCTGCCACCTCTTTAGCCAATTTACTCGCCGCAACTTGTCCTCTGACAACGGGTTGCCAATCGAGCGGAGAGTCCATGAAATTTTGATATGACGGCATCTCGCGGACTGCTGTCAATTTCGCCTAGCTGTCAGCTCTCTTGAGCGAGTAAAACCGCCTAATTCCGCGATGCTCTTCGGGCGCAAATTACCGCTTGCGGAAGGAATCCGGCGGGTTCCCAACTTGTGGAAACCGTGGAGAGCAAGTCGGTCATCAATGCATCTGCATCAGCAATGGCGGCATTTTTGCCCTGCATTGCCACGACTGTGCGCCCGATTGCGCTTGCCCCGTTCCGCCAGAACAGGTGATGCGACTAGCGTACCAAGGATCGGCCGGGCCCCAAAACTGGCTACTAATCGAGGATTAACCGCGATGAGAGTTCCTCATAGTCATTCACGTTGAATTATGACTCTCACGGTTAGATCGCATTCAGCAGGGCTGAGCGGCTGAGGAACAAACAAAACAGGGAGCTTGCCAATAACGGAGCAGGAGGCTCAGGCACGCTCTGCCCTGCAAACCACCCTAGCTGTCAGGTGATTTAAATCATGATTTCCATTGTTGACAACGATGTATGCGCACTGACAGCCGTAGAAGGGCTAGTTCGGTCGTTGGGTTACGTTCCAGTAACGTTTACGTCAGCCGAGGATTTTCTTGGTTCGGATCACGTTAATGACACTTCCTGCCTGATCACCGATGTGCACCTGCCCGGCTTGAGTGGCGTGGAGCTGCATCGGCGCCTCCGGGGCGATGGTTTCGCGGCGCCAACGATATTTGTTTCAGGTCTCGCTGATGAGGCGACGCGTAGGGAGGCGCTAGCCGCCGGGGCAGTCGGGTTCCTGAGCAAGCCCTTTGGCCAAAAATCCCTGATCGATTGCCTGAAAACTGCTTTGTTGCGTTGCGATTCGTATAGGAAAGTTATCACATGACCCGAGCCGGCTTTGCCGTTGCGGTGATTGCCCTTGTTAGTACTGTCGCGCTGGCGACCGAAGAGTATTTGACGAGCGCGCAAGCTCAGACGCATACCGCGCCGCCTGAGTCTACGATTTGGGATCACAATGCATCAGTGATGTATTTGGTCGCAATCGGTTCGACTCGGGAGTTGTATTATCAAAAGCCCCGCCCCGGTATGTCAGAGGCAGGTGCACGTCCTGGCTCTCTGCTATTCCACGGTCAAATCAACAACGGACAATATTTCGGAACAGCGTATATTTTTAATCGGTATTGCGGACCAATCCCATTTCAAGTCAAGGGACCGATTCTCGACAACGATGAACGGATTGTGCTGACGGGGGAAGCACCGCGAGTCGGGCGAAACTGCCGCGCCTACGAATCCTATGCGAGCACTTTGGAGTTTAGACGATTGAAATCAAATGAAGTGGCTAAATCCCAAGCACCAAACGTGGCGATGCCGGCACCGGAGTCCAAATCTTTACCTAGCGCGCCAACAGCACTGCCATCCGTGACAAATGAAGCTTTGTCAGCACCAAAGGACCAATCGAGAGTTGCCGGTGAACCCAAGATGGTCGCCGAGCTCAAAGTGGTGTCTAGCACTCCAGCAACACAGCCATCTGTGACAAATGAAGATCCATCAGAAGCAAGAGACCTGGACAGCAATATATGGGAAGCAGTGCTCATTGTGATGGGCGTATCCCTTTTTGGTTTTTTGCCAGCGAAGACCTTATCACGCAGACGCAAATAGGACGCGACGCATTCCGTTCTTAGTCCTCAATGACGCCGGAACCGTGGTACACTTACCGTCGATGGCCTCGCCCGAGACGTTTCGCGTACCGATCCGCACACGCATTGAC
>JBAPZR010001001.1:0-4159 GCA_049285335.1 Xanthobacteraceae bacterium | reverse complement strand
ATGAGGCGCATCGCGTCATTCACATGTCGGAAAATGCCGGCCGCTTCGTGATGCCGTCCGGGGGGCTGTTGACCGGCGATGCCGTCGACCTGGTGCGGCCGGAACTGCGCTTTGAGCTGCGGTCGGCGCTTAACCGCGCGTTCGAACACCAGGCAAGCACGCTTAGCCTGCCAATTCTCGTGCGCTTCAACGGTTCGCCGCATCGCGTTCACCTTCTCGTCAAGCCAGTGGCGGAAAATGGCGGCGCCGAGCCGCGCAGCGTGATCGCCATTTTCATCGAGGGCGAGGCCGTCGATGAAAACCTCCTCACACTCGACCAGCAAACGAGCGACGAGACGGCGCGGCGGCTAACGCAAGAACTTGAGCTGACGCAGGCCCGGCTGCGCACCGTGCGCGAGGAATCCGACGCGGCCAATGAGGAATTGCGCGCCGCCAATGAGGAATTGCAGTCAATCAACGAAGAATATCGTTCGACCTCGGAGGAACTGGAAACCAGCAAGGAAGAGCTGCAATCGATCAACGAAGAGCTGCAAACCGTCAACAGCGAACTCAAGCTCAAACTCGAGGCCATTTCGCGCGCGCATAGTGATTTGCAGAACCTGGTTGCCGCAACCGACATCGGCACCCTGTTTCTCGATACCACTTTGCGCATCAAACGCTTTACCGATCGCGTCACTGACTTGTTCAGCATCACGCAGATGGATGAAGGCCGGCCGATCACCGATTTCGCCCATCAGCTCGAATACCAAGATCTGACTAGGGACGCCCGGGCCGTGCTCGCGGATCTCTCTCCTTTGCGTCGCGAAATCCGCAGCCGTAAGGGCCGTTGGTATGACATGCGGCTGCGGCCCTACCGCACGGTCGACGACAAAATTGACGGTGTGGTGATTACTTTTGTCGACATTTCCGAGCGGCATCAGGTCGAGCACACGCTGCGCGATGTCGAAGCGCGCCAACGCCTGCTGCTCAGTGAATTGACGCATCGCGTCCGAAACACTCTGGCGGTGGTTCAGGCGATTGCTCGACACACGTTACGTGGCGATCTGACAAACAAAGAGCTCATCGAACGTTTCGAAGGCCGGCTGTCGGCACTGGCCGGTTCTCACACGCTGCTCGTCGAATCGGACTGGAGAGGCGCTGATCTTGCCCAACTGGCTCGACAGCAGCTTGCCGCTTACACGCCGCAGAAGCCGGACCGGCTGCGAATCGAGGGGGAACCGCTCGCGCTGCCGGCGGATATCGCGACGCCCTTCGGCCTCGTATTGCACGAGCTTGCCACCAATGCCGCCAAGCACGGCGCATTATCCAACCGGACCGGCAAGGTTACGGTGACTTGGGCCTCAAGTCGGCGGAACAACGCAAGGGTTCTCCAGTTTGACTGGAAGGAGACCGGCGGCCCAGCCGGGCGGCGACCCGCGACGAAAGGATTTGGCACCACTCTGATCGAAACCGCTGTTCCGAACGCGAAGGTCAAGCGCGAGTTCCGCGGCGATGGCGTGGTCTGCACGATCGAACTGTCTTGGCCGGAGTCCGTGGAAGATGCAGCCGCAGGCAAGGGTCAGTGACGATCGAACGCTCGAAGGTCTCCGCCTTCTTGTCGTTGAAGACGATGCCATCCTATTGATGGACTTGGAACAAATCCTCCAGTCCGCCGGAGCGGAGATTGTGCTTTGCCGCAGCGTCGCCGACGCGCTCGCTGCGTTGGCGGAAAACCGCATAGCCGCGGCCGTGCTCGATTTCAGGATTGGACAAGAAACTATCGTGCCGGTCGCACGGCAGCTCAGCCAACGCGGCACGCCGTTCATTTTTTACACCGGACAATTACCCGGGGATCTCTCATTGGCGGAATGGCGAAGATGCGCAGTCGTGATCAAGCCGGCGCCCGCGCGAAAGATCGTCGCGGCAGTGGTCGAGGCCCTAAACACCAAGAGCGCGGCAGCGATATAGTTGATATGTTCAGATTTTGCCGTTAGCGGTCCGGAAAGCTGTGCGACAGAAAATGAAGGGTTCATTGTTATGCCGATCTACACATTCACTCTGCGCGATGGAACCGATGGCGTTGTGGATGAGACTGGCGTCAGGTTGGCCAGTCAGGATTGCGCAATTCAGTACGGCAACGACGTTGTCCGCGAGTTGATGAAGAATCGTGAACTCGAAACGCGTTCGTGGCGCTTGGACATATACGAGGACTGCGATACCGGAATTTACCAAATACCGTTCGCCACGGTCGATCCGACACTCAATCATCTTGAGCCCAAATTCAGAACCGTTGTGGAAGACGTTTCCGAACGGCGGCGTCAGTTGAGCGAGGTCATCCACGCCCTCAACACCACGGCGATCGAATCGAGAGCGCTGGTGGCGCGCTCGCGCGGCAAGCCTTATCTCGCCAGCCGCTTTGGCAGAGGCACTATTCGGTAATAGCGCGGTGCGTCGGGTGAAGGGAATTGCTTTTGGTGTTCCAATCTCAATACGTTTTCCGCTGCAAAAAGAATCATCGAAATACTCTTATCGCGCCCGCGAAACGAGGTGCTCGAAGTACGCCGGATAGTATGGGGAAATCGTCATGACTTGGAATCCCCGTAAGCCCACGACTTTCATCGCAGCCCACCCGGGAGGCCGCATCGCAGCTCGATCGAGAGACGGTCAGACGCTCAGGAAATCGGATTCTTGCGGCCTTGCCGGATAGCTTGTTCCAGGAGCTGGAGCCCGATCTGCGACACGTCACCTTGCCGCAAGGCGCGACCTGCATGGATGCGCACGATCAGATTGATCAGGTCTATTTCCCGCAGAGCGGAATGGTCTCCCTTCTCGTAGCAACCGGCGGGGGCGGAGTGGTCGAGACCTCGTCAATCGGCCGCGAGGGTGCGGTCGGCCTGCAATGCGGGTTCGGACCACGGCTGTCGTTCACCCGCGCCCTCGTGCAGATTCCCGGAAGCTTCTCCACCCGGCCGCGCGGTTCGAGCGAATGGTCAGTTCCGCGCCCATGCTGCGCGACCTGATCGTCCGTTACACCGAAATGCTATGGTCCGAAGCCCAACAGAACGCCGCATGCAACGCCATTCACGACGGCTCCTCTCGGCTGTGCCGCTGGCTTCTGCAATGCGTTGACCGTACAGGCAGCGATCAGCTCCCGTTGACGCAAGAATCTTTGGCGGAAATGCTCGGCATGCGCCGTACGACGGTGACGCTGCTTGCCCAACAGCTGCAAAACCGTGGCATTTTGCGTTATAGCCGCGGGCGGATCACCGTGCTTGATCGCGCCGCGCTCAAAAAATACGCCTGCGGGTGTTATGCCGCGGTCAAGCACGAATATCTTCCGCACGACGCCAACTGAAGATTTAAGAGCCACTTGTCGTAGCGGATTGTGTCTGTCGCATCGCGGTGCGGCGTTCGGCCAGCGCTGCCTCAACGTCGCGAGGCGCTGATATTCGGTGAGCGCCGGAACCTCCCGAGCACGCGTTGAGTTGGCTTTGCAGCAGTCGAGGTCCCTATGGCCGACGCCGCTTCAGGCCGGAACTTCACCATAAATTTTGGACCGCAACACCCGGCGGCGCATGGCGTCTTACGCCTCGTCCTGGAACTCGACGGCGAAGTTGTCGAGCGCGTCGATCCCCATATCGGTTTGCTCCATCGCGGCACCGAAAAACTGATCGAGCACAAGACGTATTCGCAGGCGATTGGATATTTCGATCGGCTCGATTACGTCGCGCCGATGAACCAGGAGCATGCTTTTGTGCTGGCGGCTGAGAAACTTTTGGATATCGAAGTACCCCGCCGCGGACAACTGATTCGCGTTCTCTACAGCGAAATCGGACGCCTATTGTCACACATGCTGCAGGTGACCACCCAGGCGCTCGATGTCGGCGCGCTCACCCCCATACTGTGGGGCTTTGAGGAGCGGGAAAAATTAATGATGTTCTATGAGCGCGCCTCCGGCGCGCGGATGCATGCCAACTATTTTCGTGTCGGCGGCGTGCACCAGGACCTGCCACCAAAACTCATCGATGATATTTGGAATTTTTGCGACCCCTTTCTCAAAGTATGTGACGACATTGAGGTTCTGCTCACGGACAACCGCATTTTCAAGCAACGTAACGTCAACATCGGTGTGGTGAGCCTCGACGAGGCTTGGGCTCGGGGCTTCTCGGGAGTCATGGTA
>JBAPZR010001000.1:0-2465 GCA_049285335.1 Xanthobacteraceae bacterium | reverse complement strand
CCGGTGGGCATCATGGCGGTGCTCGTGTCGGCGAGAGTCACTTAGGTAGAAGCAATCGGTTTGCGGGCGGGCACGAGCTTGGTGGTCGGAGTCATTTCAGTCACAACGCATTCGGCAACCGGCACGAATGGAATCACTTTGCCCGGGTCGGCGGGGCCGGCTGGGGCGGCTGGGGTGGCGGCTGGGGCGGTTGGGGAGGCTGGGTTGGACCGGTGTTCTGGCCGTTTCTTTTGGGAGACGTTCTTTCGTGCGCGTTTTGGCCAAATGTCTACTGCTACCCGTTCTGGTCCTACGGCACCGTCTTTGCCTATGATTACGGCCCCTATGTGCCAGCGTATGGCTACGGCGGTACGTCCAACATTTACGGCAATGCCGAGAGCAGCGGCGAAAGTCGCCGTGCTGCGCGGTCGAATCCGATCGCGGCCGACGTGACCCAAAGTTGCGGCGGCTTCGCGCCCGGAGTGACCAGCTTCCCGATCGATCAGATCCGGCGGGAGATCGAGCCGACCGGCGAGGCCGTCGCGGCCCTCGATCAGCTTGCCGACGCCACATCAAAAGCAAGCAATGTTCTCGGCGCCTCCTGCCCCCACGAACCTCCGCTCACGCCGCTTGCGCGGCTCGACGCTGTCGAAACACGTCTGGAGGCGATGATAAAGGCGATCCAAATAGTGCGACCGCCGCTCGCAAGCTTGTACGATTCGCTGAGCGACGAGCAGAGACAGCGCTTGGACGCAATCGGCGCTGAGGAGAGCCATCACGGACGTGCGACCGCAGCCGCTGGACCCGCCGGAGCCGGCACGCTCGCCTCACTGTGTGGCAGCCAGGCAACTGGCTTCACCGAGCTGCCGGTGCAGCGCATTGAGGAAATCGTCAAACCGAAGGGGCCGCAGCAGACCGCCCTGGACCAACTCAAGCAGGCGTCGGCGAAGGCCGCCGATGAGCTGCAAGGGTCCTGCCTGACACACGTGGGAGAGACGCCGACGGCACGGCTCGACGCGATGAGCAATCGATTGGATGCGATGGTGCAATCAGTCAAGGGCTTGCGTCCGACGCTCGGTGACTTCTATGCGTCGTTGAGTGACGAGCAGAAGGCACAGTTCAACGCCATGGGACAGCAGGGCGCGACGCCCGCAGAGAATGCGACCGGGGGCCGGCACGAATAACCTGCGCGAACCACCTTCGCCAGAATGGTCGATCGCGATCCAGGGAGAAGCAATATGAAACACATTTGTAAAATGGTGCTGGCAGCGGCAGGACCATTGATCAGTGCATCGACGATCGGTGCATCGACCTCATGGGCCGACACTTTACCGACGCATCGAATTCCGGCAGCGCTCGCCGTCGAAGCGGTGAGTGAAACGGTGGCGGCCTGCGCCAGACAGGGCTACCGCGAAACTGCAGTTGTGCTCGACGCTGACGGTGCCGTCATTGCAACATTGCGCGGTGATGGCGCCGGCATTCACACCCTCGATAGCGCTCATGATAAGGCGTACACCGCTGTGTCGTTCAAAAACGACACGCTCGCGTTGGCCGAGCGCGCCACGGGAGAGAATTCGATTGCGCCACTTGCCAAGCTGCCGCACGTCATGTTCTTCGGTGGCGGTGTGGTGATCAAACTTGGGGACGAGGTCATCGGCTCCATCGGTGCGAGCGGCGCGCCGGGCGCCAATCTCGACGATGGTTGTGCGCACGCGGGGCTTGATAAAATCCGCGACCAGTTGAAATAACACTGGCGCGCTGACGTTAAGCGACAATTTCGTCTGGCGCTGCGCTATCGCTATGCATGCATTTGTAGGGGTGTCGGAAGGTGCGCGCCCGCGTCAACCACCTATCGCGGCAGCCGCACGCGCTTGACGCAGCAGTGCAGTTGCCAGCCGGGCGGCACTTCGATCTCCAGATCGCCCGGGACTTCGACCGCAAATTCTGCGGCCGGTCCCAACACCATTTGCCGGCGCCAGACGACTGCGTCCCGCCATCTGTCACGAAGGGGTGTGATGTCGGCTTGCCAACGGATGCCGCGCGGCCGCGTCAGCCAGTAGACCGTGGACTGCGGCGTGCGCAAAATCTCGCCGCCGGCATAGGTGTAAATCCCGCCTGCGCCTTCGGCCATCTGCGCCGCCACACGGTCGTGTGACGGCTGCCGTGGGCCGGTTACGGCGAAGCCATTGAGCGGGTCCATGGCCCACGAGCCTTCGAGCAGGCACCAGTCCTCATAGCCGCGCTCGCCGCCGAGCCACGGGACGGCACCGATTGCGAATGACGATGCACTGATGAAGCCGGGCGGCGGGTGGCTAGCAAGCTCGGCGTGGAAGCGCAGGATCGATTCTTCGTAAGTCCCTTGCTCGATCTGCGGATAAGGGCGATGCCAGAAAATGTAGGCGAGCACTGATCGGTTCCCCGGGTTCTGCTGTCACGGTGTCAGCGGTACACCGGCCCAAGATAGGGGTCTACCCGCCTTCATCTGC
>JBAPZR010000999.1:0-1569 GCA_049285335.1 Xanthobacteraceae bacterium | reverse complement strand
TTCCTTGGCCGGGGTTAGGGCCGGGGCGGAAGTTCGCGCTTCCCTTCGGCTCGCCAGCTCGGACTGAAGGCAAAGAAGTGAGGCAGCCTATCTAGGAGGAAGCCATGGAATGGTTAAGCGGGAAAACATCGATCGCGGGTACCCAAATTTCCAATTGGATACTCGTGATAGCACTACTTTGGCAGATTTATTTACGCCGCTGCTTTTGGCCGATTTGTCTTCTGCAGTACGGGCATCGCTGAGGTCGTGGTTGAACGATGAGTTCGACGATGGCGTGGCGTACCGCCGGTAAGCTTGGCTGAGGCGGTGGACCGCTGATTCTTTTTTTTCCGCCCCGCTTGTGCGAGACGGCGATGTTGGAGGAATGCGTAAGCAATCATGGTCATGAGCGCATGACGGTGGAGGCCTTGCCAGGATCGTCCCTCGAAGTGATCAAGCCCGAGCTCCTCTTTCAACTGTTGATGAGCCTGTTCGCAAATCCATCGCGCTTTGATCGTGGCAGCTAACCTGCGCAGATTCGTTTTGGCTGGCAGATTGGCGAGATAATATTTCTTCTCTCCCGACGTCCTTTGTTCGCCGATGAGCCAGGCTTCGTCCCCCGGAAGATGCTGCTGACCCATATCCTTGATCCGCTGCGGTGGTCCATCGGCGGTCCGTACGCGGACCGCGGCGAAGCGAGCTTCGAGCCGGCCCTTGGTACCGTTTCGCCAGCTCACATTTTGCCACTTGGCGTTGGCCAGCATGTCTTCGGCCGGCCTCGACAGGATATCCGGAATGTGCCGCTTGCGAGGCCGACCCCGGTCGGCAACCGGCCAGATCAGTTTTACCCCGACCGGATAAACCTTCAGGTGACGAGGGATACCGACGGCCCACGCCAGGCCGCGGGTCGTGAGCCCCTGACGGAACGGCGCGCTGAGGCCGTAACCGGCATCTGCCAGCACGCAGCCAAAACGCATGCCGGCTGCAATCACGCGATCGATCTCCGCCAGGGCGATCTCTGGCTTGGTCCGCGCCGCGCGGTGCTCGGCTGGAACGCCCGCGCGCTTCAAGCGCACCGGATCGCTCGTCCAGCTCTCGGGAACGAAGAGACGCAATGCGACCATGACCGGCACCTCACCCCGAGCAAGCGTCAGCGACACCAGTGTTTGGCAATTGGCCGTCTTGCCGAGAGACGAAGCATATTGCGGAGCGACACCAACCGAACGATCGCCCTTCTTCGGCATTGCCGTGTCGTCGATGACCAGCACCGCATCTTTGCCGCCGACCAGGCGATCGGCCTGAACGAGCAATTCCGCCTCCAATGGCGCCGCATCCCAAACGCCATCAGCAATGAAATGGTGCAACTGATCATACTCGCCCGGTGCCAGCCGCGCCGCCATCGGCTGGACGCTCTTGCGATCACCAGCGCCAATCAGCCCCGCAACATAAACCGGGCACATCCGTGCCCGCACCTTGTGTCGGAAAGCACTGAGGAAAGGTGAAAGCCACCGGTCAAGATCAGACTTCCAGGTCTCGTCCATAGTCGGTCCTTCGTAATGCCGACCACCTATGAATCACGCAAAACGCCTT
>JBAPZR010000998.1:0-2669 GCA_049285335.1 Xanthobacteraceae bacterium | reverse complement strand
TCGGCGCTCCGGTGCGTGCCGCCAGGGCGCGCGCTAATCGATCAGCACGAAGCGGATGTGCTCGCCAGTACGAGTCAATCGCCAGCCGGGGCGTCGGGGGTATAAAGGGCCGGCTGAGAGCGCGCGTCGCCAGTTTCTGCAGCAAGGCTATGACGAAGGCCTATTCTTGCTGTCCGGCCCTTCGATTCCACCCAAAGGTGGAGTTCTCATAGCGCGCGCAGAAACGATCGATGAATTGAATGACTACTTGGCCGATGAACCTTACTGCAAGGCGAAGGTAATGCGATTTGCAAAAGTCACCGAATTCGACCCAGTACAGCACCAATCAATTCGAAGAGACTGGTTTGGAAAGTGAGAGCGAACGCGGGTCATTAGCGGACATTGGGCCCAAGAAACGCGATGTCCGCTTTACCCCCAAAAGCAGACATTGGCTGAGCGTATTGGGACGTCCGCTTTGTGCCAAAAGTAGACATCGTACCAGCTATTCAATCGCGGGCGAACAAAACCGGTTATGCGACATCAAGCTTGGAGGGTGATTACGCACGCAAGCCCTTCCGGCCGCCAATCGAAAGATGTTTTGCCTTTTAGTTGCCCAATCATGCTTTCGATAACCCGCGTACCGAAGCCGCGGCGCGTGGATTGCTTCACTGGTGGCCCACCCGTCTCCGTCCAGCGGAGGACGACCCATCCGTCAGCGGCGTGCGACCAATTAAGCTCAACCTGACCTCCGTTCGCAGATAGAGCCCCATACTTGGCCGCATTGGTCGCCAGCTCGTGCACAATCACCGCAATCGCCTGAGCAGCGTCAGGCTTTAGCAACACCGGGGGACCGTCAATTCGCAAGTGCGCTTCGTTCTCCTTGAAATAGGGCGCAAGCTCCTGCGTCACGATAGCTGACAGTTCGGCGCCAATCCAACGCGACTGCGCAAACAACGAGTGAACATTTGCGATTGCCTGGATGCGTCCTTCAATGGCGTGTTTGAAACCTTCGGGCGTGTCGGATTGAGAAAGATTGACGGTTGCTTGCACGGTCGCCAGCATGTTCCTGCTTCGGTGCTCGGCTTCCCGAGCCAAGGTAGCTATTTGTTCTTGAGCCCGCCTCTGCTCGGTAATGTCCCAAGCGATTTTCGATGCTCCCACAATCTTGCCTGCGGCACTTTTAACGGGGGAAACTGTCAGTGAAACGGCAATCAAGTTACCATGCTTGTGTTGTCGAACGGTCTCGAAATGATCGATACGCTCTCCTCGCCTAATACGTGTCAGAATCATACGTTCTTCATCTTGCCGTCTTGCGGAATGACCATTGTGATGGGTTGGCCAATTGCCTCTTCGGCCGTGTAGCCGAACACACGCTCCGCACCCTTATTCCAGCTTGCGATAATGCCATCGAGGTTCTTGCTAACGATGGCATCGTCACTCGACTCGACGATTGACGCGAGTACCCGCAATTTTTCTTCACTCTGCTGCAACGCATCTGCAGTTTGACTGCGTTCGATAAGGTCCGCGGCCTGTCGAGCGAGTACATCCAATTGCCGCAATTCACGTTCTGAAGGTTGGTGCGGCTCGCTCCAATGGGTTGAAATCATTCCCACCAGCAGGCCGTTGCGAGAAAATGGTGTGCTCTGCACTGCCCGGATACCGGCTTCGCGGTAGCCCGCCAGATCGTCTGTGCCAGCCAAGTCATCGCACTGCTCCACATCCGACACGATCACTCGTTGTCGATTCCGCATGGCAGCGGCGCAACTACTATGTGACTCGACGCCAATCCATTCCCAAGACTTTGCGGCGTGTGAGCTGAATCCGAGGTGTGCCAAGAGATGAAGCTTACCTGCCCCGTCTCGATCGGGATAGAACATCTGCATGCTCGCACACTGCGAGCGCATGACGATCACTGCTGCGTCCACAAGCTTCTGATAAAGCGCCTCGATACTTTGTTCGAGAACCAGCTCAACGCTTATGGAGTGCAGAAGCTTTGCGTGGGCCAATTCCTCTGCAAGTCTGGCTTCGCTCTGCCGCAGCGCATTCTCGGACCGCTTATGCTCGGTAATGTCGCGATTGACCTCAAGCACGGTGTCATCGCCGATCAATTGCATCCGGCTATCTACAACGACTTCACGGCCATACTTGCAGACATGGCGTAGCTCACCGGACCAATAACGCTCATTCTGTAGCCGTGAACGCAACTCGGTAAGTTCGATTGGGAATTTTGTATGTAAAAGGGAATGGCTGCTGCGCCCGACCGCCTCGTCTGGTGCGAATCCGTAAAGTCGTTCGGCTCCGGCATTCCAGAACTTGATCGCACCATCCAGACGCCACGCGAGCATCGGCTCGTAGGACAGCGAAAGCAAATTAGCTAAGTCTTCTGTATCCTCGAGGGTCGCCTCTGTCGCGGCAGGCCCACGTCCCATCGGTAACTCGACTTCGTGCTGCACTACGGGACCCCTAGGACTTGAGATCAAGGGGTTAGCGGGAACGGAATGTATTCACTATGCTATTACAGGATGGTTTCAGTGGAATGCAATCCGATAACCGTTTGCCAGACCGCAAGTTCCAGTCGCCCAATGTCCGCTTTGTGTCATAAGCGGACATTGAAGTGCATCCGTGGGATGTCCGCTTTACCCTCAAAAGCAGACATTACAGAGGGCGGCGCGTATGTCCGCTTTGTGCCA
>JBAPZR010000997.1:0-9276 GCA_049285335.1 Xanthobacteraceae bacterium | reverse complement strand
GTGGTAGGTCGCGCCGAGGCACATCATCACCGCCGGCATGTCATTGCCGGGATCGCCATTAGCGACATTGCCGCCGAGCGTGCCGACATAGCGCACCTGCGGGTCGGCGATCACCAGCGAGGTCTCGCGCAGGATCGGGACTTTTGCTGTGAGAAGGTCAGCACCGATCAGATCGTGTTGCGTCGTCATGGCGCCGATCACGATATCGCCGCCGTCGCTGCGGATGCCTCTGAGATCGGCAATGCCGGCGAGATCGACCAGATTGGCCGGCGTCGCCAGACGCAGTTTCATCATGGGAATGAGACTGTGACCGCCGGCGAGCGCGCGGCCATCGTCGCCTAATGTCGCCAGTAGCCCGACTGCTTCCGAAACGGATGCCGGACGATGGTAATTGAAGGCCCCAGGTATCACCGACGTCCTCCCTTACGCTTTTGTTGCCGCAGACGATAGCAGTTGGGGCCCTGCTCCGGAAGCCGCAGGAACGGGCAAGCAGGAGATCGCGGAAGACGACGCGAAAAGACGCAGCCGCGCGGTCAACGCGACGACGCGAAAAATTCGCGAGAACGTTTTCCGAGCCGGTCGCATCAAATGAGCGCCCAAGCTCTCTCGCGAGCACGCGTCGCCTCATCCAACAGTGTTGTAACGGACGGCCCGGGCGTTTGGTGGCTTCGACGGACGGACACGGGCTGCTTGGCAACGGGTGAAACGGCCGATGGCTTGCGAGGGGCGCCAACGATGAGCCGGGATCTTGGTGCGGCCCGCTCCACGCTGCAAGCGCGGCCGCCTGCGAGCCGTCGAACGCGCACAATTTCAATCACAGGTCGCGGCCCGGGCGCGGAGACACTCGTCTTTACTCGTTTGGCGGGATTTCGGTATGGAACTCAAAATCTGCAGGAACTTCCGAAAGCACTTCGGCGTTGCAGCAAGAGTGACGGGGGAATGCCGGCACAATGTCTAGCTCTGAGCAATATCGGCAGTTTGCTCGGGAATGCATGGAAATGGCGGGCACGTTCGTGAGTCAACGGGCGCGCGCGGCGCTCGTGCACATGGCCCAGGTGTGGCTCCGTTTGGCCGAAGAGAAAAAGGTCGATGAAAATGTAGAAGCGGGCGAGGAGCGCTAGATTTTAACGTTCTTGGTCTGAGCGTCTCGCGCCAGCTTTCTCCAAACTTGAGCCATCTCTTCTAAGATTTTCCGATGCCGTTCCGACTGCGCATCCGCAGCCAAGCGGTCACATTCCGCGGCGAATTCGATATATTGAACAACTGTTTCCATCCGGACCAACCCTCCTTTCGTGAGGGTCGTTCCTTCCGCATGTAAGGCATGACATGGGGAACCCGACTTCCGCCGGCCTGCATCTCTTGGTTACGTCGATCCGAGTTTAGTCGATTAATGTCGTGTCGCCGGCGAATTCCATCGGGCAATAGAAACCGCCGTGGAATTGTGCGGCGATTTCATTTTCCTTTTCGCCCTTGGCCAAAATCTCCGGCGCGAACACTTCTGAATCGTCCTCGGGATGGTAGCCGAGAAATTTGACGTTGGAATTATCCCAGCGGCTGCGCAGGTTGTTGGACACGCCGTAGGCGACGACGAAGTGGTAATGCGGATAATCGATGCAGCGGCGCACAAGCTGCACCATATCGCGGTGGCTGATCCAGGTGAGGAGCTGCCGCGTCTCGGCCGGGCGATCGGGATTGCGGAACGTGCCGATGCGAAGGCAAGCGACGCTCAGGCCGTATTTATCGGCATAGAGCCGGCCGAGCGCCTCGCCGAAGACCTTCGATACGCCATAGCGCGTGTCCGGCCTCGGGACGACGGTATTGTCGATGAAGCGCTCGCGCCGGTGAAAGCCCACGGCGTGGTTCGAACTGGCGAAGATAAACCGTTTAACGCCTTGACGGCGGGCAGCCTCGAAGGTGTTGTAACAACCTTCAATGTTCAGCGGCAGCACTTTGTCCCAGGGCGATTCAACCGACGCGCCGGCGAGGTGAACGACGCAATCGATGCCGGCCATCGCTTTTTCCATTGCCGCGATGTCGCGTATGTCGGCGATAATGACTTCTTCGCCGGTCTCGGCTTCGCCTAACGGGGCGACATCGAGAAGCCGAATGAGCGGATAGCTGCCGCGCAGCCCCTCACGCAATGCGACCCCGATTTGTCCTGCTGCGCCCGTAATAAGTATCCGTTTCATGGCTAGTCCTTCGGTCAATCCTTGGTTACTTGTTGCGCGCCGCGCCTCCGAACCTCCGTTCGTAAGCGCGAATATAGGCCTGCGGCGACGGTTTGAGGTGTTGTCGCGCAAGTTTTAGCAATTCGTCGCGCCGCGAGGCGCGCAGCGCTTCGATCATATCGAAGTGATCGCCGCGCGCTCTCTCCAAGGCCTGCGGAAGTGCATTGGCATAGAAGCGAATTCCATAGACCATTTCCTCGAGGGTCTTGATGGTTTCAATCAGGCACGCATTGCCGCAAAGCGCAAACAGCGTCTGGTGGAATTGAAGATTGGCATAGAACACCGCAAGCATATCGTCTTTGTCGATTGCAGCACTGTGCCGCTTCTGGATTTTCTCGAGTTCCGCGATACTCGATGCCGCGACCGGCAAGGGCAGAATGCGGACCGCCATGACCTCCAGCTCCTCGCGTACCGCGTAGATCTCCATGACCTCCTTGGGGGTGAGATCGCGCACGATAGCGCCACGGTTGGGAATGCGCCGCACGATGCCCTTTTTCTCAAGTTCGAACAGAGCAAGCCGAACGTCGCCGCGATGTGTCTTGAAGCGATCGCAAAGATCCTGCTCGATGAGCCGCTCGCGCGGGTGGCGCCGGCCGAGCACGATGTCCTCTTCCAGGCCGGTCGCGATCAGTTCGGCTATAGATTGTCCGCGCGTGTCTCGCTCGCGCGCGGGAGGTGCGGCAGTTTCCGCGCGCACGGCGCGCTGAGGCGGGGTCGTTCTCCTGGCGATCATTGCGCCACAGATAATGCAAAATTGGATTGTTTACAATCTTATAAATAATGTTGTATTCATTAATGCAAAGCCATCCGGCGAGACGGCGTGACCCTCGTCGCCACGGGGTACAGTATGTGAGGCAACGACATCGCACGCGGAACGCCGCGAAAATCCAAACACGAAAAAGCGTCAGGGAGGTGAACATGCTAAAGAGTTCGAGCCTAGTAACGCGGCGTGGCCGCAGGGATTTTCTCAAAAAAACGGCCGGCGCCGTCGCGCTTGCAACCTTCGGCATCGCGCGCAGGGCTTTCGCGGCCGAGCCCGTGAATATCGGGGCGCTCTATCCAACTACCGGAAATTTTGCGCAGATTGGCCAGGGCTGCGTCAACGCCGCTAAACTCGCGGTCCAGATGGTCAACGATGCCGGCGGAATAAAATCGCTCGGTGGCGCACCCCTCAACCTGATTGTCTCGGACGTGCAGAGCGACACGACCGTGACCCGCACCGAGACCGACCGTCTCATCACCGGCTATAAGCTGTCCGCCATCCACGGCTGCTTTGCCAGCGCGCTTACTTTGATCGCAAGCGAAGTCGCAGAACGCGCAAAGATGCCGCTGCTGACCGGATCGAGCTCCGATCAGTTGAATAAGGATCGTCACTATACATTCACGCCGTTCTGCCGTGCGTCCCAATTCGCTCTGGCACAACTGCAAATGTCCAAACTGGTGAGCGAAACTCCGAAAGTGGCGGTGGTTTTCGAGAATACCGCGTTCGGCACATCGACATCCAATGGCTTGCGCGAACAAGCCCCGGGCCAGGGCGTCGAGATCGTCATGTTCGAACCGTATTCCGCCGGCTTGACCGACGCCGGCCCACTCATCAACAAGGTCAAGGCCTCAGGCGCGAACATGCTGTTTCCGGTGTCCTATTTGAACGACCTCATCCTGATAATTCGCGCGATCAAGCAAAATGGGCTGGAGATTGCCATCAATGGCGGCTCCGGTGGCTTTGTCATTCCGGACTTCTACAAAAACGTAGGCTCTGTTGCGGAGGGATTGCTTGGCGTCGCGCATTGGAACCACGACGTCAGCGCCGACGCCCAGAAGGTCAATGAAGTCTACAAGAAACAGTACGGCGAGTTCCTGTTCGAGTATGCCGGCGGCCTCGTTGCGCAAACCTTCATGATCGCCGATGCGCTGGAGCGAGCCGCGTCGACCGACCCGCAAAAGGTGCGCGATGCGCTGGCAACGCTTGACGTTTCGTCGGGATACGCGGCCATGGGTCCCGGCGGAAAAGTCAAATTCGGGCCCGACGGGAAAAACATCTATGCGCATCCGGTCGGAGTGCAGTGGCAGCATGCCGATCTGGCGACGGTGTTTCCCAAAGAGGATGCGCGCGCCTCGCTGATGAAAAGCTGAGCAATCGTCGCGCCAATGCTCACGACGGTCGCACAGGCGGTGGTGAATGGCCTGCTCATCGGCGGCATCTATGCACTGGTGAGCATCGGCGTCACGCTGATTTTCGGGGTCGTCAAAATCGTGAACTTCGCCCAAGGCGAGTTCGTGATGATCGGGATGTATATCAGCTATTTTCTGGCGACGAGCTTCGGCATCGATCCGCTTGTATCGCTTGTCGTTTCCATGCCGGCGCTCTTTGTCGTCGGCATATTGCTGCAGCATTTTTTGATCAGGCGCGTGCTGGCGCTTGGCGATATGCCGCAGATTTTTCTCACCTTCGCGCTGTCGTTGCTCTTGGTGAACGTCGCGCTGCTTTTGTTCACGGCCAATTACCGCACTGTGCAAACATCCTACAGCGAAGCTGCCCTCCATATCGGTGCGCTGTACATCCCGCTGGCGAAGCTCATCGCCTTTGCAGTTGCCATGCTGCTGAGCGGGTTGCTTTGGCTTTTCCTGTACGCGACCGATCTCGGCAAAGCGATGCGCGCGGCGGCGCAGAATCGCGACGTCGCAATGCTGATGGGGATCAATCCCGACCGCGTATTCTGCGTCGCCGTCGGCGTAGCGCTCGCGCTTGCGGGCGCCGCGGGGTCGCTGTTGATGCCGTTTTATCCGGCCTATCCGCTGGTCGGCCAGGTTTTCGTGCTGATGGCCTTCGTCGCTGTGGTGTTAGGAACTCTTGGAAACGTCACGGGCGCACTGATCGCGAGCTTGATGATGGGCGTCGCCGAATCGCTCGGCATTCAGTTTGTCGGCGCCGATTCCGGCTTGATCGTCGTTTTCGCGATGCTTTTGCTGACGCTTGCGCTTCGGCCGAACGGCCTGTTCGGAGGGTGGAGCCGGTGACCGGAAGAATCGTCAACCGGGGAATGGTTTGGAGCGTTGTCCTCGCCGTGCCGGCGCTGGCTTTGCCGCTGTTCGTGTCAAGCGCATTTGCCACGGACATTTTCATAAGGATCCTGTTGTTTGCCTTCATCGGAGTTGCCTGGAATTTGATGGGCGGCTACGCCAAACAGCTGTCGCTGGGGCATGCCGCCTATTTCGGCCTTGGGGCGTATACGTCGACGATATTGCTCATTCGCTACGGCATTTCGCCCTGGATCGGCATGCTGGCGGGCGGTGTTGTGGCCATGCTGGCGAGCCTGCCAATCGGCGCGCTTTGCTTTCGGCTACGCGGTCCGTATTTCGCCATTGCGACAATCGCGACGGCGCAGGTCTTGATGCTTTTGTTTCTGAAGTTTCGTGATTTTGCTTGGGGCGCGGAAGGCACGACAATGCCCAATCTTGGCGACGCGCCGTTGATGATGCAGTTCGACGGCAAGGCGCCTTACTACTACATTGCGCTCGCGCTGCTAGTGATTGGGCTTGTGATCACCTATCGGATCGAGCGGTCGTGGATGGGATACTATCTCGTCGCTGTCGGCGAAGACGAGGATGCCGCCGAAGCGATCGGCGTCGACGCGCCGCGGATCAAACGGGACGTCTACCTGATCAGCGCGTTTCTGACCGCGCTCGCGGGAACCTTTTATGTTCAATATATCTACTTTATCGATCCTAACACCGCGTTCAGCTTCAACGTCTCGGTGGAGGCGGCGCTGGTGTCCATTGTCGGTGGCATCGGCACGCTGTGGGGCCCCGTTGTCGGCACTGTCCTATTAGAATCCACATCCGCGCTGCTGCAAAGCTGGCTCGGCGGCGGCCATGGCGGTCTGCAGTTGACCGTTTACGGCCTGCTTCTGATCGCGGTGATTTTGATCCGGCCGAACGGATTGATCGGCGTCTTCACAGAGGCTTATGAAAGTCTTTTTCGCGCCGGTGCAGCGCGAACAAAGGAAGTGCCGCTCGATGGCTGAGGCGCTTGTCATTCGCAAACTCAACCGGCGCTTCGGCGGATTACGCGCCGTGCAGGATTTGAGCTTCGCGGTTAACGAGGGCGAGACCGTCGCGCTCATCGGGCCGAACGGCGCCGGCAAGACCACAAGCTTCAATCTCATCACCGGCTATTATCGCCCTGATTCCGGCTCGGTCCTTGCTTTCGGCCGCGAGCTCGTGGGATTGCGCCCGCATGACATTTGTGAACACGGCTTGGCGCGCACATTTCAGGTCGCCCGGCCGTTCGGCAAAATGACCGTGCTGGCGAACGTGATGACCGGCGCTTTCTTGCGCGACCGCAGACTTGAAGTCGCACGCGCGCGAGCGCGCGAAGCCATCGACTTCACCGGCCTTTCTGCCAAAGAGCACGCGCCTGCCCGTGACCTGACCACCATTGATCAACGCCGTCTCGAACTGGCGCGTGCCTTGGCGACACAACCACGACTCTTGCTTCTCGACGAGGTCATGGCCGGTCTCAACCCGGCGGAGATCGATCAGGCTGTCGCGTTGATTGGAAGACTCTCGCAACGCGGATTGACCATTGTCATCGTCGAGCACGTGATGCGCGCCATTATGGCGGTCGCCCGTCATATCGTCGTTCTCGATCACGGCCAGAAGATCGCAGAGGGCGACCCCAATGAGGTCGTCGCCAATCAGCATGTCATTCGCGCGTACCTCGGAACTGGCTACGCGCAGCCGGTGGCTGTCGGAGGAAAATCGTGTTAGCGCTGTCGACAGTCAGTGCTGGTTACGCATCCGTTCCGGCGATCAGCGATGTAAGCATCGCGGTTGGAGAGGGTGAAGCCGTCGGCCTGTTGGGCGCGAATGGCGCCGGCAAGAGCACCACCTTGCGTGCGATCTCAGGTTTGGTGCGGCCGACATCCGGCACGATTACGTTCTTGGGACAGACAATCGCCGCGTTGCCGGCCTACAAAGTCACGGAACTTGGCATCGCCCATGTCCCGGAGGGCCGCCAGGTCTTTCCCGAACTGACCGTCAAAGAGAATCTCGAGATCGGAGCTTATATCCCCAGCGCCAAGGCCGCGCGGGCGCGTACGCTCGAGCTTGTCTTCAACATTTTCCCGATCCTGGCCGAACGCCGCGGACAACTCGCCGGCACGCTTAGCGGCGGCGAGCAGCAAATGCTGGCGGTCGGTCGCGGACTGATGCTTCGGCCGCGTCTTCTCATGCTCGATGAGCCGTCGTTGGGACTGGCGCCGGTCGTGACCGACGCAACGTTCCTGAAGATTCAGGAAATCCACGCCATGGGCACGGCGATCCTACTGGTCGAACAGAATGTCAGTCGCGCCTTGACGTTGGTGCAGCGGGCTTATGTGCTGGAAAGCGGCAAGGTGATCATGCAGGGAACGAGCGCCGAACTTGCGAATAATAAGCAAGTGCAGACGGCCTATCTTGGCCTCTAGTATAGCGGATTTGGAAGTTCCTACGGTTCCGCGGAACACTCTTTTAGGAACGTAAATCCAAAAACCACACCAGGACTATAAATTCTCTCGTGTCCTCTCGATTCCGAAGTTCGCCAAGGGTGGACCGCAGGGCGTGGCAAATTTTGGAATCGCGACACTCGCGGCGCACTTGGCCGCGCATTGAATTTGCGCGATTGATCACTAACTATTGAGCATTAGGCCAGGCTGGGCGGCACCTCATCCCCCGACAAACCTGGCCACCCAGCATAGAAGCCTAACTTTGAGGCAACCGACTGTGACAACCCCGAGTGCGTATCCTGCTCGGTGTTCTTTTTTGTTGCGGTAGCGCCTCACAATTTAGCCACACCACAAATTCGCTCGCCGTCGAAGCAAAGGAAATCGTTCAGAGAATTGCCAAGTCGGAAAACGAAAATTCCTTGACCCGCCTCGCTGGCTTTGTCGTACGCCCTGCGCTAGGATTTGCCGGTCAGGGTCGGGCTAGCCATGTCATTCTCTGGGCAGGAGGCTGAGACGCGCGGCGCACGCAGGCATTTTCACGTCGTGCTTGTGAAGCCATCGCATTACGACGACGACGGCTATGTGATCCGCTGGTTGCGGTCGCCGATGCCGGCGAACTCGCTGGCAAGCGTTTACAGTCTCATCGACGATTGCGCGCAGCGAAAGATTCTCGGGCCCGACATTTCCATCGATGTCGTTGCCATCGATGAAACCAATACGCGCGTGCAGATCGATCGCATCGTTGCGGAGATGCGCGCCAACGACAATTTCGGCTTTGTCGGTCTCGTCGGCGTACAATCCAATCAATATCCACGGTCACTACACATCGCAAAGCCGCTGCGGGCCGCCGGTATCCCTGTCATCATCGGGGGGTTTCACGTCTCCGGCATGCTGGCGATGTTTCCGGCCGTGATGGACGATCTCCAGCGGGCTCTCGACATGGGGATCACGCTGTTCGCGGGCGAAGCCGAAGGGCGGATGGACGAGGTCGTGCGCGATGCCGCCGCCGGCGCGCTCAAGCCGATCTACAATTACATCAACGATCTGCCCGCACTGGAAGCGGCGGTGACGCCGTTCTTGCCCGGGAATTCGGTCCGCAAGACCATCGGCAACGTGACGACCTTCGATGCCGGTCGCGGCTGTCCGTTTCAATGTTCGTTCTGCACGATCATCAACGTGCAGGGCCGCAAGTCTCGCCGGCGCAGTCCCGACGACGTCGAGCACATCCTGCGCAAGAATTTCGAGCAAGGTATCGACCGCTTTTTCATTACCGATGACAATTTCGCCCGCAACAAGGACTGGGAGCCGATATTCGATCGTATCATCAAGCTGCGCGAGGAAGACGGCATGGACGTGCGCTTCCTCATTCAGGTCGACACGCTTTGCCACAAAATCCCGAATTTTGTCGCCAAGGCGAAGCGGGCGGGTGTAACGCGCATCTTCATCGGTCTTGAAAACATCAATCCCGACAATCTGCTGGCGGCCAAGAAACGCCAAAACAAGATCACCGAATACCGCAACATGCTGCTTGCCTGGAAAGCGGCCGGTATTTGGACCTATGC